>JABMDH010000061.1:6254-8387 GCA_015904075.1 Nitrospira sp.
TAGAGCTTGATGATCTCGACCGGGAGGCCTCGCTGATTGAAAAACCGCTCGGTAATCTTGGGATATTTGGTAGCGACGCGGATCTTGGACGACAATCGATCGCGCAGCCCCTCTCCCTTCAGCGCGGCGACCGAGATTCTACACGCTCCGAACCCTAAATCCAATGGCTCATAGACATCGCTGTCTTGCTCTAACAGAACGTCTTTGCCGACAATTCCGGCGTCCGCCCCCCCATATTCCACATAAGTCGGCACATCGCTGGGCCGGACGATCAGAAACGTCATGCCGATCTCTTCACAAACAAATACCAGCCGCCGGCTTTCACCGGATAACCCGGCGGCTTCATACCCGGCTCGCCGAAACAAATCCAGCGCCGATTCGATCAATTTCCCCTTTGATAACGCAATGGTCAGCATCCGACCTCCTAGCAGGATGCTGAAAAAGTCCCCCAGCGGCGTTCTCGCATCGCTCAGCGGCTCAACGTACCGAAGCGTACGCCTCGCCACTTCACTCGCTGCGGCCTTGCTGGATGGCCTTTTTGAGCATCCTGTGGCTATTGTGACATCCGTACCATACGCAAGGCTTTACCGGCAGTTTATGGATACACCGAGTTTTCTACAGCCTCCTAGCGCACAGCCGCCGCACTCGACTTCCGACGTTCGATCTGTGCCCCTAACGCCCGCAACTTTTCTTCAATCCGCTCGTAGCCCCGATCAAGATGATAGACCCGTTGCACTTCGGTCACTCCATCAGCGGCCAGACCGGCAAGTATCAGCCCGGCGCTCGCCCGAAGGTCCGAGGCCATCACCGGCGCACCCGTCAAGCTTTGACGCCCCGTCACCACAAGCCGATTGCCTTCGACACGGATGTCCGCCCCCATCCGTCGCAACTCTTCGACATGCATAAAACGGCTCTCAAACACTGTCTCCGTCACGATGCTCGTGCCCTCGGCAAGACTCATCAACGCCGCCATTTGCGCCTGCATATCAGTCGGGAAACCGGGATAAGGCAAGGTCCTGATATCGGTTCCCTTCAGTCTCTTTGGCACGGTGATCCGGACTCGTTCTTTTTCGGCTGACACCTCCGCTCCGGCTTCTCTCAACTTCATCAGAATGGCTTCCAGATGGGCGGGTCGGCAATGGGTGATGGTCACATCGCCTCTCGTCATGGCTCCGGCGGCCAGAAAAGTACCGGCCTCGATGCGATCGGGAATCACCTCATGCTCCCCGCCCTGCAACTCCCTGACCCCTTCGATCGTAAGGACATCCGTCCCGGCTCCCTCAATACGGGCGCCACGCTTGCACAGAAAATCAGCCAGATCGACGATCTCGGGCTCTTTGGCCGCATTCTCCAATACCGTCGTCCCTTCAGCCAGTGATGCCGCCATCATCAAGTTCTCGGTTCCCGTCACTGTCGGCGTATCGCAATAGATCCGAGCACCTTTCAACCGTTTCGCCGTTGCGGTGATATACCCATGCTCGATGGAAATGTCAGCCCCTAATTTTGCCAGTCCTGCCAGATGAAGATTGACCGGGCGCGACCCGATCGCACACCCGCCGGGCAACGACACCTTGGCCTGCCCCCAACGGGCGACCAAAGGCCCCAATGTCAGCACGGAGGCCCGCATGGTTTTGACAAGATCGTAGGGGGCCTCGGTGGAATTGATGACGTCTGCTTTGATCACCGCCCGATTGCCCTCATGGGAAACTGTCGCCCCGAAAATCCCCAACAGCTTCCCCATGGTCAACACATCGGCCACACGCGGGACATTCGTAATGACACATTCACCGCCACCCAGTATGGTCGAGGCCAATATAGGCAACGCGGAATTTTTAGCACCGCTGATGCGGACTTCCCCCCGCAACCGATTCCCGCCCGTAATAACAATGCGATCCATCGCGCCCGTATGTCCTAATCCGGCCGTCTTGCGATCACGACCCGCTCAATTCCAGCTTCATCTTCGACCACCCGTAACGGCGCATAGCCTCCGATGCGCTCTGCCAGCTGCCGCACGGCGGCACATTGGCCCTGACCGATTTCCATCACCAGTGTTCCACCCGGCACAAGGAACTCTTTGGACTCGCGCAGCAATCGCTCATGAAACTCGGTACCCAGAGGCCCGCTGAACAACGC
>JABMDH010000061.1:8487-12222 GCA_015904075.1 Nitrospira sp.
ACTTTCCATCCACTCGATCTTCTCGGCCACCGCATGCCGCTCCGCATTCCCCTTTGCAACCGCCAATGCCTGCGGAGAGCGATCCACCGCAACAATACGCGCGTTCTCCAAGATTGTCGCCAAGGCCACGGCCACACAACCGGAGCCTGTGCCCACATCGACAAGCACGGACTCTTTGTCGAGATCGACGGCCCTCACCGCTTCTTGAACGAGCACCTCGGTCTCCGGGCGTGGGATCAGCACAGCCGGGCTTACCTGAAATTCAAGGCCGCAAAACTCTTGTGTGCCCAGAATATATTGCAGCGGCTCACGCGCTGCCCGCCTTGATGCCAGCGAAACGGCATGTGCCCACTGTTCGGCTGAAACCGGCTCTTGCGCTTTGCTTGCCAGATGATGGCTCTCCAATTCCAGTACATGCGCGACAAGCCATCGGGATTCCTGCGCCGCAGTCTCCACTCCGGCCTGCTCCAGTGTGCGCCGAACCCACACGACCAGCGCTTCTATCGTCCTCGACTCAGCCATGCAAGACGCCGCCTCTTCTACACATTCGCCGTTTCGGCTTGCTGCTGTTGAGCCTTCAGCGCCTGGACGATGTCGTCGAGATCGCCTTCCATCACCAACTCGAGCTTGTGCAGGGTCACACCGACCCGATGGTCCGTCACCCGGTTCTGCGGGAAGTTGTAGGTCCGAACCTTTTCGCTCCGTTCACCGGTGCCGACCTGCGATTTCCTGTTCTGGGCGATCTCCGCATCCTGCTTTTCACGTTCTGCCTCGACGATGCGAGCCCGTAAGGTCCGCATGGCCTTGGTGCGGTTCTTCAATTGCGACCGCTCGTCCTGACACGATACAACCACGCCAGTCGGGATGTGCGTGATCCGGACGGCAGACTTGGTGGTGTTGACACTCTGGCCTCCGGCCCCGGATGAACAGAACGTATCGATCCGAAGGTCCCCGGGATCGATCTTCACGTCCACTTCGTCGACGTCCGGCATCACCGCCACGGTCACGGTGGAAGTGTGAATTCGGCCTGAGGCCTCAGTCACCGGCACTCGTTGGACACGATGGACGCCGGCCTCATACTTAAAATAACCGTAGGCGCTCTTCCCTTCGATCAGCGCAACAATGTTCTTGTATCCTCCAATGCCGGTTTCAGACGCTTCGACCGTATCGACCTTCAAGCCTTTTTTTTCCGCGTATCGCGTGTACAGGCGAAACAGCTGCCCCGCAAACAAAGCCGCTTCGTCGCCGCCGGTGCCCGCACGAATTTCCAAGACCAGACTCTTCTCGTCCCTCGGATCTTTGGGAATCAAAAACTCTTTGGCCTGTTCCTCCATGTCTCGTTGCGCTCGCCCCAAGACGGCGGACTCGTCTGCCGCCATCTTGTGCAATTCCTGCCCGGCCGAGGGATCGGCGAGAATCTGCGCAGCATCCTCCAATTGCTTGACCGCATCGCGATAGGCCTCGAACAATTTGACGCCTGGTTCAAGTTCCGCCCGTTCCTTTGTGAGCTTGCGAAGTTGCGCCGGCTGGTTCAGGACGGAGGGGTCCATGAGCTGATCCGTCAACTCATGAAAGCGCGATACGACAAACTCCCATTTCTTGACTAACGCGGCGTCCATTCGGTTTGTTCCTTCGCTTCGACTGCGTGCCGGGCCTTAAAAACAAAGAGACCCTGCTTCGGAACGAAGCAGGGTCTCTTCCTATGACCGTACGGACCGCTACTTGTCCTTCTTTGCGTACTTTTTCTTGAACCGCTCGACACGCCCCTCGGTATCGACGATCTTCTGTGTGCCGGTAAAAAACGGATGGCAGCTAGAGCAGATATCGACGCTAATGTCGCCGACGGTGCTCCGTGTCTTGAACGAATTGCCGCACGCGCAATGGACCGTAGCTTCCCAGTCCTATCAGGTTCGCGGAGCTGCGCTTCCAATAATCGCTACCGTAGTTGCCGGTACCCAGTGTACCTAGCCAATTGTTCTTGAAGACACCGGACTGGCTGACGGCATATTTGAGGAACTGGGGGACCACTTCTCTCTTGATGAATTGGTCCAGGATGTGGCGCAGCTTGGGATCTATCGCCTGTTGCGCCACACCGCGAACCTTCGCCTGCATTTGTGTGGCGATTGGTGATACATCTGTTGCGCTGGTGAGTACCGCTTCCACGTTGTCAAATAGTTCGACACCGATCAGTTCCTCGTTGCCGAAGGTCGCCATCGGTGCGGCTGGCTGGATGACCGGCTTGCCGAGTGGGGTGAGTGCGAACTGCTTTTGCAAAGCCATTGCTCCTGCTGGATCTGTCTTCAGTTCCACGCGCCCGAGCAACTTGGCTTTGCGCGAGTGCAATTCTATCCGTACCGTATCCTCCGGTATTTTGGCCGCAGAACCCGGAGCCACTAGAGCGAACCTGCCGTGCGGATGGGACGGATAGTTGCGTTCGTTGATGTTGGTGATTACCTCACCCCACTCGTCGAGAATCTGCGCGGCATCCTCCAGTTGCTTGGCCGCATCGCGGTAGGCCTCGAACAGTTTGACGCCGGGTTCAAGTTCCGCCCGTTCCTTCGTGAGCTTGCGAAGTTGCGCCGGCTGGTTCAGGACAGAGGGGTCCATGAGCTGATCCGTCAACTCATGAAAGCGCGAGACGACAGACTCCCATTTCTTGACTAACGCGGCGTCCATTCAGTTTGTTCCTTCGCGTCGACTGCGTGCCGGGCCTTAAAAACAAAGAGACCCTGCTTCGGGACGAAGCAGGGTCTCTTTCTATGACCGTACGGACCGCTACTTGTCCTTCTTTGCGTACTTTTTCTTGAAGCGCTCGACACGCCCCTCGGTATCGACGATCTTCTGTGTGCCGGTAAAAAACGGGTGGCAATTGGAACAGATATCGACGCTAATGTCGCCGACGGTGCTCCGTGTCTTGAACGAATTGCCGCACGCGCAATGGACCGTAGCTTCCCGATAGACTGGATGAATACCTTTTTGCATGATTTGCTCACTCCTTACCAAAACCGACCATTCACTCCGCTCTCCGCAAGAGGAATGTACTCTATCCGAAGCAGGGCGCAAGAAACAAGCGCCGTCTATCGGTTCATCGACTGCAGAAAATCCTGATTGGTCTTGGAGCCGCTGATCTTGTCCATCAGGAACTCCATCGCCTCCATCGTCCCCAGCGGACTCAGCACCTTGCGCAAAATCCACATTTTATTGAGGCGATCCTTATCCACCAGCAATTCTTCCTTACGCGTGCCGGACTGGCTGATGTCGATCGCCGGGAAAAGACGCTTGTCGGCCAACCGACGGTCCAGATGGACTTCCATGTTGCCAGTCCCTTTGAATTCTTCGAAAATGACGTCGTCCATACGGCTGCCGGTATCCACCAACGCAGTGGCCATGATGGTCAAACTCCCGCCGTTTTCAATGTTTCGAGCTGCGCCGAAAAACCGTTTGGGACGCTGCAGGGCGTTGGAGTCGAGTCCTCCGGAGAGCACCTTGCCGCTGGGCGGGGCAATCGTGTTGTAGGCACGCGCCAACCGCGTAACACTGTCCAGCAGGATGACGACATCTTTCTTATGCTCGACAAGCCGCTTTGCTTTCTCCAATACCATTTCCGCGACTTGTGCGTGGCGCTGTGCCGGTTCGTCGAAGGTCGAGCTGATGACTTCCGCTTTGACCTGACGCTGCCAGTCCGTCACTTCCTCCGGCCGTTCGTCGATCAACAATACGATCAGCGTCACCTCT
>JABMDH010000061.1:12322-15498 GCA_015904075.1 Nitrospira sp.
CCCTCTCCGAAGACAACCCCGTTCTTCTCAGTCTGAGCTTGCAGGATTGCAAAGATCAATTCCTGCTTTCTCAGATTGGCCGCTCCTTCGATTTTGAGCTCACGGGCCACGTCATTGAGATCGGCAATCGACTTTTGTTTCAACTCTGCGAGATACATCACTTCCCCCCTTGCTACCGACATAGGACTCCTCTCGATCCCTTGGCTTGGTTATGGATCACGACAACTTGCTTAAACTGATGGGCTATGCGAAACGCGCTCAATGTATTATCTTGTCCTGACGGCTATAGATCAGTGCGTATTGGATGGAATGGCTTGTGGAGGACGCTTACCTACCTATGCAGAAAAGATGTGGTCTCCGAGATTGCCGGGACACAGAGCATAAACAAACTATTGGGTTGGTCTGCACACTCTCTCATCTCCACACTTGCTGGAGCTTGGCCCGAGACAGGTTCCTGAATTGAGTTCTTTATCGGTGAGAACTGTATTCACACTGGAATGTTGTGTGGATCATACTGAGCACCCGGCTGGTTGTCAACTGACATCTATTATTTTTCTTCTCTCACGATCTCCCCTCCCCTGGCATCCACTCTTTTCCCCTATATCCTCCTAATCATCCCAGCCTTTGTCGATGTGCCGCTTGTTCCCTGAATTCAAAATATGTTACACAGACATACGGATGTTGCATGGCACACGACGACGACGAAACCACTCCAGACCGAGTCTTTTCCCTCTTTGAAGCCAATCAGCTGATCCCTCAGCTTCAGTCGCACTTGACCACTGTCCAAGAGCGAAAAGGGGTCCTGCTTCAAACTCGTGAGGAAGTGCAGAAAGCCTCGGCTAATGCCGACCACGGAGGCGGGACAACAGTCGGCTCCCATTACGTCACAAGCCTTCAGGACATCAGCACGAACCTCCGCGCGATCCATGAATTGGGGGTGGTCGTGAAAGATATCGACCTCGGACTCTGTGATTTTCCGTATGTCCGTGACGGCCGGGTTGTCTATTTATGCTGGAAACTCGGTGAAAAAGAGATCCGCTGGTGGCATGAAGTCACAACCGGGTATAAAGACCGTTGCCCCTTGGAAGACCCTGCCTAACCCATATGCTATTCGTCATCATCGGTTACGATGGGCCCGAGGGAGAGGCGAAACGCAAGATCCACCGCCCCGCCCATTTAGCCAACCTGAAACCCCTGGACGAACAAGGGCGGGTTATTCTGGCCGGACCTCTGACCGATAAGGCCGGAAGCCTGCTGGTCCTGGATTTTCAAACCCAAGAAGAGGCTGAGCAGTTCGCTCACACCGATCCCTATACGGTGCAGGGGATATTCGAGCGGGTTGAAGTCCATCCGTTTATGCAGGTATTGCCAAAACCCCGCTAGCTGATTTTCCCATACCCTTCTGTTCTCCTCACAGTCACCATAATATGGCAGACTGAATCATTGCTTACAGCACGCCGTTCTCCACCGATTCAAGGGGATGGTATAATTATGATATGTCTCTGCGCGACATCGTAGCCCTTCTGGCCGCAACCGCTATAGTCAGTGTTCTTCCTCCATCGGCGTCGGCAGTGGATACCACGGTAGTGGCAGAAGCCCATTACCTAATGGCAGACGGCGATACGCTGGCTCAGGCCGAAGAAAAAGTTCTCCAACGGGCCAAGCGCAAAGCGATCGAAGAAGCAGGAATGTATATCGAGTCTACGCTCCTAGATATTGAAAAAACTGCTGGTGGCAGAAGTTTTCAGGCCAGTTCTCTGGAGATCCGTACGATTGCGTCAGCCATTACCAAAACCGAAATTCTTGAATCATCCCGCTCCTTCGAACAGGATCGTCCCAACTTTTTTGTCAGCATCCGCGCGATCGTCGACCTGGACCACCTGCAAGACGCCATTCGACGCTGGCAATCCGAACAACAGTTGGCTGAACACTTCCGACGGCTGCAGAAGGAAAATTCAGAACTCAAGGCGCAGCTCCGGGAAATGAAAAAAACTTCCCTCGGCGTACATACGCTCGTTATCGAACCACCCGGCCGAGCTGGAACTCGCGAACAGGCTCGCACGCTGCTCGAAAAAGCGATCCTGACTCCAAACCTCCGTCAGAAACTGGACCTGACATCGGAAGCAGCTGCCTTAGACCCGCAGGCTACAGCACCCCTGGTCGTGCGCGGACAGACCTATCTACAACTCGTGTCAGCCGCCTATTCCCAAAACGCCAAGCTCAGCGAATACTCCAAGTACATCGACAACGCCCGCATGGATTTTGACCGGGCGCTAATTATCGATCCACAAAGCATCTGGGCTCTGCTCGGCCAGGGTGACGTATACACATGGCTCCATCGAACGGACGACGCCGTTCGTTCATACGAGCGCGCCCTCGCATTAGATCCGCTTTTCGACATTGCGCATCTTCGTTTGCTCACGCTCTACACCAGCCAGGCACGCAAACTCATGACTGCCAAACAGTGGTCGGCCGCCTTAGCCGTTCTACAAAAATCCATAACCCCCCATGTGCCGGACGGCTGGATGCCCTACTACAAAGAAGCCTACCTGCTCAGGAGCGACCTCTATAGAAAGCTGAACCAGCCGGCTCAAGCCATCTTCGAGCCGAGCCGGCAGATATGCGGGCGCTTCTCACGAGAGCCACGCTCTACCGTGAACAACTCCAAGGACGCCTGGCAAAGGATGACTTTGAGCATTCCTGTATGCTCGGATCAGTCGAAGCGTGCAAACAGATCCCTTAGCAAGGCTTGACCATACTATGCTCTTGAATTCTGTTTACTCACAGCACTGCAAATGACCGCCATGGCATCATTTGACAACCCAAGATAGGGCCCCCTATAATGGTGTCCTCCATGGAAGTCTGGGAACTGGAGCACTCGCAAAAGGGTTAGTCCCATAGGCCTAAACCGGCATTGCTTCTGTAGCCCAAAAGCTCACCAGCCTGGGCCTTCTGCGAGGTTGCGGAAAGAACTGGAAACAGCTTAGATTGTGATGAATAAGCCTGTGAAAAATTGTTCCTCCTTAGAAATTAGTCAAGTCAACCTTTCACTCGGAGTGTAGGCCGCAATGAGCGAGTACCGTGTGCTCCCAGGTCCTGAACACTTTCTACCCCCAGCGGCCGCCAGCATGGGTATCCAGTTGCCGAACCCAGGCGAAGCCCATATTAACGGCGTC
>JABMDH010000061.1:15598-22230 GCA_015904075.1 Nitrospira sp.
ACCGGACACGCTCGAAATTGCCTATCTATTGAATACCGGCATGCTCGTCTGGCATGCGGAAACGGCCCAAGACTTTTTCGATTGGATTCTGAAGGGCTACATGGTGTCGGAAGAGCCGGATGTGCATCTGCCTCTCGCGCTCTGCTGCGACGGGTTCTTCGTGACGCACACGAAAGACGTGGTGAATCTCACGCCGGCCGACATGTGCTTGCCACCGTATGACCCCTATCGTTCACCGGTGCCCTGCATGGATATGGAATGCCCGCCGGTCCGCATGATGCGCGATCCATTCGTGATGAAGAGCAACTACATCAGCTATGCGACCCACGCGAGCTGGCAGCAGGAAATCTGGGCCGCAATCGAACGTTCGAGGAAGCACTCAATCCATTGGCTGAACGGCCTGATCGACACGGAAAACACCGATGCCGAGGTCTTGATCGTGGCGTCCGGCACGGCCGTTTCACAGGGGCGTGAAGCCATCCGCCTCCTGGAAGAAGAAGGCGTGCGTTGCGGGCTCGTCAAGGTGAAAACGCTGCGTCCCTGGCCGGAAGAGGAAATCCGCGAAGCGACGAAGAATGCCAAGCATATCTTCGTGCCGGAGTTCAATGTAACCGGCTGGTTGGCCAAGGAAATCCGCGCCACCATCCCAAACCCGCATCGCGTCCATGCCGGCCCGCACGTTTGCGGCGGTATGACGATGCCGCCAGAAATCATCGTGTCTGAAATCAAGACGGCCCTCGGGATGAAGTCCTTCTCCCTGGCCGGTCGTGGAAGCTGATCAGTACTGACTTTGAACCGGGCCGCTCCTACGAGCGACCCTGAGGAGGCCCTAATGAGCAAAGAGCGTATTCAAATCTCTGAAGACCTGTACGACATCATGCCGTCGGACTATCAGGATCTCGTGAAGAGCGCCACCTACGGCAAGGAAGATCGTGGCTGGAAAGACATCGGTTCCTCCAAGGAACTCATCGAGCAACACTCGCTCTGCGCCGGCTGCCCGGAGTCCATGGCATTCCGCTACATCCTGGCCTCGCTCCCGAACCCGGAAGACACCGTCATGGTCGGCTCCACAGGCTGCACCAGCTTGGTGTTCCCGATGGTGGCCGTGCACAATATTCACTCTCTGTTCGGCAACCAGAATGCGGTCGCTTCCGGTCTGAAGCGTGCTTTGAGCGTCCGCTTCCCGGGCCGCGTCAAGGATGTCGTCGTCCTTGCCGGCGATGGCGCAACTGTCGATATCGGTTTGGACATGACGTTGCAAGCCTGGTTCAGACAAGAAAAATTCACGACGATTTGCTTCGACAACGAGCTCTACGCCAATACCGGCGGTCAGGAAAGCGGATTGATGCAAAAGGGGTTCGTCGCCAAGATGGCCCCGGTCGGAAAACTGTTCGACAAGGTGCGGCTGCCTGAGATCGCCCGCGAATCCGGTTGCCACTATGTCGTCAACTGCACGGTCAGCAAGCCATCGTTGGTCGAAAAGGTCATCCGTAACGCCGTCCATGTCGCCCGTGAGATCGGCCCGACCTACCTGCAGCTCTACACGCCCTGCGTTCGCTCGCACTGATCCCTATACAGTGCACGGAATATTCGAGCGGGTTGAAGTCCATCCGTTTATGCAGGTGTTGCCCAAACCCCGCTAGCCGATCTTCCCATACCGTTCGGCTCTCTCCGGTCTCCATATATAATCGACTGAATCATTGCCTGCAGCATGCCGCTCTTCACCGATTTGAGCGGTGGTATAGTATTGATATGTCTCTGCGCCACTTCGTAGCCCTTCTGGCCGCAACCGCAGCAGTCAGTGTTCTTCCTCCATCGGCGTCCGCATTGGATACCACGGTAGTGGCGGAAGCCCATTACCTGATGGCAGACGGCGATACGCTGGCTCAGGCCGAAGAAAAAGTTCTCCAACGAGCCAAGCGCAAAGCGATCGAAGAGGCAGGCATGTATATCGAGTCTACGCTTCTCGATATTGAAAAAACTGCTGACGGCAAAAGCTTTCAAGCCAGTTCTCTGGAGATCCGTACGATTGCCTCAGCCATTACCAAAACAGAAGTTCTTGAGTCCTCCCGTTCCTTCGAACAGGACCGTCCCAGCTTCTTTATCCGCATCCGTGCGCTCGTCGATCTGGACCATCTGCAAGACGCCATCCGGCGCTGGCAATCCGAACAACAGCTGGCTGAACACTTCCGACGGCTCCAGAAAGAAAACTCCGAACTCAAGGCGCAGCTCCGGGAAATGAAAAAGACCCCCCCCGGCGTACACACACTCGTGATCGAACCACCCGGGCGAGAGGGATCTCGCGAACGGGCTCGCGCGCTGATCGAGAAAGCGATCCTGACTCCAAACCTCCGTCAGAAGCTGGACCTGACATCGGAAGCCGCCGTCTTAGACCCTCAGGCTACAGCCCCCCTGGTCGTGCGTGGACAGACTTATCTACAACTCGTGTCCGCTGCATATTCAAAAAAGTCCACACTCAGCGAATACTCCAAGTATATTGACAATGCCCGCATGGACTTTGACCGGACGCTCATCATCGATCCACAAAACATCTGGGCCCTACTCGGCCAGGGTGACGTCTACACATGGCTCCACCGGACGGACGACGCAGTTCGTTCATACGAGCGCGCCCTCGCATTGGATCCGCTGTTCGACATTGCGCATCTTCGTTTGATTACGCTCTATACCAACCAGGCACGCAAGCTTATGACGACCAAACAGTGGTCGGCCGCTTTAGCCGTGCTACAAAAATCCATAACCTCCCATGTGCCGGACGGCTGGATGCCCTATTACAAAGAAGCCTACCTGCTCAGGAGCGACCTCTATAGAAAGCTGAACCAGCCAGCTCAAGCCATCAATGACTTGAGCACGGTGCTTCGGGCCGAGCCGGCGGATATGCAGGCGCTCCTCACTAGAGCCGCGCTCTACCGGGAGCAACTCCAAGGACGCCTGGCAAAGGATGACTTTGAGCATGCCTGTATGCTCGGATCAGTCGAAGCGTGCAAACAGATCCCTTAGCAAGGCTTGACCATCCGACTATACCAGGCTCTTCTATTTTGCCTGTGCACAGCGCTGCAAATAGCGCCCCGACATCATTTGACAACGCAAGATAGCGCCACCTATAATGGCGTCCTCTATGGGAGTCTGGGAACTGGAGCACTCGTAAACGGGTTAGTCCCATAGGCCTAAACCTGCACTGCTTCTGTAGACCAAAAGCTCGCTAGCCTGGGCCTTCTGCGAGGTTGCGGAAAGAACGGGAAACAGCTTAGATTGTGATGAGTAAGCCTGTGAAAAATCGTTGCTCTTTAGTCAAATCAACCTTTCACTCGGAGTGTAGGCCGCAATGAGCGAGTACCGTGTGCTCCCAGGTCCTGAACACTTTCTACCCCCAGCGGCCGCCAGCATGGGGATCCAGTTGCCGAACCCAGGCGAAGCCCATATCAACGGCGTCATCGCCCCGGAAGAAAAGGCGTACGAGGAAGCCGCGCGGCAATTCCTGATGGCAAAAGTGCCGACGATTTTCCCCGGCCCGTTAGTCTTATGGGCCTGGAATGAAAAGGCGGCAAAGAAAGCGACCGCCATCCGGCATCTGTACAACACATTGAAGGAATGTGTTCAACCAGGCCAACATGCGATGCTGATCCCCATGCCGGATTATCGCCCCAAATACCCGAAGATCAATCCGGAAGTTGAAATCAATCCCAATCACCCGAATCTGACGATCTGGCACAACAAAATCGACTGCTGCATGTTTGTCGGCGTGCATTGTCATCAAGCCAATTTGTCGCTGAAAATTATTCGCGGCGGCACCTCATGCTATACGATCGCCATGTGCGCGCAAGCCGGCCACGAAGACGCGATGCTGTCGTTCCGTGATGCGTCGGTCGAGAAAATCATGAAACTGGCCGATACGATTAAACGGTTAAAAGGAACAGTCCAACCACGGCTGGAATCAGCCAAGAATGGAGCTTCCAGCTAAACACCGGAAGCTCAAGCCAAAAAGGAGGCTGGATCCATGGCTACACCCCCCTCAGTTATCGGGACACCGAATAAAAAGGGACAAATATACACTGATCCCTGGAAGCTCATGAATGAAGCTCCAAGGACCCCGTCGTTCTTTACGGGTTCCGAAGTCATCAAGGAAGCGGTCCGCCGATCCAGCTGCGATGTGATGATTGCCTATCCGATCACTCCACAATCGGAAGCGGCAGCGCTAATCGGCGAATTGTTTGCCGAAGGATATATTGGTGACTATTTCCGCGGCGAGAGTGAGTTTGCCGTCATGTCGCAGTGCGCCGGCGCGGCGTTCGGCGGTGCCCGTGTGTTCACGACAACAGCGGGCCCCGGCACAATGCGCGCAATGGAAAACTTCCCGATGTGGGCAGGCTCGCGGCTGCCGATTCAAATGATCGTCACCTGCCGAGGGATCAATTCGCCGCTCTCGATCCAACCGGACACGCTCGAAATTGCCTATCTATTGAATACCGGCATGCTCGTCTGGCATGCGGAAACGGCCCAAGACTTTTTCGATTGGATTCTGAAGGGCTAGAGAAGCCGACCGAGCGGTTTGCCTACAAGGAATACGTCAGCGAGCCGGCCAAGCAATTGCTCGCCGAACTGGCGGCGAAGGACAAGGAACGGAAAGCAGCCGCCAAGCAACTGGCGAGCCAGGCATCAGCGTAATCAGACCGGAGGCAGATATATGATTAAGCGACGATTGAATATCCGGATGTCAGGTTTGGGCGGACAAGGCGCGGTCACCGCTGCGCACGTCTTGGCTATGGCTGCCAACCGCGATGGTAAATTTTCGATCTCCAACCCGTTCTTCGGCGCAGAGAAACGCATGGCGCCGGCAGAGAGTTACTGCCGCATCGGGATTGAACGGATCTACGACCGCGGTGAGCTGGTATTCCCTGATGTCATTCAGGTCTTTCATCCCCAAGTCATCACCATGGGGAAAAGCTATACCATGCCATTTTATTCCGGCGTGAAGGAAGGCGGCGTGGTCGTCATCAATTCTGCCCAGCCGTTGCTATCCGATGACGACGTAGAACGGCTCAAGGACTTGAACGTCGCGGTGTTTTATATCGCGGGCACCGAGTTGGCCATTGAAGTGGCCGGTACCGAGCTCTCGACCAATATGGCGATGATCGGCTCCGTATCAGGTATTACCAAGTGCGTCTCAATGGAAGCCCTTGATGGCGCCCTCCAAGAGCGGTTTGGAAAGAAGTTCGTGGCCTCAGGAGGAACGGCATCCCTGGACGAAGCCATCAAGAAGAAGTTCGCCAAGAAGGAAATGCTGTTGGCCAAGAACCTGGCAACCGTCAAAGCGGCCTACGAAATCGCTAGTGAATGGGCTGACAAGAACAAGATCGAGTTGCGTATCGGCAATCCGGCTGTCGCGGCTTAAGAGAAGAAGGAACCCACTGGCATGTATAACGTAGCGCAGGTCATCGACGAAAAGTGTACCGCAAAGAAGGGCTGCCGGCTCTGTATTATGTATTGTCCGGAAGCGAACTGTCTTGACTTGAACAGCAACAAGATGGTGGCCGAGGTCGTCATCGATCGCTGCAAGGGTTGCGAGCTCTGCGTGATCGTCTGTGACGCCGCCAAGCACTTTGCCATCACCATGCAGGCCGTCAGCGCCACCGGGCAGCTGATGACCAAGAAGGGTGAGTCGGCGGCGCTGGGGCAAGCCTATCAAGGATAAGCCATCGCGGGCTAACACTCGCAAAACCCCATGGCGTTCGCGCTATGGGGTTTTTTCTTGGGTACGAGGGGACCAATGGAAAACGAAGATAACACCATCGACGAACTACTCAGTGAGATTTCAGGCTTGATCACCCTTTACCCCAAAGCCATCGAGCGGCAGGCCGCAATCATTCAAGCGACCGGCAAAGACCCGGAACTGGTGGACAAGCTCGTCAAGGCAGCTGATACGATGCGGGACAGCGGCAATCTGTACCTGACCTGGGCCAAACACTATGCCGCCGTGGCCAAAGGCAACACAGATGCCTCTTCCGACGAGGATGAGACCGAAGATTTCGACGTTTAAAAAGTCGTTCCCCTTGGCATCCCCATTTGCTAGAATACGCTTCGCTTCCGATTGACCCTTCGTTCCCCGGTAGCTCAGTTGGTAGAGCAGCCGGCTGTTAACCGGCTGGTCGCAGGTTCGAGTCCTGCCCGGGGAGCCAACCTCGACACAAGGCGGGTGATATCTTGATTGATGTCACCCGCTTCTTATTTAAGCGCCGACCTACTTTCCACCCAATCAGGAACCGCCGGAGCCGTACATCTTGTTTCCGACATCGCCATAGCCATTCCTTCTATCCGTTGGTGAACGTTCACGCTACGCCGCCAGGGAAGTGGATTGCCGAGTAGCTGACCGAGCCGCCACGCCGCTCTTCAGGACAATTTCGCAAATATGGTCCAGCCGTTCGATGTGCTTGTAGGCCGCTCAGGGATCGATCGCCACCGCGCATACACCATGGTTCGCCTGGCCGACAAGAGCGGACCCTAACAGCACACATTCGCAGTACGCATCGAGCCTGGTTTTGCATTATGATGAGGGCATGAACGACATCGCCTCGCCTTTCTGCCCGCCGTGGCTGCTTCGCAACGCGCATCTGATG
>JABMDH010000062.1:0-2935 GCA_015904075.1 Nitrospira sp.
TCTCGCCACAGTTCCTTATCGGTTGCTACAAGCCGGGGCTGTAATCGGAAGAAGCCGACGATGCGCATCTTTGCTAAAAACTCTTGAAAATCCGTTGAGATGGTTTGTATCTCAGTCATGCAAAAAGTCGGCAGACTATTCAGTCTTTTCCTTAAGAGGGCAGGCGAGTGCCATAGAATGCGAATAGTTCCCCGGCGAGACGGCCTAGGCGGTTTGGGTCGCTGGGGAGTTTGCGCCTGATGTAGTCATTGAGAATACGGCCGTCGGCGGTCTTATGGATCTGCGGGTGGCGGAGGTTCATGCGGTACCGCTGGATGGCGTCGGCGACGCGGCTGATGAACACCACCGTGCCGTCCGATTCGATCCGTTCGACGATGCCGACGTGGGTGAGCGGGTCATTCCATTCTCCATCTCCGTTGAAATCCCAGGTGTTGTCAAAAAACACCAAGTCTCCGGGCTGGGTCGCCGGCCCCTGGTGGACGATGCCGTGCCGGCGCACATGGTCATAAATGAGCCGGACGCCGTTGGCCTTGGGATCGTCGGAGCCGGTGTCATAGAGATCGATGCCGTGCTTCAAGAAGACCGCGCGTGTGACGCCGGCACAGTCGTAGGCGATCTTTCGGCCCTTGCTCGTGATCGTCGTCGCGCCCACGAGTGTGGCCGCCGTCTGTACGATCGTTGATCGGCTGGGGCTCGGCAGGCCGGAGGGGCAACAGAGGCGGTGTGCCGTGATCGACATCTGAGGAGGTTGGTTCGACAGCGATCGTTGAGGGGATTCAATCGACGGTGTCGCACAACCGACAAGCGTCACAACGGCGATGGTTCCGGTGATGAAGAAGAGTCGCATGGATGTCACCGTACGTTGACGAACCGGCCTTCAGCCATCTGCCGAAGTGCGTCGATATCTTCGCGCCGCGTGACGGAGAGCGGCATCGTGTGAGTCAGTTCTTCGATCAATAGATCCGTGGTCAGCGGTGTTTTCTGATGGAGAGCGCGATAGAGCGACGCGACGACCGCTTGTTCGATCTCGGAGCCGCTGAAGCCGTCGCTCGCACTGACGATCTTGACGAGATCGAAGCGCGTGCGGTCCTGCTTGCGGAGGCCCAGGTGAATGTTCCAGATGGCCTCCCGTTCGCCGTCGTCCGGAAGATCCACGAAGAATATTTCGTCAAACCGGCCCTTGCGAAGGAGTTCCGGAGGAAGAGAGGAGAGATCGTTCGCGGTGGCCACGACGAACACCTCTTGTTTCTTCTCTTGCAGCCAGGTGAGAAAGGCCCCGAACAGCCGCCGGCTCAAACCTGCGTCGGCGTCGCCGCTTCCGCCTCCTGCGACCATCGCCTTTTCGATTTCATCGACCCACAGGACGATCGGCGACAACGATTCGGCCGTCTCGATCGCCTTGCGGAAGTTTTTTTCCGATTCACCGACGTACTTGTCGAACAGCCGTCCTGCATCGAGTTTTAAGAGCGGCAGCTGCCATTCACGCGCGATGGCTTTCGCGGCGAGCGATTTGCCGCAGCCGGGCACGCCGACGAGCATGATGCCGCGAGGGGATGTCAGATTTAACGCCTTGGCCTCCGCGGTAAATCCGACCTTCGCGCGTTCCAGCCAGGATTTCAGGCTGACGAATCCTCCCAACTCGAATCGATTGTCTTCGAGCGGATAGTACTCCAGAAGGCCGCCGTCCTTGATCGCCTGCACCTTGCGTTTCAGTATGTTCTGTACGTCATCGGCCGAGAGGGTGCCGTCCTCGACGAGACATTGCGTGACGATCTGACGGGCTTGGTGAAGGGTTAAGCCCTGCAAGGCGCGCAGGATGGCGTCGCGTTCCTGAGCCGAAGGACCCTGCTGGGCCGTTTTGGAGTCGCCGATGGAACTGAGGATGCTTTGGACTACGGTTGTCGAGCGGGGCCGTCGCGGAGACATTTTGGGCCCCAGCGATTGCAGCACGCTTCGAAGCATGGCTTGCAGTTCGTCTCGATCCGGCAATCGCAGGTCCAGCCGAACGGTGAGTTTCTCAATGTCGAGCGGCAGCGTAATAGGGTGGCCGGTGATCACACAGGTTGCCCGAGAGCGACTGAAAACGGTTCCGACTTCACGGAGCTGGCGGGCGACCGGCGGCTCTTGCAGATGAGGCGCAAGGTCCTTGAGCCAGAAGACCGCCTCCACGGTCAAGGTCTGAAGGTGTTGGAGCACGGCCAACGGCGTGGCGGTCATTTTGCTGAGCGTGGGCTCGTCGGCACGGGTGAGTCCTCTGGTCACGGACCATTCAAAGAGCGGCATCCGCTCTTGCGCAGTCACCGATTGCAGGAGATCGGACACCCGTTCTTCCTCCACCGTCTCAATGATGATGAGCGGGTGGCAGGACCGGATCAGGGTTCGGAGATCGTGTACGCTGGTGGAGAGGGCCATAGCGGAGAAATGCTAGCACGGGGTTTGGCTTCGACCAAGAAAAGCGTGCTTTGCTGCGTCGCATGGCAATCGCAGAGTCAGGAAGACCATGTCGGCTAGATTGCTAAGTCTTATTGGCGGGTTCGAGCGCTTTACGAATATCCCCGATCAGGCGGCGTTCGATCTCGGCGGTTTCCTCGGCGCTCACGCTCAGGATACGCCCGCCTTGAGCGACCTTCTCAAATTCAGCCTTGACGCCCAGTTTAGTGGTATTGCCGGGCAGAGCTTGGAGGGAGATAAGATATTGGTTTCGAAATCCGGCGACTTCCAATGACGTGGGTGTCGAGACTTTGCGATCCGTCACGAAGACGGCTTTCTGGTCCATTTTGATGCCGGCCTTGAGTTGATAGCCGTTACGCGCAAGCGACTCCTCAACGACTTTGCTGACGGCGCCTAAGGGGCGGGGGAGCGTCTCGAACTGTGCGCCCTTGTCGTCGATCTTGAGATTCTGCGCCGCTCGGGCCGCTGCCATTTGTTGGACTTC
>JABMDH010000062.1:3035-12452 GCA_015904075.1 Nitrospira sp.
GGGCGGGGGAGCGTCTCGAACTGTGCGCCCTTGTCGTCGATCTTGAGATTCTGCGCCGCTCGGGACGATGCCATTTGTTGGACTTCCACGTTCATGCGCTTGGCTTGATCCACCTGCATCTCCAGCCGCTCAGCCAGGTTCTGGGTTTCTGTCTTGGATGACTCGGCGGCGTGCTTGGCATCGCGGAGTTCTTGATTGAGCAGATCGATCTGCTGCTGCATGACCTTGTTCCCGTCTTGCAGAGAGCTCAGCAGGGATTCCTGTTTGACCACTTGTTTTTTTAGGGTGTCGTTCTCCGCTTTGAGGGGAGCATCGTCCGGTTGACAGCCGCCCGCCGAGAATGAACACAGCATGATGGCAAGCCATGCTGCGGCGTAACCGAACTTCGTGATTGATCGGGGCACGGTGTTCCTCCTGGTGATGCGGATGATTATCCATGCTTCATGTCGGCTTGTCTATGATGGAATGTGTGAATTGACGCGCGTATTCGTCGAGACTATGCTCGGCGCAACATGAAATGCGTGATGTTGCCGGCCCTTCTGATCCTGACCTGTCTTCCTACGCCGGGATTGCTCCTCGCAGAGGGGACTCCTGCCCCTTCGGTCGTTCCCGTCGAGGATTATGCGCTGTACGATCAGGCCGTCGAGAGCATATTTCTTACCTCATACACCAGGCTGGTGGTGATCGAGCGTATGACGGTGGCCCGGCTGTTTCCAGATCAGACGGAGCCGATGACGGTCGGGTCCGTTCAGGATCGGGACTATTTTATGGGCCGGCTGCCGCCGGATCTGGTAAGGGATTTTGTCGGAGCCAATCGCGAGGCCGGCCGGCTTGAAGGCCGGTTTGGATTTGGGGTTCGCTATCGATTTGTCACGGGCCGGTTGATTGAAGAACCGGAAGCATCTGCCGCTGTCCCCGTGCAGGCCCTGCCGGTGTTGGAGCGGCTGGCCTTCTCGCGGGTGGGGCGGACGCTTCGGCAGGATCAGGCGCTTGTGTATATCGAGCAGATGCGCCCTGACGAAACAGGCGCAGGTTTTCTCGTCTGGTTCCATCGAGAAGAGCGGGAGTGGACGATTGTCGATACCGAAGTGATCTGGACTATACAGGGCGGACAGCGCCCGTAGCTTGCGCAGCACGGTCGTCGGACTGTAGCATGGCCCGCTATGGCTGCGTTGATCCGGAAAACCTTCTCGGTGCTTCCTCTGGGCTGCAACTGCTCTATCCTCGGCGATCCGGTTACGAAGCGGGCCATTGTGGTCGATCCCGGCGGCGACTCTGCGCGCATTCTCCATGAAGTACAGAAGCTCGGCCTCACGGTCAGCCATATCCTCCATACCCACGCCCACTTCGACCACTTTCTTGCCTCCGGTACGATGAAGCAGGCGACGGGGGCGGCGCTGTGTCTGCATCACGACGACCTCGATCTGTGGAAGAATCTTGAGGTGCAGTGCCGCATGTTCGGTGTGCCCTTTGTCGCCGTGCCGATGCCGGATTACTGGCTCAAGGATGAGGAGCAGGTGTTGCTTGGTGAGCATGCGCTGATCGCTCTTCACACACCGGGACACACACCGGGCTCGATGAGTTTTCACGCGCCCAACGACCAGCTGGTGCTGGCGGGGGACACGCTGTTTCGCGGCAGCATCGGGCGGACGGATTTGTGGGGCGGGGATTTCGATACCATTGAACAATCGATCAGGGAGCGGTTGTACACCCTCGACGAGGCGACGATTGTGGTGACGGGACATGGGCCGGAAACCGAAATCGGCCGGGAGAAGGAATCGAATCAATTCTTTCGCGTATCGTAACCCGAGACTGGCGTGACTAGTCTTTCGCCATACGCTCTTTCAGCCGTTCGATCCGTTTCTCGGTGGATTGCTTGATGAACGCCATGTTTTCGGCGAGATGTTGCTGGGCGTTGATTTTTCCTTCTTCTCGCCGTTTCTGTTGATCGAGTCCGAATTGTGCGACGATCGGGCCGTCTTCCTTATTCAGTTCTTTCCAGATTTCAGCGCAGCGTGATTGTTTGGCGGGTGGGTACTTGTCGCAGGGCGGAGTGACAGCCGGCGGAGCAGCCGCCAACGATACCGAAGCCATTCCGGTCACACAGACGAGCGCAACGGTTAGGTTCCACCAGGATTGATTCATACGTATCTCCATCGGCATGGCCATTCGTTCATCCCGGCACCATACCACAAGTCACATTGTTGCGCCGACCATTAAGGTCTATGAAGACGGCGCGCAGATGTTTCTCAAGCGGTGGACGGCTCGACCCAAGCGTTCTTCTGTCTTACTGACGGAGTGGATGGCGGGCCTCCTGCGTGGCGCGCCGGTACTCGATCTCGGGTGCGGCGGTGGGCAGGATGCGCAGGTGTTGCGGCGCAAGGGATTTCAAGTGGTAGGGATGGATCTGACGGCGGCATTCCTCTGCGTTGCGCGCGAGGCGGTTCCGTCGCTTCCCCTCGTGCGCGCGGACATGCGTGAGCTGCCGTTCCGAGCCGCGAGTTTCGACGGCGTCTGGGCTGCAGCCTCCTTAATTCACCTTCCCAAAGCGGACGCGACGCGCGTGTTGAAGGCGCTCCGCCTGCTCGCCAAGCCGGGGGCAACGCTGGCAGCGACGCTGACCTATGGAACGAAGAGCGGCTTGTTAACGAAGGGCTGGATGCCGGGCCGGTACTTCGCGCGCTGGAAGAAGGATGAATTGGCACGGGCGCTTCGCCGCGCAGGCTGGCAGGTACTGTCTCTACGCGTGGTCAGTAATCAAGAGCGGAAGGGCCGGTGGATCAACGTGATCGCCAGGCGAGATTGATTCTGGAGCAAGTATATAGGACTGGAGAGGTAACGAGAGTTTGGTTTCTCGCGGTGACTGCGCTATATTTGTACCGTGAAAGTCGGGGATGTTCTGGACAAGTTACGGGAAGATGGCTGGTTCCTCGTTGCTACGAGGGGTAGTCACAGGCAGTTCAAGCATCAGACGAAACCGGGCCGTGTGACGGTTGCCGGAAAAGCAAGCGACGATTTGCCTCCTGGAACACTGAATAGTATCTTTAAGCAGGCAGGCTTGAAGAAAGGATCGAACTAACATGCGTTATGCCGTGGTGATCGAGAAAGCCCCCGCCAATTACGCGGCGTATGTTCCTGATTTGCCGGGTTGTATTGCCACCGGTGCAACTGTGGCAGAAACCGAGTCCCTCATCCGGGAAGCCGTCGAGTGTCATCTTGAAGGTCTCAAAGCCGACGGCCTTCCTATTCCACCGTCAAGCAGCCAAGTCGAATACGTCGACATTCCAGCCTAAGTCAGCAGCCGCACTCATTTCTCCTGCAGACGACCTCTGACTCAAAGTGGTTAGGAGAAATTTTTATGGGCTGATCGCCGGATAGTCTGCGGCAGTCACAGCCTATCTTCGGGGTGGGCCTGGACAGTGCTGTTTGATAACCATCCAACTTTTCGGTAGAGTTCTCTCCCAACAGGTTGCTGAGGTTGCCTTGCTATGCCGCACAGGTAGAGCTGCACCATACTTAATGGTCGGACTAACATAGAACAATGACTACGGACCCGAGGCCGAGCGTGGTCGACAGGATCGTATTTGAAAGACCGGAGGCGAACGTGTTGGTGATGGTGTGGATCACGCGTAGCTCCTTGTCGAAGACAATAAGGCCGACCAGAATCATCATGCCGTAGGGCTCCATGCGTATCAGCGTCATCGCCGGTTTCGCCGGAAGCAGGCATGTCAGAATGCGTCCCCCGTCAAGTGGGGGGATTGGAATCAGATTGAACAGTGCGAGGAGCACGTTGATGACGACGGAATAGAGAGCCATAAATGCGATCGGCTGCAGCAGCATAGTAGTCATGAGGCTCGATGAGGAATCGGCGTCGGCCTCTTGCTGGTGCAAGAGGGTCGGGTCCACCGTCACAAGAAGGGTCAAGAGTAATGCACCGGTCACGGCAAGCAGGAGATTCATCCCAGGTCCTGCGGCTGCGACCAACGCCATGTCACGCCTGGGGTTATACATATTGCGGGGATCGACCGGCACGGGCTTGGCCCAGCCGATGAAAAATCCGCCGGGCAGCAAGAGGCAGATCAATGGCACGATAATCGTTCCGAAGGGATCGATGTGCGCCAGGGGATTGATCGTGAGCCGGCCTTGAAGTTTCGCGGTGTGGTCGCCACACTTCTCGGCCATCCATCCGTGCGCGTATTCGTGGAGCACCATGGCGAACAGCAGCGGGAGCCCCATATAGGAGATGGTATGGAGGATGTGCGGAAGCGAGTTCATTCAGAATCAGCCTTGGCGCCTATCAAGCCACTGCGCATTATGGGAACGCAGGCGGCTGACTGTTTCAGGAGTGTGTCAGTTCAACTGGATGAATTTACCTTGTTTCACCTGCAGAAGAAAGAGCGGCCGGTGCAGCGTGCCGTCCGGTCCGAATCCGGCTGGTCCGGCGAGTGTGGGCAATGTTCGCTGAGTCATGAGAAATTCCTGCAGCGTTTCGCCGGAGGTGACGCCGCTACGGACCCCGTCGATGACCGCTCTGGCTGCGTCGTATCCTTGCATCGTGAAGAGCGAGGGGGTGGTTTGGAATCGCTTTTGATAGCGCTGCACAAATTCCTGCACGGCGGCGTTGGGGCTGTCTACAAAAAATCCGTCGACGAAGGTGGCGCCTTCGACTGTTCGATCTGCGGTGCGGGCGAAATCTTGAGAATTCCATCCGTTCGTTCCGAGCAGCGGGACGCGCATGTCATGGAATGCCAGTTGTGCGGCGATCAGCCCGATGTCGTTGGAGCGGCTGGGGATGAATATCGCATCGAATCCCGGGGTATACAGAATCCGTTTATCGTTTCGTTTGAGCGGTTTTCCTGCCGGCTGCGATGGATCGACCGGAACGGCGAGCCCATACTTTTTGAGGTCTTCAGTTTTGATCTGCGCGATCGATGGACCGAAGTCGGTGTCTCCTTCGTTGAAGGGGACGGCGGCAATGATTTCTCCCTCATGCTGCCGGACCTCTTGCGCGAAGAGCCGCGCAAGTTCCCGGCCGTAGATCGTATTGGGGTAGAGGATGCAGAACCGCCGATAGCCTTGTTCTTTCGTGGCATAGGATGCAATGCGTTCAGCCTGCAGGCCGTAGGTGAGCGAGGTGCTGAACAGATAGGTGCCCAGCCGGCGGATATTGGGGAGGGTGGCAGCCGGGGTGATGAGCGGCACTCTGGTCCGTTGCGCCATTTCCGCCATGACAGGGAGATTCTTGGACAGCATGGGGCCGATCACTGCGAGCGGGCGGTCTTCAGTGAGCAACGTTGAGAGATCGTCCAGAAAACCCTCGCGATCCGCATCGTGGTCCTTCACGAGTGTCGCAGATTGATTTGAATGTGAGTTGTCTGCGCGTTATGGGCAAGGGGGCCAAGGAGCGGGTCGTGCCGATGGGGCAGCAGGCACGGGATCTGCTGGTTGATTATGTCGCACATGTACGGCCGGTGCTGCTGAAAGGTCGACCGTCGCGCGCCTTGTTTGTGTCGCGCCGCGCGCGCGCGTTGACGAGGCAGGCATGCTGGAAGCTGCTGCGGCGCCGTGCGCAGCGCGCGGGGATTGTAAAGCCGATCTCGCCGCACATGCTGCGCCATTCCTTTGCGACTCATTTGCTGGAGGGCGGAGCTGATCTGCGGGCCGTACAGACGATGCTCGGTCACGCCGATATTGCCACGACTCAGATCTATACTCATGTGGAGCGTAGCCGGCTGAAGCAGGTCCATCGGCAATACTTTCCGCGGCAGGCCGGTCGGAAACGGTCTCGCCCATGAAGATGCCTGGCCGGTCGTATGGTTGCCACGTCGATCGCCGAATCCATAAGACTGGTGTGAGAACCGATTGACATGGCAGTGGGGACTTGATAACCTCCGTCGACACTTGTGAAGAAAGTCGGGCGGATAGCTCAGTTGGGAGAGCGCTGCCCTTACAAGGCAGAGGTCACAGGTTCGATCCCTGTTCCGCCTACCAGGAATGACTTGGTGTGCGAGATCGGACAAGTGATCGAATCGTCAACGAATATAGAATTCAGGACGTGATCGACGACCGCTGATGGGGTCGTTCAGCCTGGTTAGGACGCCAGATTGTCAATCTGGAGGTCGCGGGTTCAAATCCCGTCGGCCCCGCCATTTTTCCCGATGTCATGCCGCAGGTGCTAATCTGCAAGAGGAAGGTTGAGGGGGGTGCGCCTCCTTCAGGGCCACGCAGAAGTGGAGTGGTCTCTCACCGTCGTATAGGAAATAGCAACCGGTGAGGCAGAAGACAAAGCCGAGCCTGGTTCGTGAGCAATCCGCATTTCGTGGTCCCACCATTTTCTCCCGTGTCTGGTACACTCCATTTTACGGTGCGGTGCGTTCACCAGAAAAAGGAGAGGGTAGACTCCCATGTTTCAATCCGGTCCCATAGGGCTGATCGCGTCGCTCGGCGTGATCTCGAAAATCGTGCTGTTTCTGCTGTTGTGTTTTTCGATTATTTCCTGGGGCATCATTCTCTTTAAGTGGAATACCTTTCGTAGGGTTGACGAAGAAGACCGCCGGTTTATGGCGGTGCTGTCGAAAGCCAAAGATCTCGATGAAGTCACGCGGCATGCTCAGCGGACGAGCGGGAGTCCCTGCGCAAGAATTTTCCATGCTGTGACCGAACGGCTGGGCCACGTATCTGGAGCAGGCCGGGCATCGTATGACGGCGATGGAGCGTCGACGATCGATCGGCATGTCGTGGAACGGACCGGCGCGCACATTGCCCAAGGTCAAATTGCCAAGCTGGAATCGTTTTTACCGTTTCTGGCGACGACCGGGAATATCAGCCCGTTTGTGGGATTGCTCGGCACGGTCATGGGGATTATCGATTCGTTCCGTGAAATCGGCGCGCAAGGCACGGCCAGTATTGCCGCCGTGGCGCCCGGTGTGTCGGAGGCATTGATCGCAACAGCGGCCGGATTGTTTGCGGCGATTCCCGCCGTCATCGCCTACAACTACTTTCTGACGCGCATCCGTCGCGCGGCGTTTCATATGGATTCTGTGGTGGTCGAGTTGCTCGCGCTGCTTCCGGCTAAGCCGAAGCCGGTGGCTTCGGTTGCTCCTGTTCCTGTGGGAGTGAAGGGATGATGCTTGAAAACAGGCAGCGGCGGTTTTTGGCCGAAATCAACGTCATCCCTCTCGTCGATGTCGTGCTGGTGCTGCTGGTGATCTTCATGGTGACGGCCCCGATGCTTTATCGCGGGATGGACATCAAGCTGCCGACCTCCGCTTCAAATACAATCAAGCCGGAGATCCGGGCGGTGCTTGCGATCGAAAAAGATCAGCGGCTCTACCTCGATAAAGACCAGGTGAGTATCGCGCAGTTGGAGCGCAAGCTCCGCCTGCTTAAAGAGGAGCACAAGGATGTGTCGCTCTACCTGCGGGCTGATCGCGATGTGCCGTATGGCGTGGTCATTCAGGTCATGGATGGAGTCAAGAAAGCCGGCATTGAAAAGCTCGGTATGGTGACCGATCCAGCCGGTCCCGAGCGCGTTGTCGATGCTGTGACATCAGCGCGCAAAAAATGAAGCGCTCCGCAGCAGTTTGCTCCGCCGAAGTCGCACTTTCGGCTATGACGGTCGGACGCTGCGCTCTATCGTGTAACATTCCCAGAAGCGACCTCCCTCCTTCGCTGCGGCTACGGAGGGTTCATCCCGCCAGTATTTCCGGTTCGAGCTACGGGGTATTCGGCGAAGGAGCATAGAGGCAGACATTCATGGCACAGGCCTCAGGATCGGCTGATTTTTGGTTGAGCGATGAGCGGCAGACGGATTTGAGTCGCCGCTTGTGGCGTGCGGTGGTGATTTCCCTCGTTGTGCATGTGTGTATACTGGCGGTGGTCTCGTGGATTCGCCTGCCCAAGCATGGTGAACGGCCTCTGGCATCTATCGAGATTGCGCTTGCCACGATGCCGGCTCCGCCGGTGCATGTCGACGACCCGCAAAAGAGCGAGCCCAAAGCAGCGGAGGTTCCTGCGCCTGCTCCACCTGCCAGACCTGCCCCACCCGCAAAAATGGCACCGGCCCCGGCGCCTGCACCTGTGAAACCGCGGTCCAACGATGTCATGGGCGATGTCATGAAGGGCATCTCACTACCGGCCCATGCGCCAAAATTTGGAGACTTCAGCCCGACAGAAAAACCGAAGAAACAGCCAATCAAGTTGCCCGATGTTCCGGTCGTCACTGAGGCGACAGAGCGGATCAAGCATCCGGAAGCCAAACCGCAGTCGTCTCTCACGGACGATTTGAATAAAGAGCTGGATGAGGAGTTCAAGAGGATCAAAAAGTTCGAGCTTCCGAAGGCGGCGCCGGCCGACATCGCGCCGAAGCCTGCGCCTCATGTCGAAGCGAAGGCACCGAGTATCAAGGCTGTTGATACGACGCTCAAAGTTCCTGGAGTGGCGCCGGGGTCAAACGCATATCTGGGGCGCGTGCGGCAGCGAATCAGTAGTTTCTGGAATGCGCCGCCGGTCGATGCGGCCGGTCAGGGGTATGTGGTCATTGTGCAATTCAGACTGCATCGGAATGGATCGGTGACCGGGGTGGCGATCGAGCAATCGTCCGGCAATGAGTACTACGACCTGGCCGGAAAACGGGCGGTGCTTAGTGCGACTCCCTTGCCGGTTTTTCCTCCGGAATTGACCGAGGCGTATTTCGACGCCCATTTCACATTTACCATCGGCGAATCACAGGGGTAGGACATGACATTTCGAATTGTCGTCGTCATCAGCTTATGTCTGTCGGTCGGGCTCGCCTGGATTATCGAGTCCGGCGCGACGGATGTATTTCTCGAGGCGACCAGGCCGGACTTTCAAAAGATCCCGTTGGGAGTCGCAGGGATCGACAACAGCGGCGGTCCCGAATCGCCCGAAGGACGGATCAGGCTGGGGAACCGTATCGAAGAAGTGCTGAAGGCGGATGTGCGCCGGTCGCTGGTTTTCTCTCTTGTCGACTTGCCCAGCATCGGGATCAAGGTTGGCAGCTTGGGAGCCGTGCCGGATCCTGAATTCAAGAAAGCCGCTGAGCAGGGCGTGTCCGTCATAGTGTGGGGCAAGGCCGGGATGACGAACGACGCCAAAGACCCCGATGTCAACATGGACGGGTATGTGTACGATGCGGGCAATGATGAAATGGTGGGCGGCAAACGCTATGCAGGCGCCACGTCCGTCGTGCGGCTGATGGCGCATCGCTTTGCCGACGAACTGGTGTTTCGGTACACGGGAGAGCCGGGCATCGCCCGGACGAAAATTGCGTATGTGTCCGAGCAGGGAGCGGCGCGTGAATTGTTCGTGATGGACTACGACGGATACGATTCGCGCCAGCTGACGGCCGATGGATTTTTAAATCTCATGCCCAAATGGTCGCCGGACCGGCGGTTC
>JABMDH010000063.1:0-6300 GCA_015904075.1 Nitrospira sp.
ACAAAAAACTCGATCATCACGCGATTGAGATTGGGCCAGTCTCGATGACTGCCGGCTCCCTCACAGTAGAGGGTCACGCCACCCGATGCACATCCTTGATACGCCACACACCCGCCGTCCACCTTCTTTGTCTTCGCCCCGTCGCAACCGTTACAGGCGGCCCACCAAGCTGCCGTTTGAGCGCCCCAACCGGGAAAGAGACTGTCATTCGCACCGTGCATCACCATGACCGGGATAGGCGCCGGACACTGATAGGCCTCCAAGTCCTTGCCCCTCCATCCGGCAGCGGATGGTGCAATCGCAGCCGGTATCTTCTTCGTCTTATCAAACACAGCCAGCGCCAGTGAGGCCGTACCACCATCCGAGTGGCCGGTCACGAATACCCTCTTCTCATCAATGCACCACTTCTTTGCGACCAAACCGGAAATGGTTCCCAGCTGTTCGATTGCGGGAATCCCGAGTGGCCGATGATCGGCATAGACAATCACAAATCCAGAAGCCGTGGCCGTCGGAGTAAGACCCGTCATACGCTCAGACGCCAGGCCGCTCTGGCCAGCTGCAGCATAGACTATCAACAGAGGATGCGCGATGCTCACATCATAATTCGAGGGTGTCCGCACCTGATAGCGAAGACCATCCGCCGAAGCTTCGCCATCACTTGCGCCGGCCCGACCGATTCGCGTGCCCGTCTCACATCGGGCCGATACCGGAGCACTCGAATAGGCATAGGTTTCTAATTGCGGCGGCGCGCTATTCTCAGTACAGGCAGTGACTAGGAAGGAAAGACTGATACAGCCAACGATCTGCAGTGCGAGTGACACACGGCGGACGGCCCGGCATTTCAAACCCATGTCAGGCCCGCCCTGGTGACAGTCAATGACAGAAAGAGTTGATAGAGGAGTCTGTTCCAACGTACTACAGGATGTTCAAACTAGACATCCAGCGAGGCCGCAGCGAGTGAAGGGCCGAGGCATACCCTCTGGGGTATGTTGAGGGTCTGAACGATGCGAGAACAAAGCTGGGGTCTAGTTTGAACATCCTGACTACAGCCCTTTGGCGACCACCTGCTTCCAAAAACTCCAGACATACTGTCCGCCGGAAATGTATCCCAGAACCAAAGACAGATACAGCGTCCCCGTGCCTGCCAGATGCAGATTGCCGAGTGCTGCTAACTCCGTCCCTTCCAGAATCAGCAGGACGATGGCGACGACCTGCAAGGCCATCTTGTACTTGCCCGTAACCTCCGCTGCGATGATCAGACGTTCACCGGCGGCAATGGCACGGATGCCGGTTACAGCCAGTTCCCGCGCAATGATGAGCAATGCCACCACGGCACTGACACGGTCGATGTTGACGAGGAGGATCAACGCCGACAACACCAGCAGCTTATCGGCAATCGGGTCGAGTAATTTTCCGAGCTTCGTCACCTGACCGGTGCGGCGGGCAATGTATCCGTCCAGCAAATCCGTCACGGCGGCGACAGCAAATATGACGGCGGCGAGCAACGATCGATCCTGCGTTGGCGAAAGAAAGATCACGACGAAGACCGGAATCAAGAGAATCCGGACGAGCGTCAGAAAATTCGGCAGATTCAGCGAATCCTGCCCGATTTCTTTCCAGGTTTCCAACACGCGATTCATCGTTAGACAATTCCCGTCTTCAGCAAATCGTGCAGATGGACGACCCCTCGAATTTCCCGATCGCCTTCAGTCACCACGAGCGTCGTGATCGAAAAACGCTCCATCATTTCCACTGCTTTGGCGGCCAAATCCTCAGGTCAGATGGTTTTGGGATCCCGTGAGGCGAGTTCCCCGGCCGTCGCACTCACCAAATCCGTTCCTCGTTGGATAAAGCGCCGTAAATCGCCGTCTGTGATCACGCCGACTAGCGCGTCACCCTGATCGACGACAATCGTCATGCCAAGCTTCTTGGCCGTCATTTCGAGCATCGCCGCCATACCCCCGACAGAGTGCTGGACAATCGGAATTTCCGGTCCGGCATGCATCACATCTTTCACCTTCACCAGCAACCGGCGTCCCAGCGTGCCGCCCGGATGGAACCGCGCAAAGTCCTCTTCTTTGAATCCACGCTTCTGCAACAAGGCCACCGCCAGCGCATCGCCCAGCGCCAGCGTTGCTGTGGTGCTTGCAGTCGGCGCCAACCCCATCGGACAGGCCTCTTCCTCCACCGACACATCCAGGACGACATCGCAGTGTTTCGCCAAGGTGGAATCCATCCGTCCTGTGAGGCCGATCACCGGGATACTCATACGTTCCACGTAGGGAAGCAATTGGAGCAACTCCTGCGTCTCGCCGCTGTTGGAAATCGCGATCAAGGCATCGCGGCGGGCCAGCATGCCGAGGTCCCCATGCACGCCTTCGGCGGGATGAAGAAAAAACGACGAGGTGCCGGTGCTGGCCAACGTGGCGGCAATCTTCTGACCGATCAAACCGGACTTGCCCATGCCTGACACGACGACCTTCCCTTTGCAGCGAGCCAGCAGGTCCACGGCCTTCGCGAAAGTCGCGTCCAACCGGCCCATCAAGGTCTGGACGGCGCGGGCTTCGATTGCCAGCACACGCCTCCCTTCGTCAAGGCTCTCCTGGCCTTTGACAGACTTGCCAGCCGGTTGAGCAGCCGGCGTTACAATTTCAGTTTTGTCGCGTCGCATATGCGCAAGACCCGTTCCAATAGTGATTTCAATTGATGCAACGGTACCATGTTCGGTCCGTCCGACAAAGCCTCATCCGGATTCGGATGCACTTCCATGAAAAAGCCATCGACACCGGCACCGGCCGCAGCGCAGGCCAACGGCTCAACAAACTCACGTTGGCCGCTGGATTTCGTGCCTCCCCCGCCGGGCAACTGGACACTATGGGTCGCATCGAACACCACGGGATAGCCGAAACTCCGCATGATGGGAAAAGACCGCATATCCACGACCAAATTGTTATAGCCGAACGAGGAGCCTCGCTCCGTCAGGAGAATACGCCGGCTGCCGCACTCCTCCACCTTCTTGACCGCATTCCCCATTTCGATCGGAGATAGAAATTGACCTTTTTTCACATTCACAATTTTTCCAGTATTCGCAGCCGCAATCAGCAAATCCGTCTGCCGGCACAGGAAGGCGGGAATCTGAAGTACATCGACGACCTTTCCAGCCTCAGTCGCCTGTTCTTCCGTATGAACATCGGTCAAGACCGGACAGCCCACATGATCCCGTACCTTCTTGAGGATCGTCATCCCCTCCTCGATGCCGGGACCGCGAAAGGACTTGATCGACGTTCGGTTGGCCTTGTCGAATGAAGACTTGAAGATATAGGGGATCCCGAGAGATTTCGTGATTTCGGCGATGCGGCCCGCCGTCTCCATCACAAGTTGCTCACTCTCGATGACACAAGGCACCGAGATCAGAAATGGCGGCTGCCCCTGGCCGGCTTTGAAGGAACCGATATCAACAAGATGCGCCATAGTTTTCAGACTCGTCTCATGCGAGATGCTCACACCGACTTTTCAACAAGGCCGTAGCCAAACCGAAACCGGAGGCGTACCCTCTGGGGTACGTTGAGGATTTCGATGAGTCGAGAACGCCGTTGAAAGTCGGTTTCAGCATCTCGCTTCACTGGCCCAGTTTTTTCCGCAAAGCCGCGCCATCGACAAGCTGCGCCATAGTGTCAGATTCACTCATGTGAGAGGCTCAAACCGGCCGTGCGTTCTCACCCGCCAGACCCTGAGGGCGCCGGGACGCCCTCTTGTCCCAAACCAAGGCCGAGAACGCCGTTGAAAGTCGGTTTCAGCATCTCGCTTCACTGTCCTAGTTTTTTCCGCAACGCCGCTCCAATAAATCCACTGAACAGCGAATGCGGGTGATGCGGACGGGAACGATATTCCGGATGGAACTGGGTGCCCAAGAACCAGGGATGATCCTTGAGTTCGACAATTTCGACCAACCGTCCGTCAGGGGAGAGCCCGGAGAGCACTAACCCTTTTGCCGCCAGCTGTTCGCGATAGGCATTGTTGAATTCGTAGCGATGCCGGTGGCGTTCGCGGACTTCGGCGACCCCATACATCTTCTGCGCAAGCGAGCCCTCGGCAAGCCGGCACAGATAGGACCCCAGACGCATTGTGCCGCCTTTGTCGTTGACGCCTTGCTGATCCGACATCAACTGGATGACCGGATGGAGCGACTGCTCGTCAAACTCGGCACTATTGGCTCCGGTCAATCCCGCGACGTTGCGCGCAAACTCAATCACCGCACACTGCATGCCTAAACAGAGGCCAAGAAACGGAACCTGCCGCTCCCGCGCATATCGAATCGTGGCAATTTTCCCCTCGATACCCCGCGCGCCGAACCCGCCGGGAATCAAGATCCCGTCAGCCTCACGCAGAATCCGCTCAGTGCCCTGCCGTTCGACATCCTCGGACTCGATCCAACTGATATTGACCTTCGTTTCGTGATCAAGTCCTCCGTGGACCAGCGCCTCTCCGAGACTCTTGTAACACTCCTTCAGCCCGGCGTACTTCCCCACCAGCGCCACAGAAATTTCATGCTTGGGCCGCTTGATTTTCTGCACCATCGCGTCCCACTCGCGCAAATTCGGCTGTCCGGTTTTCAGATCCAGCTGCCGGATGATCAGTTCATCCAACCCTTCCTTTCTGAAAACGATCGGCACTTCATAAATCGTATCGACATCCTTGGCGGTGATGACGGCATCCTTCTCCACATTGCAGAACATGGCGATCTTGCCCTTGAGTTCGGGGGGCAGATAGCGATCCGTACGGCACAAGAGAATATTCGGCTGGATGCCGATCTCGCGCAGCTTGTTCACCGAATGTTGCGTCGGTTTAGTCTTCAATTCTCCGGCGGCGCCGATGTACGGCACCAGTGTCAGATGGACGTACAGCACATTGTCACGCCCGACGTCATAGGGCATCTGCCTGATGGCTTCAAGGAAGGGCAGACTTTCAATGTCGCCCACCGTACCGCCGATCTCGACGATCGTGACATCCATGCCCTTGGAAATGCGCATGATCGCCTGTTTGATCTCGTCCGTCACATGGGGCACCACTTGGACCGTTCCCCCAAGATAATCCCCACGCCGTTCTTTGGTAATGACGGAATGGTAGATCCGGCCGGTCGTATAATTGCTTTCCTTCGTCAACGACAGTGTGGTGAACCGCTCATAATGTCCCAAGTCCAGGTCGGTCTCAGCACCGTCATCCGTCACGTAGACTTCACCGTGCTGATACGGATTCATCGTGCCGGGATCCACATTGATATAGGGATCCAGCTTCAAAAACGTGATCTTCAAACCCCGGCTCTCGAGAAGATTCCCGATCGATGCCGAAGCCAACCCCTTGCCCAGTGATGAGACGACTCCACCCGTGACAAAAATAAATTTGCTCATGGCTGCCTCCCGTGCCGGAGCTCTGACCACTCTGATTCGCATCGTGTCCTCATCGGCTCGACACAACCCCTTTGAACCCCATGAATCCCACCTCGCGCTTGACGACCTCGAACTGCTGCAACTTCTCGGCGACAAGCGGCACATCTTCCGGCTGATCGACTCTCAGCGACGCATGCCTTGTTTCCCACACTCTGATGCGAATGCCATGTTCCAATCCACGGAGTTGTTCCAGCTTTTCGGCGTCTTCCAAGATACCGGTCGGCAGGGCTGCAAACTTCAGCAATGTCTCTTTCGTATAGATATAGAGCCCCAGATGGACATAGTGCAGTCCGCCGACGACCCGGCGGTCGGGATCGTCACGCACCAGCGGAATCGGCGCTCGCGAGAAATAGAGCGCGTACCCTTGGGAATCGGTCACCACTTTGACCACGGCCGGATTATGCAGATCCTCCGTCGTATCCAGCATCCGCTTCAGCGTCCCCATTTCAGCGCCGCTTTGAATGAAGGGCTCGATGAGATCCTCCAGCAACCTCGGATTCATGGGAATTTCATCACCCTGCAGATCCACGAACACGTCACCCACAAACATGCGCGCCACTGCCGCGACACGGTCCGTGCCGGTCCGATAGTTTCCAGTCACCATGACGGCACGTCCGCCGAACTGCTCGACCGCCTGCTTGATGCGGTCGTCGTCGGTCGCCACCAATACGTCCGACACAGCCCGGCACGCCAGAGCCCGTTCATAGACATGTTGGATCATCGGCTTGCCGTTGAGCTTAACCAACGGCTTCCCTGGAAATCGGGATGATCCATAGCGCGCCGGAATGACGACAACGACAGAACGCGAGGGACTACTCATTTCCCAAGGCCTCCGTCAGTTGCTTGGGAGAAA
>JABMDH010000063.1:6400-15897 GCA_015904075.1 Nitrospira sp.
GTCGTCTCCGTGCAAACCGGACGCCTGAGTCGCTTCCAGATGGTTCGGCGTCATCACGGTGACGCCCTTATAGTATCCAAAATGTTCCACCTTCGGATCGACAATGACCGGAACTTTTCGCAAGGCGGCCAGCCTGGTGATATCGGACATCAACGATGCAGATACGACACCTTTGGCATAGTCAGAAATCACCACACAGGACAGTTCTCTCAATCGCGACTCGACATACTGAACGATTCTACGCTGGAACGCCGGCTTCAGTTCGTGCCGCCCTTCGACATCGTACCGGACGATCTGCTGATTATGCGCGATCACCCGGCTTTTCCTCGTCGTCGGACGGTCGTGATCGATCACCACGCCTCCACGCCCGGAACGTCTCGTCCCCAACTCCTTCATCAGCAGCCGCCCGCTTTCATCCGCACCGATCACCCCGCAAAGATCGGCCTTCCCGCCCAACGCCAAAATATTGTTGAACACGTTGGCGGCGCCGCCGAGCCGCAAGGACTCGGACTCGACGTGTACGACAGGGACCGGCGCTTCCGGAGAAATCCGGCTCACCCTCCCCATCACATAATGATCGAGAATCAGGTCTCCCACGACAAGGACGGATGCCTGGGGAAACCGCTGGATATACTGCCGGAGCACCTGCGGCGTCGGCGGCTGATTCCGGCTGCCCGCTTCACCCGTCGCGGCAGAAGACTTCACGCCGGCTTTCATTGGATTCCTTTGGCGAATCGTTCCCATCGAACCCACTCCGTCCAGTTGCCCTGCCCGCTCCACGACCAATAAATCCGGAACGCTTTGCCCCGGATTTTCTCTTCCCGCACATACCCCCAGAACCGGCTGTCGAGACTTTGGTCGCGATTGTCGCCCATGACGAAATACGACCCTTCGGGAACCGTGACCGGCCCGAAATTGTCGCGTGAATTGATCGTACTGTCGATAATGCCGGGATCGATGCGCTGTGTAAAGGCCTTGTCATCGAGAGGCTGCCCGTTGACGAATACCACTTTATTGCGCAGCTGCACCGTATCACCGGGAGTCCCGACAATGCGTTTAATAAAGTCCTTTTCCTCATCTTCCGGAAAGCGGAACACGATGACATCCCCGCGCTGCGGCTTTCCAAACTCGATCACCGTCGTGGACGTATAACAATTGACCGGTGGCACACTCCATTGAGGCTTGCAGTCGGTCGGCCACTGAAACCCATACGACAGCTTGCTCACTAAAATATGGTCGCCGATCAGCAAGGTCGGAATCATTGAACCGGAGGGAATCTTGAACGCCTGCACCACGAACACCCGAATGGCAAAGGCCAGCACAATGGCCACGACAATGGCTTCCGCATATTCCCGAAAAATCGACTTCTGCCCGGCCTGATCGGCCTTCCGTTCGGACACCGTGGCCCCGGACACCGGCACTGGTGGCTCTCCGGCAGAAGAACCGGACAGCTTCTCGATGTTGGCCCGGTTCGGATCCGCACTCATTCGTCACCGACTTTCAAAATCGCCAGGAACGCTTCCTGCGGCACTTCGACGCTCCCGACGGCTTTCATGCGTTTCTTGCCTTCCTTCTGTTTTTCGAGCAATTTCCGTTTCCGTGAAATGTCGCCGCCGTAACACTTGGCCAGGACGTTCTTCTTCATCGCCCCGATCGTTTCACGCGCAACGATCTTGCTTCCGATCGCCGCTTGTATGGCGATCTCATACATCTGCCGGGGGATGAGTTCCTTCATTTTCTCCGCCAGCTGGCGCCCGCGCTGCACCGACCGGTCTTTATGGGTGATAAAGGACAAGGCATCGACCGTTTCCCCGTTCAAGAGAATGTCGAGCCGCACGAGCTCGGAGTTCCGATAGCCGAGCAGCTCATAGTCCAGCGAGGCATAGCCCTGAGTGCGGGACTTCAGTTTATCGTAAAAATCGAGAATGACTTCGTTCAGCGGCATCTCGTAACTGATCATCACACGGGTCGGATCGAGAAATTGCATGCTCCGCTGAATCCCGCGCCGCTCCTGGCACAGCTGGAGAATCGCGCCCATGTACCGCTCCGGCGTGATGATCGAGGCCAGAATGAACGGCTCCTCGAAGGACTCGATGCTGCTGGGAGGAGGCAATTGCGATGGATTATTAACCTCCAGCACCTCGCCTTTGGTCGTCAACAGACGATAGACCACCGTCGGCGCGGTCGTGAGCAGTGTCAGATTATACTCGCGCTCGAGCCGCTCCTGAATGATCTCCATATGGAGCAATCCCAGGAAGCCGCACCGGAAACCGAATCCCAATGCCAGCGATGTCTCCGGCTCATAGACGAACGACGAGTCGTTCAATCGAAGCTTGACCAACGCATCGCGCAGATCTTCATACCGGGCCGTGTCGGTGGGATAGAGTCCGCAGAAGACCAGGGGCTTCACTTCCTTGTAGCCGGGGAAGGGCGCACTGGTCGGCGTCACCGCATCCGTGAGCGTATCACCGATCTTCACATCGGCGACTTCCCGCATATTGGCACAGAGGTATCCGACTTCACCGGTAAGGAGCTCGGTCTTTTTGGTCCGCTTGGGCGTGAATTGCCCGACTTCCATGACTTCGAACGTCCGGTCGTTCGACATGACCTTGATCTTCATCCCGGGCCGAATCGATCCGTCCACCAGTCTCGTCAGCACGATCACGCCCTGATAATTATCAAACCAGGAGTCGAAAATGAGCGCCTTGAGCGGCGCCTGAGGATTGCCGGTCGGCGGAGGAATCCGCGCGATCACCGCCTCCAACACCTCCGGCACACCCTTGCCGTCCTTGGCGCTGATCGGCATGGCATCGGTGGCATCCAGTTGAAGCACCTCAGCAATCGAGTGTTTCGTTCCCTCAACATCCGCGCTTGCCAAATCGATCTTATTGATGACCGGGATAATGGTGAGGTTGTTGGCCATCGCCAGATTGACATTGGCAATCGTCTGGGCCTGGACTCCCTGGGTGGCATCAACCAGCAAGAGTGCCCCCTCGCACGCGGCAAGACTCCGCGAGACTTCATACGTGAAATCGACATGCCCCGGCGTATCGATCAAATGTAAGGCGTAGGTCTTCCCGTCTTTGGCTCTATACCGGATCGCCACTGCATGGGCCTTGATCGTAATACCACGTTCCCGTTCAAGGTCCATGGCATCAAGGATCTGCTCTTTGGCCTCTCGGGCCGTGACAGCACCAGTGGCTTCGAGGAACCGGTCAGCGAGGGTTGATTTGCCGTGATCGATATGCGCGATAATCGAGAAATTGCGTATAAGGCTTTGCAAATCCTAGCTCTTTTCTAAAAAATCGGTTCATTATAGTAACTGCCTCCCAGGTTGTCAAAGAAATCGCCCCCCCGTATAATCCGCCCCGCACTAGACATCGTTTCTCGTCATACGTCAACCGTCAACCGAAAGAAGAATGCTCGTCACTTATCACTTTTCCCAACGGATGACAGTTGACGTCTCCCTTCCCGCGCTTGACGAATGACGCTTGACGGCTTCACTCTCGAAGGCAGGTCTGCTGATGGAAGCATTCATATCGAGGCATCAGCAGCACAGGGCCTGAAACTCACCGTTGATGCAAGCGTAACCATCAGCAGCGAACCGGCGGCTATATGCCGTTGGCGGCAACTGTGACGACCGATGAAATCTATCAGGCCTTTCTCGGAAACTACGAAGAATTCAAATCCTTCTTCCATGGTCACAGCTACACCGGCAATCCACTCGGCTGCGCCCTGGCCCTGGCCAATCTCCAGGTCTTTCGGACGGAAAAGACGCTGAGTCAACTGCGCCCGAAGATCACAGCGCTCAGGAAATTGCTGCGTCCACTTGAACAACTGAATCACGTCGGCGACATTCGTCAGCAGGGATTCATGGCGGGGATCGAATTGGTGCAAGATCGATCGACGAAAGCGCCGTTTCCTCTCGCAGCCAGAGTCGGCCACAACGTCGCCATGGAGGCCCGCCGCCGTGGCCTGCTCCTCCGTCCCATCGGCAACGTCATCATCCTCGTCCCACCCCTCAGCACCTCGCTTCCGGAACTCACACGCATGGTTGAAATTCTAAGGGAAGCCATTGAAACAGTTACCCCTCTCATAACGACCGCTATCAGCTCATGATCGGATGAATGATGAGGGTGTATGAGCACAGCGACGCCGACTCTCTGAGCCCGCGATCGCACCCATGGCTCGACGCAGAATCCGATCCGACCTGCAGATATTACGATTTTAAAACCAGGCCGGAACTCATCCGGTCATCCTTGGAAGATCTACAGCAGTGGACTGCCTACCCTGCGATCGAAACGTTCTATCAACTCCTGGAGTGACTCAATGGTTCCGACTCAATCTTTGAGTCGAACGATTCTGCCTTCAGCGGTGCTACTACTACCGGCACTCCGGCCTCCGAGCCTCTGTAATGTTCCGGCCGCCTGATGATTTTGTACCGGGATCTCGCCGTGAATACCTCACGTGAGCAGATGCACTGGCTGGCCGATACCACCGCAACGGTCTTGAGCGAAACCGATTCAATGTTTGAAGGAGGCGCCGTCGCCGCCACGATCGTGCCTACGCAATTCATTGCCCTGCCTGGTCCGCCGGAGCGTCAGCGCGGGCACCAGCTCATGCTGTCATTTTGGGCATGGGGTGAAACCGAAACCGAGATCATGAGCCACCTCGATCGCATCTTTCAGAATCTGACCGGCGCACTTCACAGCGCGTCCAATGAGATCCGCCGCTCACCATCTGCCGCCAGCCGGCAATAACGTACTCTGAGATCGGCCTGTGGCGCGCCGGTCAACACAGCCGCACTTCTTCACCCACACCGATTTGCAAATGCCGGGCTGCGCTCTGCTGATCCACAAAGATTTCCAGCTTGCCGGAGCTATTGATCAGCGCGGCGGGACTGTCGAGTGTGCCCTGGCTGTAACTGGTGACCAGGCCTTGGATAATACAGGTCCCGACGTGTATCTCCGGATGCGGCTGCCCGGCAGTTTCCAACCACTCCCGCACATTCGCGGCGGTAATGTTCGTGATCAAATTGCCGAATCGATCGACATACTCGATTTGTCCAATCAGCATCCCGTCTTGCGTGATCGGAAACGCGAGTGGAAGGAGAACAGGGTCATCGATGACGCGTCCAAACGATGACGTCGGCTCTCCCATCGCAAGCCAGGCAGCCGCCGGGGAAAAGAGATCCCGCCCATCGAAGGTCGCCCCTTCGGATGGGAGACGATACAGGACGTTCTCGATCTGCCTGACTTCGGCATCACGCTCGTCCCACAGAACCCGTGTAAGCAATCCATTATCCGGGGCCAGAAAATACTGCCGCGACGTGGTGACCAGAAGCGATCGCCTGGCGCTTCCCACACCGGGATCCACGACGACAACGTGGATCGTTCCCTCCTCAAAATATTGGTGGCACGAAGCGATCACGTAGGCCGCTTCTTCGATTCCATGGGGAACAATCTGGTGAGACAGATCGACGATGCGGGCTTCGGAGTGAATCGAGAGGATGACCCCCTTCATGCTCGCCACAAAACTATCGCGAGAGCCGAAGTCGGTCAAGAGCGTGATCAGGGGACGCGCCGGCGCCACACCGGCGGGCCATTTAAAGAGTTTTCTATCAGAATGAAAACGAGACGCCATGAGCGGTCACTTCGTCGCTCGTCGTTCGTGACGTGTATGTGAAACTAGAGTTCCTCAAATTTGATCTCGACGACCTCATATTCGACGACCTTGACCGGAGTTTTCACTTCAACGAAGTCTCCCACTCGTTTGCCGATTAATGCCCGTCCGACCGGTGATTGGACGGAGATTTTGTTGAATTTCATATCGGCTTCGTCTTGGCCGACCAACGTATAATGCTTCTTCGCCTGTGACTCTTGTTCGATCACTGAAACCGTCGCGCCGAAGACAACTGTTTCCGTGGTTCGGCCCGTGATTTCGATGATACGAGCATCGGCCAATTTGCTTTGCAATTCGACAATGCGCGACTCGATGAAACCCTGACGTTCCTTGGCCGCATCGTACTCGGCGTTTTCGCTCAGATCGCCATGGGCGCGCGCTTCGGCAATGGCTTCAATATTCTTCGCCCGCTCAACTTTGCGCAAGCGATCCAGTTCTGTGCCGTGCCGCTTTTGGGCACGCGCAAGCCGATCCGCTGCATTGCCAGCTTGAAGGCTTCCCGGTCCTCCGCCTTATGGATCGCTTCGGCCGAGGCGCCGATGAGCCGGACACCGTATTTCTCCAACACGCCGCGTTTGACCAATCCCATGGTCGCGTTCAGCGCCGTTTGTCCCCCCATCGTCGGCAACAAGGCATCGGGCCTCTCACGCTCGATCACGTTCTCGACGACATCCAGCGTAATCGGCTCCACATAGGTACGGTCCGCCATCTCCGGATCGGTCATGATCGTAGCTGGATTGCTGTTGATGAGGATGACCCGATACCCTTCCTCTTTGAGAGCTTTACATGCCTGTGTGCCTGAATAGTCGAATTCACAGGCCTGGCCGATAACAATCGGGCCGGACCCGATCATGAGAATGGAGCGGATGTCTGTGCGTTTTGGCATATGTTCCTATGAGAAAATCATCGGCCGGCCGGACTGGGGCATGGGCCCGATTGGAGGACGGTATGGGTCTGGTATCGTCGCCGGCGGGACAACTTCCCCTCCCGGCCCTCGATAGTATTTCAAGGCGCCCGGCAACCAGGCTTCGATCTGATTGATACGGGAGATATCGGACGGGTGAGTCGACAGGAACTCCGGGATGGTTTGCTGCGATCGGAAACAGGCCTTGCCGATCAGCTGTCTGGGACAGCCGCTCATGCGTTCCCAAAACGGCACGGCTTCGCGGGGATCATAGCCGGCCTGAGCCATCAGCCGAAGTCCGATCAAATCCGCTTCTGATTCCTGGCTTCGCCCGAACGGCAGCGACACGCCGACTCCATAGGCACTCATCGCAGCCATGGCTGCATCCGGACGTCCCGCCGCCGCTCCGGCAGCCAGCGCCCCAACCTGGGCGATCGTTTCCAGAATCCCTCGGCTATACCGTTCCGCTCCATGGCGCTGCAGCGCATGCGCCACTTCATGCCCCATCACGGTGGCCAACCCATCTTCAGTCTTCGTAAATTTGAGAATGCCGGTGAAGACCGCGACCTTACCGCCCGGCAGAGCAAACGCATTGACCATCTTGTCGTCATCGATGACGGCAAATTCCCATTGATACTCGGGCTTTGCGGCAGCGGCGGCAATTCGATTGCCGACCCGATGGACCATTTCATTGATTTCCAAATTCTGGCTCAGCCGGGCTTTGCGCAAGACCTCATGGAATGCACTGACCCCCATGGCCATTTCTTTTTCTTCAGAGATATAGATGAATTGATCGCGAGACGTGCCCGGCGCGCGAAGACAACCGGCCAGCATAGTCGCAAGCCCGACAGCGGCACCCATATTGAAGAAGCCATAGAGCCCCATCGCTCCTTGGATCCCATACCCAAGCAATGCACGACGCCCAACCGGTTCAGGGAGCACAGCATCGACAGAACGGTCGTATGCCGGTGCCATGAAAATTTTCCGAGATGGTCTCGGTACGTCCGATCGGCTCATACGCTGGTTAGGGCATCCAGAGATACATAAACTGCGGCGTCGCTCCTCGTGCGAGCGTCATAATATCGAGATCGGCAAATCCTGCCAGGGGGCCGGGCACAAGGAGTTTGGAATAGATATTGTTTGAATACTCGCCGGGACGCTGATAGGTAACCACACGCGCTTCAGGAAGCTTCGCCTTCTTCTTCGCCAGTTCGATGGCATCCTCCAGATATCCGAGATCGTCCACGAGGCCCGCCGCCTTCGCTTGATCGCCTGTATAGATTCGTCCATCGGCCAGCTTTTTGATCTGCTCCATCTGCAGATGCGGACGGCCCTCCTGCACAACGGTCAAAAACCGCTGATAGAACGAATCGATCAGGCCTTGAAAAATCGCCCGCTCCTCCGGCGCCATCACGCGAAACGGCGACCCCATGTCCTTACGTGGACCGGACGTGACGGCAGTCGCTTCGACTCCCACTTTTTCCAGCAACCCTCTGGCATTGATCGTCAGCATGATGACACCGATGCTGCCGGTTACCGAAGAGGGATGCGCCGTCACCGTATCTGCGGCGGCAGCGATATAGTATCCCCCGGACGTGCCCAGGTCCATGATCGAGGCGATGATCGGAATTTTTCTGGACGCTTTGAACGCTTTGAGCTCGTGATGAATAATATCCGATGCGGTGACCGTGCCGCCGGGAGAATTGATCCGGAGGACGACGGCTTTGATGCTATCGTCCTGCGCTGCGCGTGTCAGCTGTTCCTTTATTCGCGCGAGCATGCTCGGTGCAGGAATAAACCCCTCTTTCTCCTGAGAGCTGATCATGCCGGAGACCTCAAGCAACAACACCTTGGCCGCTCCCGTCCCGTCGACATGCACTTCCTTGAGCGGCCCGGGACCGGGAAACAACGACGGAATGTTAATACAGCCAGAAAGGGACAGTCCCGTGAGCAACACCGCGATGAGCCGTTTACGCATGATGGGTCTCCATAAGCCGGACAAATTCTTCGAACAGATAGGCGGAATCATGAGGTCCCGGAGAGGCTTCCGGATGATACTGAACCGAAAAGACCGGCTGATCTATGCAGACCATGCCCTCGATTGAATGATCGTTCAAACTGAGATGCGTAATCGAGAGCCTTCCATAGTTGGAATCAACTATCGGCGGACTATTCGGCGCCTCGCTGAACGACACCGGAGCTTTCACGGCAAAGTTGTGGTTCTGCGACGTGATCTCAACCTTCCGGCTCCGCAGATCGAGCACCGGATGATTTGCGCCATGATGTCCGAATTTGAGCTTGTACGTTGCAAGCCCGAGCGCCAGCCCTAAAATCTGATGCCCCAGGCAAATACCGAAGATCGGATAACGGCCGATCAACATCCGCACGGCTTCCACCGCATAGGGAACGCCTTCCGGATCGCCGGGACCATTGGAAAGGAAAATACCGTCCGGCTTGCGTGCGTGAATCTCCGCAGCTGTCGTAGACGCCGGCACGACGGTGACATCACACCCGACATCGACCAGTCGATTCAGAATATTCCGTTTAACCCCGAAATCATAGGCGACGACCTGCCATGGTCGGCGGGGCTGTCTCTCCGATCTGCTCCCGCCTCCCTCCGGTGCCCACGCGCCGGATCCGGCCTTCCATTCATACGGCCGCTCACACGTGACTTCGGCCGCTAAATCACGCCCGACGATTCCAGGCGCATTCTGCGCTTTGGCCACAGCCTGTGCCGCATCGAGTCCTCCGTGCGTAATGACCCCTTGCTGCGATCCATATTCGCGCAAATGTCTCGTCAACGCTCTGGTATCGAGCCCTTCGATCGCTACAACTTTCGCTTGCGTCAAATACTCGTGAATCGTGTGCGTACCCCGCCAATTGCTGGCCAACCGACTGGCCTCCATCACGA
>JABMDH010000064.1:0-5004 GCA_015904075.1 Nitrospira sp.
CTTCGGCGAACACCTGGGAATCATCACCGAACGAGTCGTCATCACGGACGTAAAGAGCAGCACCTATTTCGCCACCGTCTATCTTGAGAACAAAGGCGTGACCCGCACCGTCGATGCCAGACCCAGCGATGCCATCGGATTAGCCATCCGCTGCCACGCTCCGGTTTATGTCACACCGGATGTCTGGAAACGACGCACCGGCCAAAACCTGGATGCGTGGCTGAATAAACTTGAAACCAAGAACATCGGAGCGCAGGAAGTTTAGTATCCATCACGCAGTTCATTTTTAGGAGAAGTGGAGACCGTGCTATGACCTATCTCGAAAAACCAGCCGACGTAAAAGAAACCTGGCATCTGGTAGACGCAGAAGGAAAAACCTTGGGCCGCCTCGCCGCTCGCGTGGCCGGCATCCTGAGAGGGAAACATCGCCCGACCTTTACTCCGAACGTCGATCTGGGCGACCATGTCGTCATCGTCAATGCCGAAAAAATTCACGTATCCGGCAATAAGATGAAAGACAAACTCTACCGGCACCATTCCGGTTATCCCGGGGGACTCAAAACGACCAGCGCCGAGCACCTGTTTCGGAAAGATCCAACCGAGCTGCTGGTTCGAGCCATCGAGGGCATGCTCCCCAAGAATCCACTCGGCAACGGCATGGCCAAGAAGCTCCGGGTCTATACCGGGCCTAACCATCCACATCACGCACAAAAGCCGGAACCGATTTCTCTATAAGCACAGAATCAGATAGAAGGAGGCGAGTCGCATGGCAGTGGCAACACAGTACGCAACAGGTCGAAGAAAATGTGCAGTCGCAAGAGCCTGGGTCACCGGCACTGCCGGTGAGATTACCGTCAATGAAAAGCCGTTGGAGAAGGCCTTCCCGCGCCTCACGCTCCGGCAAATCATCCAGTTGCCTCTTGAAATGGCCGGGGTCATGGGCAAGTATTCGATCAGCGCCACCGTCTACGGCGGTGGACCGGCCGGACAAGCCGGCGCGCTTCGCCATGCAATTGCCAGAGCCCTTGTCGCAATGACTCCGACCACGCGGCCTCCGCTCAAAAAAGAGGGATTGCTCACAAGAGACTCTCGCGTGAAAGAACGAAAGAAGTACGGACAAAAGGGAGCCCGTAAGCGCTTCCAGTACTCCAAGCGCTAACGCATCGAGAAGCCGGTATTCGACACAAGAAAGGGAAGGCTTCTCGCCTTCCCTTTTTTGTGCCCGACGGCAAATTGACTCTTACCAATCAGCAGGTCACCTACGATGGGCAAGAAGTTTCGAGTGGCAATTGCAGGCGCCAGCGGATATGCCGGCGCAGAACTCGTTCGGCTCGCCGCCGCACATCCCTTTTATGAAATTACTGCCGTCACGTCCGAGAAATCGGCCGGCCAGCTGGTATCCACTGTTTTCCCCAATCTCACTGGCATCGTAGAACATCGCTTCGAAGCGCTGGCTCCAGAAGCCTTGGCTGAACGGGCGGACGCAGTGTTCCTGGCGCTTCCTCACACCAAGTCACAGGACCCGGTCGCGTTGTGTATGAAAGCGGGCAAGCTGGTGGTCGATCTCAGTGCCGATTATCGCCTCAAGGATGTCGCCGCCTACGAACAGTGGTACCAAACTCCGCATACGCACCCAGGCCTCTTAGGAGAAGCGGTCTATGGTTTGCCGGAACTCCATCGGGAAGCCATCGCCAAGGCAAGGCTTGTCGCCTCGCCGGGCTGTTATCCGACTGCCGCAATCTTGCAGTTGGCGCCCCTCATCGCCAAGAATCTGGTACAGCCGGATCTGATTGTGATCGATGCAAAGTCCGGGATCTCCGGAGCCGGACGCAGTCCTGCTCTCCCCTATCACTTCCCGGAAGCCCATGAATCACTGGAGCCGTATAAGATCGGCAAGCATCGGCATATTCCAGAGATTGAACAAGAGTTGTCCGGCATAATCGGAAAGACCGGAGCGGTAACCGTCACCTTTACACCGCACTTAGTGCCGATGAATCGCGGAATTCTCAGTACGGCATATTGCAAGCTGGTGCATGACATGACGCTTGCCGACCTCCGGTCCTTGTATCGGGAGTTTTACAAGGGAGAGCGGTTTGTCCGGCTCTATGAGGATATCGTTCCCAATCCCCGATACCTCAAAGGCTCTAATTTTTGCGACGTCGGAGTCTATACCGATCCTCGAGCCGGATGGGTAGTGACAGTCGCGGCCGTCGATAATCTGGTAAAAGGTGCCGCAGGCCAGGCCATTCAAGCCATGAATCTGATGATGGGACTCCCTGAAGAAAGCGGGCTTACCCTGCCGAGCAGCTACCCGTAGTGACCAACTGACAGCCATCAACTTTTTATCTCACACTGCCAACATCTGACCGTGAAGACAAACCAAACAGGGACTGTGATAGCGTACCGAGGCTTTAGCAGTGGCACTAATCTATTCGTCCAATTTCGGACCGATAGAACATATTCAAATTCAACATCGGCGCACAGACGCGCCGCTTGGCTTGAGAATAAGGGGCAGGTCCCCTCGTCCGTCGCACGGGCGCTCTGCAAGTCTCGGAGGAGGTGAAGGCATGGCAGTCGTAGCAATCAAGGAACTCTTGGAAGCCGGTGTGCACTTCGGGCACCAAACGAACCGCTGGAATCCAAAAATGAAGAGGTTCCTCTTCGGCGAGCGGAACGGTATCTATATCATCGATCTCCAACAGACGCTCGCACGCATGGAACAGGCCTATGCCTTCGTCCGGGATATCGTGGCAGGGGGCGACTCCGTCCTATTCATCGGCACCAAGCGTCAGGCGGCGGAAATCCTCGAAGGGCAAATATGTTCTTCGTGAACCAACGCTGGCTGGGCGGCATGCTGACGAATTTCCAGACCATCCGCCGCAGCATCGACAAAATGAAGAAAATGGAAGCCACGCTGGAGAATCCCAGCGCGCACGGCCTCAAGAAAAAAGAAATCCTGCTGATGCAGAAGGACATCGCCAAGCTCCAAAAGTACCTCTCCGGCATCAAGAACATGCGCGGCCTTCCGGGCGCCGTCTTCGTACTCGACACCAGAATCGAAAAAATCGCCGTCCAAGAGGCGACCAGGCTGGATATTCCCGTCATCGCCATCCTGGACAGCAATTGCGATCCGGATTACATCACCCACCCGATTCCGGGAAACGACGATGCAATCCGTTCGATCAAGCTCATTACGTCCAAGATTGCCGACGCGTGCATCGAAGGCGCACACCTCAAGACTCAGCGTGAAGAAGCGGAGTTCCCGACTGCGCCGGCCGGCGGCGACAAGAAACCCGCTGCGCGCCTTGAAAGCGCCCCGGCGTCATAACACAAGTTCATACGTTCAGTACCGTACTCTCTCGGTCGAACGGCGAAGGATGAAGGATAACGGACCATGGCAGGATCAAGTCAGCTAGTTAAAGAACTTCGAGAAAAAACAGGCGCCGGCATTCTGGATTGCCAGAAAGCGCTTGTCGAAAACGGCAATGACATTGAGAAGTCGATCGACTATCTCCGTCAAAAAGGGCTCGCGGCCGCCGCGAAGAAGTCCGGGCGTGAGACGAACCAGGGACTGGTTCACGCCTATATTCATATGGGCGGAAAGATCGGCGTCCTCATTGAGGTGAACTGCGAGACGGATTTCGTTGCCCGCAATGATGAATTCAAAGCGTTCGTCAACGATCTTGCGCTGCAAGTGGCGGCGGCGAAGCCGACCTACGTCAAGCGTGAAGACATTCCCAAGGACCTCGTCGACAAAGAACGCGTGATCTACGAAGGACAAGCCAAGGAGATGGGAAAGCCGCCTGCGGCCTGGCCGAAAATCGTGGATGGGAAACTTGAAAAGTTCTTCCAGGAAAGCTGCCTGATGGAACAATCGTTCATCAAGGATCCGGCCGTGACCGTCAAGGACCTCCTGGCCCAGAAAATAGCCAAGATCGGCGAAAACATGAACATCCGCCGCTTCACCCGCTTTCAGCTAGGCGAAGTATGACCTCTGCCAAATACCGGCGCCTCCTTCTGAAAGTCAGCGGGGAGATGCTCGCCGGTGAGCAGGGCTACGGCATTCAACCCTCTATTCTCCAAGGCCTGGCAGAAGAGATCGCCTCCGTTTCCGCCCTCGGTACCCAAGTTGCCGTAGTCATCGGAGGCGGAAACATTTTTCGCGGTATCGCAGCCAGCGCGTCCGGCATGGAACGCGCCTCCGCCGATTACATGGGGATGCTTGCCACGGTCCTCAATGCCCTTGCGCTGCAAAACGCGCTGGAGAAAGCCGGCGTCATCACCCGCGTACAATCCGCCATCGAGATGCGGCAACTGGCGGAAGGCTATATCCGCCGGAGAGCGATCCGTCATCTGGAAAAAAACCGGGTGGTCATCTTCGCCGGCGGCACCGGCAATCCCTATTTCTCGACCGACACCGCCGCTGCACTGCGCGCAATGGAAATCGGCGCGCAAGTCATTATGAAAGGCACTAAGGTGGACGGCATTTATGATGCCGATCCGATGAAACATCCTGAGGCAAAGAAGTACTCGGAAATCCCCTTTATGTCGATCTTGAATCAGAACCTCAAAGTGATGGATGCAACGGCAATCAGCCTGTGCATGGATAACAATCTGCCCTTGATCGTGTTCAATCTCAAAGTACAGGGCAACTTCAAACGTGTGGCAACAGGCGAACCAATCGGGACCCTGGTCACACCCAGCAACCGCTGACCCGATTACGGAGTGTCGCCATGTCCAACGCCGCCCCCACCAAGCAAAAACTCACGACTCATATGGACCAGGCTGTAGAACATTTGAAGCGGGACCTCGCCGGTCTCCGCACCGGCCGGGCCTCAGTTGCACTTCTGGACGGAGTGCGCGTCGACTATTACGGCACCATGACGCCGCTGAAGCAGGTCTCCAATATCTCTACGCCGGAAGCACGATTGCTCACCATCCAACCCTGGGAACCGAACCTGATTAAAGAAATTGAGAAGGCCCTGGCCAATTCAGGATTGGGAT
>JABMDH010000064.1:5104-13935 GCA_015904075.1 Nitrospira sp.
TACCAAGAAATAATGTGGAATGTGCTCGTGCTCTCACTGGCCTTCCGGCTTCCACTCACTCGCCAATTTCTTGGCCTTGTTAATTTGAGCCTCCGTCATCCCTTTGGCCAGGATATCACGCAGCATGGGCGCGGACTTATCTCCGTTCGTCGCGGCCAGACTGATCCACATATACGCCTGGACCTTATCTTTCGGCACTCCTTCCCCGTCATCGTACATAATCCCGAGTTTCGTTTGAGCCAGCGCCTCTTTTTGGTTTGCCAAGAGACGGAACCAGCGCAGCGCTTGCTGATAGTCCTTCGGACCGCCTTCTCCATTAAAGTACAAGGTGCCCAGGCCGAACTGCGCCTTGGCCTGTCCCTGCTCCGCAGCTTTGGCATACCACTTCCTGGCTTGAGCATCGTCCTGCGGCACCCCTCGGCCCTTGTGATACAGCAGCCCCACGTGATACTGCGCCTGGGCGTCGCCCTGCTCCGCTAGCGGCTGCCACTCACGCATAGCCGTCGCATAGTCTTCAGCGTCATAGGCCGTCATGCCAGCCTTGAAATCGGCCCATGCCGGCACGGCGAGACAGAGGATCGACAATACAAGGGTACTCGTCAATCGGAAAGACATAAGCTCCTCACAAAAATGGCGCATTTTAGAAGAATCGCACTGGGAGGTGCAAGGTCACACACGAGGTAGTCAGCGGCCACTCTCTTTTTGGGACCGCTTAATTCTTTCTACCAACGGCTCCCACCCTCTGTGTATCAGCCTATCTGCTCCGGTACTTCTCAGACAGGTGTGTGACCGCTTGTTCGGCGTGTTTCGTCGCCACGTCCGCATGACCTGCTTTCCCATGCTCAATAGCCTGCTTGAGTTCCTTGATCCCTGCGTCCACATGCGGAGCCTCGCCGGCCTTCAGGGCAGACTGTAACGCCGCTTCCGCGCTGGTCACGAGTGCACTCACATGACCCTGTCGGCCATGGTCCGCCGCCTCTGTGGCAAGCGTGATGGCCTCCTGGCGGTGTTGATCCTCAGCACGCACCACATCACGCCTGGCCCCGCCTTCGCCGAATACCGGTTGCAACGGCAGCACCGTGGCAGTGGCGAGGAGGAATACGGAAGCAAGCGCGATAGCCCGTGGCATAGTCTCTCGTGTCATTGGAATTCTCCCTTTCTTAAACGAACTATAGAATATCTCCGTTTCTTTATTCCAGTGGCTCACACCTTGTTCAGGTCATCCCCTTACCGTCTTGAACCGAACAGCTCATCAACGAGAGGCTGCAATTTGCTCCCCGTTGTTCCAAACTTGTCTAACCGGCCCCCACCCCACCTCGCATCATAGATAGCTTCACCGATCAAATTGGCCTTTTCATAGACTCTCAATTCCGCATAGGTCAAGTACATCGCCAGATCCCAATTCCAGTTAGCCGTGTACTCCAAACGATGCACACAATCAGCAGGTACCTCATGGTCAAACGTCCTGGCCTTGATTCCATGACTGTGAATCTGCATTTCCAACTCCGGAAGAAACCCCTCCATCAAGACTCGAGGGTTCGTCTTGATGCAGAGATCAGAGACTTTTACATTCCCGACTGGCTTCACCGACGTCTTAATGGAACACCCGGTCAATGCCATCAGAAGAAGGCAAGCCAGAACTATTATTTTCATAACTGACCTCCATATATAACTCCGGCTCTCTGTTCGACAGAACGTTCGACTCTCTCACGGGACAGGGGAACCATTCCCGCGCATGCGCCCCCTCCACGCGCTTCACAGAGGCGCGCTGATGCGAATATGACCAGAAGAATGGAGCAGAGGACTGAGACAATGCAGAAGCGAGTGGTCATGGGCCTCGCGGCCATGTTAACCCGCGTTACTCATGATGGTTCGTCGCAACGCATGGGGAATGTTTCGAGTGTCGAGTGTCTGGTTCCGAGTGTTCGGATTGCCTCTTGTAAATACTCCGAGACTTACAACTCGAAACTCGCAACTCCACTCCCCCAAACAGCAGATATGCTGCGGATCGGCCGGTACAGCAACCAGACTCCTGAAACAATGCGCGCTAGGCCTTCAGCGCCGTCAGCACCTCGTCGGCATGCCCATCGACCTTTACCTTGCGGAAGATTGCTTTGACTTTCCCGTCGGCATCAATAACAAACGTGCTGCGCTCGATGCCCCAATACTTCCGGCCGTACATGCTTTTCTCTTTATACACGCCATAGGCCTTGGAGATCGCGGCATCCGTGTCGCTCAACAGCGGAAACGGCAGGCCGAACTTCTTGATAAATTTCTGGTGCGATTCCTTCCCGTCGAGGCTCACCCCCACGATCATGCCGCCTGCCCGCAAAATCTGCGATTCGACGTCACGAAAGTCGCAGGACTCCTTGGTGCAACCCGGCGTATCGTCTTTCGGATAGAAATACAACACGACCTGTTTGCCCTTGAAACTCTTCAGGGTTACCGTCTTGCCATGCTGGTCCGGAATGGACAGTTCAGGTGCTGCTTGGCCCACTGCAAGGTCTTTAGACATGTATCGTTCCTTATTTTTGTCGTGGCATATTGCCGAAGGTGGGCCGTTCTGTACCATAGGGACGGTCTTTCGTGCGCTTCCTCGTATCTGGATCGCCGTACGGCGACAACGCGGGAGAATCCCAAATGATCTGGTCGCCGGGCGCCAAATTCGCCGCGTCGAGAAAATGCTTCCGTGCCGCTTCTGCATCGCCGAGCGCGTTCAACGCCAGCCCAAAATTGTAATGGGCCTGACCGGACTGAGGCACGACCGCGACGGCCTGCTCAAAATATTTCTTGGCATCCTCGAACTGTTTCGTCTGATAGGCTTGCGTCCCCTGCTCCGTCAATACCATCGCCTGGGGCTTTGCATCGGTTTCCGTCAGCGACAGCGGAACCAGCGGTTTACGTTTCGAGGAACAGGCGGTTGCTCCGACCAGCAGCAGAATCATGCCGAGGATCATGAGTTGTCTTATCTGCATTCCCATCCTCATCGCCCGTTCCTCACTTCATCTGCTTTCGTGTTTCTTCTTCAAATGTCTTACGGTAAAGCACGTCCCACTCCGTACTTCCTTCCACGATGCCGCGGGAATAGCTGGCCAATTTGGCTCGAACCTTTCGATCGATCTCGCCTTCCTTGGCCAATTCGTCGGCCAGCACGCGCTTGACCGCCTTCAACACCCGCTCCTCGTCCCCCGTCACCTTCACGGCCGCATGGCGCTTGACCTCATTCGCAATGACGTGAGAGAGATGGCTGATCTTATCTTCACTCAACATACCACACCAGTAAGGGGTAAGGCGCGTGAGAGTTGCCACACCTCGATACGGTAACTCCTCACAGTTTCACAAGATGAGGCCCCGTTCACGAACCAGTTTCTGCTTCACCATCTGAAACATCTTCTGATAATCGACCTGGCCCTGTTCGATCTGCTTTTCATAGACGGTGAGCATCTGCCGCACTTCCGCATTCACACGATCTTCCAGGGACAGATCCTCCGTCATGACACGGTTCAGCGCATCGACAAATGTCTTACGGTCACCGACCAGATTGATGTGCCCCTCCTGCTCGAGACGTCCCGCCACACTCTCGGCCATATGCCGTACACGTTCTTTCGACAAACGCACGATACCTACCCCTGTTCAACCGTGATCGTCGCGGCCTCCATAACCCGACGCAATTGCGTCGCATCCCCGACGATCCGTCCAACCACATTCACTCGATCTGCCGGAACCGGATCGCTTCCCATGCTCATCGGCGTTCTCCCGAAAAAGATCGCCAACACCTGACCAGCTCCCCAGTACGCAATATCGCCAACCTGCACTTTGTTCGTCGCGGTTTCCCGATAATCGGTGACACCTGGAATTTTGAAGTAGAACTCTTCTCCCCAGGTATTGATCGGCGCCTGAACCGGCAGTGCCGCATACACCGCTTCCGCTGTTTTCGTCCCCTTGAGTTCCGCTTCGAGTCGAACTCCTCCGACCGTGATACGAATACGTTTCGGCGACTGCGTCATGATATTGATACAAATCGTGAACCGAACATCCTGCCCGCGGCTCGCTGACACACGTGCGGACTCTAGCTTGTCTCCTGCGCGAAATCAAGGCTACAATCCCCGCCATGCTGACCTCTACATTCACCTTTCTACAAGGAATCGGGCCCACAACCGAACGCCGGTTCTGGCAAGAGGGAGTGACTGACTGGCAGAGCTTCTTGAAACAGCCTCGCATTGCCGGACTGTCTCCTGACAGAAAATGCCTGTACGATCGTGAACTCGCCCTCGCACAATCGGAATATGAGGCAGGCGATCTGCGCGCACTGGCCTCGCGTCTGCACAGGCGCGAACATTGGCGCTTCTATGATATCTGCCGGTCCGGGCTCCTCTGCCTCGACATCGAAACCACCGGGCTCACCCCTCATGACGGGGCCAACGCGGTGACCGTCGTTGGTCTCCATCGAAACGGACAGACGATCACCCTGGTTCAGGGAGATACGTTGACCGCCGATCGGCTACAAGCCGAACTCGATCACTGCACACTGCTCGTGACCTTCTTCGGTACCGTCTTTGATGTGCCCTTCCTACGCACGGCTTTTCCCCAGCTCCGATTTGACATGCCCCATTTCGATCTCTGTCTGGCCGCGCGCCGTCTGGGACTTCGTGGAGGACTGAAACACCTCGAACGAGAACTCGGCATCGAACGGGCGTCTGCGCTGCGCGGCCTCGACGGCATGGATGCCGTGCGCTTGTGGGCACAGTGGCGGCAAGGAGATCGCACCGCACTTGAGCTGTTGCTGGCCTACAATGCCGCCGATACGGAAAGCCTTGCGCCTCTCGCCTCGCTGCTCTATAAGGACATGATGCTGCAATTTGGCCCCGGCTTATCGTCCCCTGCTTCAACAACACCACCTTTCCACAGAGTATCCTTACGATGAGCACATGGGTCGGCATCGGCCGAAGCGAAATCGGCTTGGTTCGCACCATGAACCAGGATGCGTTTGCCACACTCGATCCGCTGGGACTGTGGGCCGTTGCGGATGGAATGGGCGGCCACGTAGGTGGCGAGATCGCCGCACAGACGGCCATTGCCAGTATTACGGCGCAGGCTCAGCTCTCAGCCGACACGCTCCGGCAAGGACAAACGGCTCCTCCGGCATTCTTAACTGATGTGATCACGCAGGCACACCATGCAATGTTGGGACGGGTCAAGCTGGAACCCACGCTCAGAGGTATGGGTAGCACCATCGTGCGGCTCTACATTGAAGAAACAACGGAATCCCTTATGGCGCATCTCGCCCATCTTGGCGACAGCCGCGCCTATCGGTTCCGATCAGGAACACTCACCCCGCTCACCCGTGACCATACACTGATTGAGAAATATCTCGCTCGCGGCATCCTCACCCCGAAGACCGCCCGGACACACCCTGAACGGCATGTCCTCACTCGAGCACTGGGCATCTCGACCCCGGTCAAACCCTCGATTTCGTCCTGTCCGTTAGAGCCACAGGATCTATTACTGCTCTGTTCAGACGGACTCACGAAGATGATGGAAGACGACGACATCCAAGATATCTTCACGGCGGGAAAAGGCGACCCGATTCGAACCTGCGATCGCCTCATCAATGAATCCCTCGACCGTGGCGGTATCGATAACGTCACCGTCGTCGTCATCGCACACACGTAACCGCTACTGCTGGCGTTGCTGTTGACAACACCCGCAAGACCGTGTAGGTTGGCACCCCAATCTTTTGCACTTCTCTCGCACAGAGAGTTCACTCACCTGGAGTACTCTATGATGGTTCGTAGTGTATCGATAGTTCTGTGTGGCCTGTTGAGTTTCATTGGTGCAGCTTCTTCGGCATCGGCAGGCGCGCCCGAGCCAACCGATCCTGAAACCGCCATTCGTACCCTTGTGCAAGCCAACGTTGAAAAAGATATGGCAACCCTGTCCCGTCTCATGGCGCACGATGCAGACATCGTGAGTTATACCGTGGGTGGCCGCAAGTATGTCGGCTGGCCGGAGTTCGAACGGGAAATGCGCGAGGAGTTTGCCAACACCCAGAAAATAGAAGCCCCCATTACGGAACTCAAGGTCTGGACGAAAGGCGATCTCGCCTGGTTTACCATGGAGATGGATTACACTCGCTATACCGGCGAGGGATCCGCAGTGAAACGGATGGTCCTGCCCCTCCGTGAGACCGGCGTCATGGAACGTCGTGCTGGTCGTTGGCAATTGCTGTCCTGGCACGAGTCGTTTAGATCTGCACAAATGACCGGTCCGGTGGCTCAGCAGTCCACCCCCTCAGCGGGAACACACCTCGTGAGCAACCCATCCAGCGCTGCGCCGCCCGATCTCAGTGGAGAATGGGATATTCTCGAAGTCGAAGACGACAAACGCTATAAAGCCACGCTGGATAAGACCGGCAATGGCCCCTATACGCAACACGGCGGACGGTTTACGACGACAAAATTCGCCGATCGACGCTGGCAAGGCACCTGGCAGCAACCGGGCAATGACCGCGAAGGCGGGTTCGAACTCTTACTGTCCGAGGACGGAACCCAGGCCAAAGGCGTCTGGTGGTATTCCAGAGTCGGCACGCACAAAAACATTCCTCCGCGTGAACACGGCGGCACCTACCACTGGAAGCGGCTCATGCCGCCGCCGCAACTCCAATGATCCGATCGTCTGTCCTCTCGATACCGGCAGTCCCGCAACCCAGCGTACAGATCCGTTCGACCGATTCACTATCCTTGGGGGGTTTTATGTATTGGATGCTCGTTGTTCTACTCACCGCCCTGACGGGCGCTCCCGCATTTGCCGACGGCGGACATGACCACCATGCCGTACCGACGTTGAAAAATCAGACGACGACGACCGTCACGATTCAGGGTGACACCGTAACATTGACCTTCGGCCCCATTGATCCCAGCCGTCCAAAATTGTTCACATGTTCATTCGCATAGCACCTTCCCCTACCAAAGAAGTAGCCTCCGGTCTGGGTTTCTCGCTGTGCTTTGTGGTATCAACACAGGGTATCTGTGCCAAGGTATTGACCGAGCTGAATCGATAGGGACACAGCCGCGATCCGCAGCGGAGTGAGTGATCAACTTCGATCTCTGGGACAGGCTGTTACCCAGAAACACCGGGAATCGTGCCATGCCTCAGTCTCAGAGCGGGCCTGTTGCGATCCTTCTCGTCAACGAGATTGCCGAAGAAATCAAACTGACTACGCTCAGTTTCCGCGGGTACTTTCCAAACTGCCGGGTCGAAGCGGTCTACTCCTTGGAGGAAGCGCTTCAATGGGCGAATCGGACATCGTGGCAACTCATTCTGCTCGATGACCGGTTGCTCGCTCAACGTGCCGCAGCGGTGTTCCCTGAACTGAAACGGCTCGCTCCTTCCGCCACGATTGTGCTGCAAACTGAACGCAGCGACTCCACGACCGCATTGAATGCGCTTCAAGCCGGCGCAGATTTTCTCCTCTACAAGAAATCCCCTGCGTTTCTGACGGAACTCATTCTGTACACAAAAGATGTGCTCGAAACACAAGCCCTGCGCCGCGCGTTTGAATTGACCCAAACACGCCATGACCGGCTCATCGACACATTGGCCGATGTCCTCTACGAACTCGATGAGGAAGGCCGGTTCCGGTATCTAAGCCCTCTTGTGGCTCCGCTGCTGGGCTACACACAGGACGAACTGATTGGCGCTCCCTACTCTACGATCGTAGCTCCGGATCACCTCGATCGAGTGCGCCATTGTTTCAATGACCGTAGAACCGGGCCGCGAGCATCCCATCGGATCGAAGTGACTCTTCTCCGAAAGTCGACCGCCAATGAGCCGGTCCCCACTCGCATGAGAGCTGAGGTGAGTGCAAAGGGACTCTACGATTCTCAACGCCGTTATCTCGGAACTGTCGGCTTGTTGCGTGACATATCGGAACTACGCCGCCAAGAGGACACCATCCGTCATCTGGAACAGCGCCTCCTGGAATCCGACCGACTTCTCGCCCTGGCCCGGCGAGTTTCGTCATTGTCGAATGATCTGCGTAGTCCACATGCCGCCATCCAAGATCAATCCAGACTCTTGCTCAAGACAATCCGCGAATCTCGCCTGATCGAACAGGTGGAATCGCTGGCGGCCCATACTGCCGAAGCTGCGCGCCTGGCGGATGCCCTGGTTCAGGCGGCAAGCGAAGTCTCCGCTCACCGAGACACCATCAATGACATCATTGACGCTATTCTGACCGCCGCTCAACCTCCGCTGCTCGATGCCGACCAAATTGAGCGATTCTATGCGCCTAATCTTCCTCCCTTCACAGGAAATCTTGACGCCTTGACACAGCTCCTGGGCATGCTCCTGTCGCATGCCCAACGTTATGTCGCCGCGGTCGGAAGCCGTCATCGATTGCAAATCAGCACGACCCTGATCGGTCCGTACAGCGCTCCGATACATCCAGGACTCGCGCTGTCCCCGCCAGTGCCTCCGATCGAAGTCGCCATCCAGATCCAGGAGACCGATGCCCTTACCACGGCACAGGACTTCCCGATTCAAGCAATCGGCAATCTCTTTGATGCCTATGCGTTTATCAAACAACTCGGTGGCCGGTGGGATTTCCGCGCCCCCGTCGGAGGGTTGCTATCGATCAACGTGTGGATTCCACTCGAGCAGACGCCTCATCCAGCTAAGACCCCGACGCCCCCTTCCCCACCTCTTGATTTGGAAGATACTCTGATCGAACCGCCTCCCTTGACGCAGGTTTCTATTACGGCGCCTTCGAAGCCCTCGGCTTCCGCCTTTCCTACACCCGCATCTCACCCGCTACCTGACCGCCGCAAGAA
>JABMDH010000064.1:14035-20098 GCA_015904075.1 Nitrospira sp.
GGTGCTCAAGACCCTCCACGAATCCCGTCTGATCGAGCAGGTGGAATCGTTGGTCGTCCAGACTGCCGAAGCCGCGCATCTAGCGGACGCCCTCGCCCAGGCAACAACTGAATCTGCTGCGAGCCGAAACACCGTCAACGACATCTTTGAGACGGTCCTAGCCTCCGCTCAGCCTGCACTTCTCAATACCGACCGAATTGAGCGATCGTATGCACCGAATCTTCCTCACTTCACAGGAAATCTCGAGGCCTTAACACAGCTCCTGGGTATGCTCCTGTCACAGGCCCAACGTTATGTGGCTGCTGTCGGAAGCCACCATCGATTGCGGATCAGCACGGCCCTGGTTGGTCCACACAATGCCCCGATACATCCAGGATTGGCTCTGTCCACGCAAGCGACTCCCATGGAAGTCGCCATCCAGATCCAGGAGACCGATACCAGGACCACGACACAGGAGTTCCCCTCCCAAACGATCGGCAATCTCTTTGACGCGTATGCGTTTATCAAACAGCTCGGTGGCCGTTGGGATTTCCGCGCCCCCGTCGGAGGCTTACTATCGATCAACGTATGGATTCCGCTCGAGCAGGCATCTCATGCAGATAGAACCTCGATGCCATCCCCTCCACCACGGACGGTGGCAAATGCTGAGAGTGAACCGCCTCCCGTGGCGCAGGTTTTGACTACGGCGCCTCCAACGCCCTCGACGTCCGTTTTTCCTGCACCCACATCTCAACCGTTGCCCGACCGGCGTAAGGACATCCGGACGGCCGCCAATCTGCCGGCACGCCTGATAATCGGCAACGCACTGTACAGCGGCGCCCTCACTGAGCTAAGCCCGACCGGCGCAACCTTAGAGATCGACGGTTTCCTTCCATCACTTGAACACCAATCTGCTTCGGTAATCGTCAAAACAGCCGCCAGCCTATTGGAGTTACATGGTACGGCATATGACCGCGGAGGAACAGCACCCCAAGCCGGCACTGAGCAACACACTTCGCGCCTTGCATTCCAGTTTGTCGGACTTGACGACATTGAACACACGGTATTGGTGTCACTCATCGAAGACGTGCGCACGCTAGCGATCACGGTCGAGGCGTTGTTCGCACCGACGGAACAGACCGACACCCTTAGCGAGTCCGCCATAGAGACTGTCCGTCGAGGCACCGATCATCGTGAAACCGTCAGAGTCCGAGTCTCACTGCCTGTCCGCATTACGACTCCATCGATCAAGTCAGGAACCAGCCATACATTGGGGCTAGCCGTCAATTTCAGCCGAGGCGGCCTATGCCTGCAAACAGAATCGTGCCTAACAATGACCCACGACTTGATCGCTCTTCATTTCTCTTCTCACAGCGCCTTTGATCCGCCGCGTGGGCATGAACCGGAAGCACCCGAAGCGATCCTGACCGGCCGCATCGTCCACATCACTTCCGACCACACCGTTCCCTCTGAATTGAAACCCGGCTTGTCACAGCCTGGACAACTTGTCGGCATCCGTTTTGAGCAATTGACCTCATTTGCAGAACGAGACATCAACCGTGTGATCGCCCAGCATACCGGCTCCGCAATAGATCTCGCCGGCACCACCGGCTGGTCATCACTCGTCAGCACGAGACGGGAATGCCGGAATGCACGGAACCAGATGATCGTCATGACAGACGATCATGCCCGCCACCAAATTTCGCCAAGCGCGCCCATTATTCTCATCGTCCCGGGATTCGGACTAACGCAAACCGACTACGCGCCGCTCTCGTTTTCGCTGGCCGCCAACGGTTTCCGCATCCTGCGCTACGACCACACCAATCATGTCGGCCAGAGCGAAGGCGACATCCTACAGATCACATTGCGCAGTATGCAGAGCGATCTCCACGGTGTATTGGACTTTGTCCGCGCCACCTGGCCGAGCGCTCCATTGACGCTCTTCGCCGAAGACATTGCTGCGCGAGTAGCGGTAAAAACTCTGGCTAGAAGCAACTCGGTTGCTCATCTGCTCTTGCTGAACCCCGTTCTTAACATCGACGGTGCACTCTCAGCCGTCTACGCTCCCGATGCCATCGGAAGCTACCGACAGGGTGTTCGGCGAGGCATCGCCAATCTGTGGGGCCTCAATGTCAACGTCGATCAGTTCGTCAGCGACGCCATTGCAGGAGACTATACCGACGTGGCCTCATCGGCAGCGGACTTTGCCAGACTGACGACCCCGCCCATTCTATTGACTTCTCCCGGTTCACATCGCCCTCTTGAAAACATGTTCGGGCCTCAACTCCAGACGTTCTCCGCCATGGGAACGGTACCGGTCATCGTCCCATTACAAGTCGATCTGTCTGAAAATTCCAGTGTGTATGACGAACGTCATACCGCAGCCTGCCGAACCATCCTCAATCTCATCTCTGCTCCTTTGACCGGCAATTCTCCATCCCTTCACATACATGAACCGAATATGCGGGATGTTCGCCGACAGCAGCAGTTGGAGTACGAGCGCATCCGCCTGCGCCACCATGTAACACAGGCAGCACGCAGCGCTTTGTGGATAGCGCATTTGGCCCAACTGTCTCAACTTGGACACCAGCCTGACTACTGGGCATTAGAAAACGATCTATTTCGCCGGCTCCTCCCTCTTGAACCAGACATGACCATTCTGGACGTTGGCTGTGGAGAAGGCGACCTTGTCCGTATCATGTTGACCGACCTAATCTATCGATCAATGTACAAAAGCGGGCTGCCGGACAGTCGTTTCTGTTACATCGGCGCTGGCTACTCACAAGAATCGCTGGACCTTGCTAAACAGTACGTCACCACATTTGCTCAGACGCTACCGTTCTTGCTCACAACCGGCTTGCCCACAGACAGATTTTTGAACACCAGCTGGCTGCATATCGACTGGCATTCACCCCTTCCCTTGACCGAAGGATCAATCCAGCGCATCCTATGCCACCTCTCTCTTTCATTCTCCCCCTCTCCTCTTCACCGCCTCAGGCACATACTCCGAGTCTTGCATCCGGATGGACGGGCTGTGATCACGGTCCTTCAACCACACACCGATCTCACAACACTGTTTCAACGTCACCTGCGCACGTCAGCTCACGATCAGGATGACGCATCAGCCCAAATTCTCCTCCATCATATCGGCCGCCTGCGCGAAGCCGTTCGTCATGGCCTGCTGCATAGCTACGAACGCAATGAGTTCACTCGCCTACTGGTCCATGCCGGCGCCGACCCGATCCAGATTGTTCCCGCCCTCGGCAATCAAGTGCTCCTCGCCGTCATCCGGAATGGCAAATCCACTGGCTGAAACATCACTCGCCATGTATACTGCACTCTGGTCGCAGCCATGATTCTTCGCGCGAGACTCTTCTAAGAGTCACAGCACAGAAGTCTGCGACGTTCGTTCGCCACTCCCAGCTTCAATGTATGACCGACCACGTATGCCCGCAACACATGATGACTGCACCGTCCGCTGCTGAATCGCTACGGCGCCTGACACAGTTTTCACAAGCAATCGGGGACATTACGAGCATCTCTGCGACTGCTGAGCGTGTGCTATCAGAATTGTCCCAAATGGCACACTGCCAACAGGGCGCTCTGTATCTCGCCGAGCACGAACGCGCTGATTTTCTCCGCCTCGCTATACAAAGGCCGGTCTCAACGGAATCTGCGCCTCTTACGATTTCGGCTGGTCATCCCCTCATACGTTTTCTTGCAACACATCGGCAGATTCTTGACCAATCCGCCGGCACCAGTGTCGCTGCGGGAATCGCCCCTGACAGCCCTCCAGCACTGCTGCAGGGAATGTGCGGCGATATGACCATTCCACTTGTCAATCGAGGACGATTGGTAGCCTTCGTCTTGCTCCAATCAAACCCGGCAACGAGCCAACTCGGCTCTAAACCCATAGAACTTTTGACCGCAATGGCCCAAAGCGCCGCCAATGTGCTGGACTCTCTATTGATCTGCGAAGACCTGCGTCAATCTCAAACGCTGATGCGCCGCACGGATCGGCTGCGTTCATTGGAGACTATCGCCGGAGGCTTTGCCCACGAAGTCAGAAACCCGCTGACGTCAATCAAGACCTTCATCCAGCTGGCTCCTGAACGAAAAGACGACGCCGAATTCATGCACGATTTTAGCCAAATCGTGCTTGAGGACGTCCATCGGATCGAGCGCTTGATCCAAGAAATTCTCGACTACGCCCGTTACATGGAACCACAGCTGACCGAAGAAGATGTCAATGAAATCGTCTCATCATGCCTGTATTTCATCGATGTCAAAGCGCGCTCACGACAGATCAAGATTGAAAAAGAGTTGGCGTCTGAGCTGCCTCGTGTCATGCTGGACCGGCAGCAAATCAAGCAGGTCCTGTTGAACTTATTCCTGAACGCTATGGATGCTATCGGCGACCGCAACGGCACACTTCGAGTCAGAACCGCCAAGATGATGAAACCGGAAGGCGACATCTGGGTACAGATCGAAGTTGAGGATACGGGGTGCGGAATTCCAGCAGCAAATCTCGAACGCGTATTCGACCCCTTCTTTACCACCAAACATGACAGCGGAGAAAATGAAGGCACTGGACTGGGATTGGCCATTGTCCATCAGATTATTCAAGAGCACCGGGGCAACATTCATGTGCGGAGCTCTGAAGGAGTCGGAACGACCTTTCACATTAACCTGCCCGCTCTGGCATGACAGACAGATAGGAGAGTCGTGGATAGTTCAGTTCTAAAAAAACGTGTCCTCTTGATCGACGACGAGGCGAGAGTCCGCACGTCGCTGAAAGTAGTGCTTGAGCCGACCTACGAGATTCTCCAGGCTGCCGATGCGCAAGAAGGCCTTGATGTCTTTCGGAAGGAGGGACCGGATCTTGTACTGCTCGACGTGATGCTTCCGGGAACCGACGGACTGGCAGTCCTTCAAACGCTTCGGGCCGAGAATAAAATGGTGCCGGTAATCATGCTGACAGGTACCAAGCTGGTAAAGACCGCGGTCGATGCTATGAAATTCGGCGCGGCAGACTATTTATCGAAGCCCTTCGACGTCGACGAATTACGCCTGGTCGTCGAACGCGCGTTAGAATCCCTGGCGCTCCAGCGCGAAGTCAAGCAGCTACGGAGCCAGGTTGTCCAACGCTATGCGTTCCACAACCTGATCGGAAAAAGCCAAGGCATGCAGGACATCTATGCGAAGATCGAGCAGGTCTCCGACAGCCGCACCACGGTCCTAGTCACGGGCGAGAGCGGAACCGGCAAAGAGCTTGTCGCGAAAGCGCTGCATTACAACAGTTCTCGACGGGGGCGCCCCTGCATCGCGCTCAATTGCGCAGCGTTGCCGGAAACGTTGATCGAAAGCGAACTGTTCGGCCATGAAAAAGGCGCGTTCACGGATGCGACCGCACGGCGTACCGGGCAATTCGAACTGGCCCATACCGGGACGCTCTTTCTCGATGAAATCGGCGACCTGAGCCCCGTCACCCAGGCCAAGCTCCTGCGCGTCCTGCAAGAGCGGGAATTCACCAGAATCGGCGGCACCCAGTCGATCAAAGTCGATGTGCGTATTGTAGCGGCAACCAATAAAAACCTGGATGACCTGGTTCGAAAAGGCCAGTTCCGGGAAGACTTATATTATCGCATCAATGTCATCGCGCTCTATCTTCCTCCCCTCCGCGAACGCGGGGAAGACATTGCACTACTGGCGAAACATTTTCTCGCCAAACGGGTGGAAGAAGAAAAACGTCCGCGCATCGAGTTCTCAAAAGATGCCCTGGAAACGCTTGCACGTTACCCCTGGCCTGGCAATGTCCGCGAGTTGGAGAACATCGTTGAGCAAGCCTTTATTTGGTCACAGCAAGCCACTCAGATTACCCCTGAACATCTCCCATCTATTCTCAAGGGCGATATTCGGTCTTCATCTCTCCATGACGACACGCTTGCCGGGCGTATGTCGCTTGAAAAAGCGGTCATGGAATTTGAGCGGGAAATTATCCTAGACGCTCTAAAGCGCACTAACTACGTCCAAACCCACGCCGCTAATCTCCTCGGAATCAGCCGCCGTATGCTCAAATATCGT
>JABMDH010000064.1:20198-24691 GCA_015904075.1 Nitrospira sp.
ATACTCAAGGCAGTGGAGAGAAAGAACACGTGGGAGGGGTTACCCAGCGACATAATTCACAGCTGAGGTGGTTGCTAATCGAAGCTTCCTGGATTGCCGTACGGAAGGACCCGGTGATGATGGAGGCTTTCCAGCAGTTTTGTAAAAGGATGCGAAAGACCAAGGCGATCATCAAAATTGCAAGGAAACTGCTGAACCGGATTCGTTATGTCCTGAAAAACCAGGCGGAATACGTTACGGGTGTCATTGAATAATGGAAACGATATTGAGGACAAGAGCCGATCCGATAAATCGCTCACGTGGGCATCGCGATGTCACCTACTTGCAGCTCATTACTGGATGATGTCTGCTATGATTAGACTCCGAGCCCACGCCTTTAAAATATGAAAAGATGCTGCAGCTACCCGAAGGTATGTCTGCTAATAGAAGGTTGGTTGAAACGATTGGCCGAGATCATCCTTGACGCGCTGAAACGGACTAACTACGTACAAACCCACGCTGCCAACTTGCTGGGAATCAGCCGCCGAATGTTGAAATACCGTATGGATTCGCTCGGCATTAGCCGCACGGACCGGGACCCGACCTCGGAGCCCGATCCCGCAGTGCAAGAATGACACACTAGCGTCTTAGTGTGCGTGATTTATGGTACGCAGCCGTGATTCTGATCAGGTCCCGATGTGGAGACGGGTCGTTCAAGAAAACTACATATAGTTGTACTACGTATGGCACCCACTTTCCCTTGCTATATCAGAAACTGCAGAAGGGCTATACGGCAAAAGGAATAACAATTGCTTGAAATAATAAGTACTTGACAAGAACGCTGGTTGGGCATACAGAAAGAGACCATATGACTACGCCAGTAGAGGGAGCAAAGAAAAAACCAACCATCCTCGTCGTAGATGATGAGGCAGGGCCTCGAGATGCGCTCAAGGTTATTCTCCGCCCATTCTTCAATATTCAATCGGCAGATAATGCTAAAGCTGCCCTTGATGTGCTCAACTCACAACCTATCGACCTTGTCACGCTTGATCAAAAACTTCCAGATCGGCAAGGCATGGATTTTCTCCAAGACATCAAGCACGATCATGCCAATATCGAAGTCATTATCGTCACAGGGTACGGCAGTCTGAAATCAGCGATGGATGGCATTCGTCATGGAGCCGCTGGATATTTACTTAAACCGTTCAATGTGTCCGAGCTCATCTCGCTAATCAATCGAACCTTGGAAAAGAAGCAACGGCTCGACTTGGTACGAAACTTTTTCCGATCCACACCGGAGTTGTGGGGCGCTGAGCAAGAAAGCACCTTGGCGTGGCAGGCCTTGAGATCAAGCTATGGTGCGCTTGCACCAGGGAGTACCGAAACCACTGCGCTCCCTTCTGACAAATTAGGCTTGATATCCCTTCTCTCAGATATTCTTGAGGCAACTGACCGGCAACTCCTGAACCACTCAAGTCGGGTGAGCTTCTATGCCACTCTGCTTGGCAATCGGCTCAAGCTAACGAGCCAGGAGCAGGAAGCATTGACCATGGGCGCGTTTCTTCATGACATTGGGAAAACCGGCATTCCATACGACAAATACTTTGACAATCAATCTGTTTTGTCAGTTACAGACGCCTCCTGCGTGGAACATTCTGAAAGAGGCGCCCATTTGATCAGATCTTTTGGATTCCCAGCTGAAGTTGCCCAGATTGTCGCCTATCATCGTGAGCGGTGGGACGGACAAGATTCACCCCATGGACTTCAAGGCGAGGGCATTCCTCTCCTCGCTCGTATCGTACACATTGCAGAGACATTCGACCATCTGACGGCGGGGTCACATGGCAGCCCACCCCTTTCCATCGATGATGCAGTCAGACAGCTTTCCCTTCAAGCCCACACTCTCTTCGACTCAACATTAACCGACCTCTTTGGCGATGTTGTGCAGGAATGCAAGTCTTCTCTTCCCCCTATGGGAATCGCAGTATAGACCGCCGACTCTTCTCACACCATTACACGGACCTTTCTGCTGTTATTCACTGCCTCCGCTAATTAACTCGGCAGCCGTCTGTCCTAACTCCTTCAGACGTTTTCCAATGGCAGCCGCGACAGCCACTCCAACCCCCGTATCAATCTCGTCAAATATAATCACCGGCACTCGATCTGCGCCTGCAAGAGCAGACTTCAGTGCCAACATGACCCGCGATAATTCACCTCCGGATGCCACCCTCGACAGAGGCTTGAGCGGTTCGCCTGCGTTGGCCGAAAGGACAAACTCTGCGCGATCCGCTCCATCGGCACCATAGGCTTCATCACTCTCTCCAGTATGAAGTTGGATCACAAACTGGGTCTGGCCCATCTTGAGCGCATCGAGTTCTCGACGCACGATTTTCGTCATCTGCTTGGCAGCGTCCATTCGCTTAGCACTCAGCGCACGAGCCGCTCTCACAACGACGTCTCGCCGCTCGCGAATCAAACGATCATACCGTACAATCTCCTCGTCGGAATGTCGAAGCCCGTCCAATTCGTCCCGCACTCGACGGTGAGTTTCAATGACTGCATCAATGGTCCCACCATATTTCTTCTTCAGCTTCTGAATTACTGCCAGGCGGTCTTCGACCGCCGTGAGACGCATCGGATCATCGTCGAGGCGGTCCGCATAGCCCCGGAGACAATCGGTCGTTTCTTTCAAGAGCACTCGTGCCTCGGAAATGAGCCGACCTGCACCGTCCATATCAGGATCAATCTGAGCAAGTTCTCCCAGTGCCCGTTCCACTAAAGCCAGGTTTGGCAAAATGCCGGTGTGGTCGGACTGAATCCGTTCCTGCGCGTCCGCCGCTAACTCACCTAAGCGCCGTGATGATCCCAATCGCCGCCGTTCACTCTGAAGCGCGTCTTCCTCCCCGGCACACAGCGCGGCATCATCCAACTCCTGCATCTGAAAAGCCAGATAGTCTTCACGCTGTGCTGCTTGCTGAATCTTCACAAGCAACTCGGCGCGTTCTCGACACGCCACGGTCCAATCGCGATAGGCCGACTGGTACTGCTCCCGCAATGTCTGGAGACGGCCAAACGCATCCAACGCATCAAGTTGAGTCGAGGGAGCCAGCAGGGACTGCTGATCATGTTGGCCATGAATGTCGACGAGTGTGCCGCCAAACTCTTCCAGTACATGGACCGGACTCATCACCCCGTTGAGATACACCCGATTTCTCCCAGATCGGGAGATCACACGTCGGATTATGAGTTGGGAATCCTGCGGTCCGACAATCTCTTGCGCACGCAGCCGATCCAGCATCGGATGGCCGGGGGGGATCACAAAGGCGGCTTCGAGATGCGCTTCGTCTTCGCCGAACCTGATCTGATCGCTTGATGCCCGTCCGCCGATCAGCAATGAAAGGGCGTCGATCAGAAGCGATTTACCAGCCCCTGTCTCGCCGGTCAGAACGGTAAATCCTGCATCAATGCTCAGATCGAGCTGTTCAAGAACAGCAAAGTTGGATATACGCAGCTCAGTGAGCATAGCTGCGGCGACAGTATCTAGGCAGTCCCGGCATGTTGGGCAAGGAGCGAATCAATCATTTCCTTGAATTGGCGCTTCGGTCTGGCTCCAACCAACTTTTCAACCGGCCGACCGTTTTTGAAAAACAGAATCGTGGGGATGCTCATGACCTGATAGCGACCGGCCACTTCAGGATTCTCATCCGTATTGAGTTTTCTGACCTTGAGTTTCCCGGCATATTCCTGGGCCAGCTCGTCGACAATAGGCGCCACCATTTGGCACGGCCCGCACCACACTGCCCAGAAATCAACCATTACAAGTTCCGATGCCTTCATCACCTCGGCATCCCAGGTAGAATCTTCCACTTTCAAGGCGTCACCTGCCACGTGTATTCCCTCCTTCAGAATAATAGACCCGTTCCTGCACCAAAGCATCGTACTCCAGCCTAGTTTTTACTGTCAAATACGCAAATCCACCGGCAAGGCTACGGACCATTGACGGCTCTATGCTTATCGGGTTCCCAGCATCGCCCCCTCCGTAGAGGCCGCTGGTTGCGATTGGCCATATTGTCCGCCTGGGGTGTACCAGGGCAACCCACGCTCTCCCCAAAGCAACGGAGTAAGAAGAGACCGCATGACGGCCGTTCCGGTATTTTCCGTCCAGCCAAGCCCAGTGAGACTGAGCATGAAGTTGAATTGCTGGCGATCGGGAAATTGCAAATAATAAAACCCGGTCGACCAGCATTTGCATGGATTCTGATAGAGCGCGACTACGTCATATTCCGGGCTTCTTCCGTTTTTGACATCATAATAGCCCTTGGCGCCGAGCGCCCATCCCCACGGAGTGCGGAATGCGGCGGCCGCCGTCACAAACTGAATCTCTCCAGTCGGTGCATAGACCTCATTGAACGAAATGGGATTCCAGACATCTCCTCGTCTCACCCGATTGCCGTCCCGGGAATTGCGCTGCCCGACTTCGATGTACCAGTTGGTCCCCTCTTGTACGCGAACGT
>JABMDH010000064.1:24791-32180 GCA_015904075.1 Nitrospira sp.
CCCCTACAAGCCCTGCACCACGATCGAACCCTGCTGCATCCAACTGGGACCGAACCACATGCGGCTGATTATTGCCGATGACTGCCCGCAGCCAAATATCGGAAAATCGTTTGCCATCAATGGCAACCGTGGCCGGCTGAAGAGGTTGCGTGGCCGACCCCAGCAACGGGTCCATGCCTGGAGTAAAATCCCGTGCCCTCGTCTGCAGAGCCCCCACGTGATAGCTCTGCGCGATAGTCAGATCCAGCCAATTGAACGCTCGGCTCGTACCTTGTTCCAGCACACGACTTCGCAAGGCATAGGTAAGAAGGTTCTTCTTCGGCAAGTCATCCACTTGATCGATCAGCGTCAATGCCGATTGATCCGTCCCCGGCACATATTCATATGTCGCCGATGGTTCAACCGTATGCAGAAATCCTCCCCCTTGCCCCCATCCAAAACGCCGCGTCAGCTTCGATGTGGCATCCACCCCAAGCCAGAATGTTTCCCGATGCTGGGTCGCCGTCGTCGATGCGCCTCTGCTGTAATACACCTCGCGAAACTTGGCTTGCGGCCGAATGCCGACCATATGGCCTAAATTGATCACCTCAGTGGCGATACCAGGAACGACATCCACGCGGTTGAGCGTAAAGCCCTGTTCACGATAGAAATTGACGAAGTTCCCTTCCATGCCGAATAGCACCGGCGAATTGAACAACGAGACATCAGGCAAGTTATAGCCGGTTTCAGGAAGGCGCTGAAATGTGTCGGTCCCACCGGCCTGCAACGGTTGAAGATAGCGGCCCAATAGATAGAGATTTCCGTACGGCAACCGCTGCGTTGCCAAGAGATTAGACTCGTTACTCGGCGATGCCCGCAGCGTCCCTGAATTGCTTAACTGCTGAAAATAGTTGGGGTCGGTGACAAAGTTGACGTTGGTCCGAAGAAGAAGCGTCTCCGAAAACATCTGGGTGTGGCTCCCGGTAAAGGATGCACGCGCCTTTCTCGCATCTTCTCCTGTTGCATCCACTCCGGCCACATTAGGCAACTCTGTTTGTTGCAGATAACTTACATGCCACTGACCGCGCGATCGCCGATCCAGGACATACCGATAGTCAAAATCTGACCCATAGCCCAACTGGCTATAGTACTTGGGCGCGACGGTCAGATCTTGGCTGGGATTGATGGCCCAAAAAAAGCTTCCTTGTGCATGTACGCCGAAGCGGTTGTCGTATGAGATAACGGGAAGCAGAAACCCCGTCTTCCGCTTTGCCAATGGATAGGTCAACGCAGGGAGCGGCAGCATCGGTACATCATTCACACAAAGCCACGCCCCTTTAAACGCCAGCTGATCCCCCAGCGTCATATCAAGATCTTCATACTTCAGACGCCATGCGGGAGTTTCACCTTCCTGCGCATCGCAATTCGTAAAACTGCCCTCCTTGGCCCGGTAGTGATATTCAGAGAACCGCTGCAACAGCCGGCCCGACACCAGGGAGTTTGTAGAGGGAACAAAGAGACGGCCATGGGTCACCACGCCGCCTTCGGTATTCATATTCAAATCCAGCCGTTCAGCCGTCACATCGGTTTGAGGGTCTGTCAAATGGACATGGCCGGTGGCGGTGACGACTCCGGGCAACGATTGAATCGTGACATGGTCTGCAGTGAGCGTAATGGCGCCCTGCCGAACCACGACTGATCCGTCGGCTTCATACACTTCTTGATCTTGTCGATAATCCAAACGAGCAGCAGTCACATCGATTGGCAGGGAACTGGACGACGAGCTTCCGGTGCCGACCTGCTTCGTCGCAGCCCATGCAGCGAGAGGAAAGAAACTAATGAGTATGATCAGTACAAGACCACGCCGCATGGAGACCCACAGACAAGGATCTACCATGCTAGCCCGCATGATTCATGACAGTTCGTCTCGAGATCGAATTCAAGAGAGCATGGGGAAATGTTTCGAGTGTCGAGTGTCGAATTCTCAGAGCATCTATGCTGACAACACGACACACGACACCCGTCACTCGCGACTCCACTCTCTGGAACAATGCGTCGATTGCAGCAGAAGACTCAGGTGTCATGCAGACTACCCCCGAATTACGGACAGCCCACAGCCGCGCACCGCGGCCTTGACATCACCCACCAGCATGAGCGACCCGGTCACACAGATAAGATCCTGTGCCGACGCTCGTTGCTTGGCCGTCCGCAGGGCTTCGACGGGCTGCGGCGCATCAACAACCGGCTTCGGCCAGTCCGCGAGAGCCACCCGAAGATCTTGGACCGTGGCAGACCGGCTCAGGGCCGCTTGAGTGAGTATGACCTCGGAGATGAACGGCAACAGCGGCGCAATGAATTCCCGATGATCTTTGTCACGCATCATACCCCATACCAGAATAATATGGGCTTCCGGATGGCGCAGCAGAAACTCCTCCAGATACCGACCCAATACGACGGCAGCAGCAGGATTATGCGCCCCGTCCAGCAGCACACTCGGATCTTCATCAATCAGTTCCAGCCGCCCCTCCCATGTCACTGATTGCAGCCCTGTTCGTACCGCAGCCTCATCGACCCGCGCCCCGACTTCGCCGGACGCTTCGAGCAATGCAAGCGCACAGGCGGCGTTATCCAGCTGATGCCGTCCTGAAAGAGCGCAGCGAAGCCTTTCATACACCCGTGTCCGCCCCCGATACGTGAAACACGAAGGCTCCTCTCCTTCGACAGTAAACTCCTCTCCCAGTCTCCATAGCGGAGCCGCACGCTCCGCCGCACTATGCCGCATCACCGTACCGGCCTCCAACCCCATTCTCCCGATTACGACCGGCACCGCAGGCTTGATGATACCCGCCTTCTCAAAGGCGATCGCCGTTTCGGTTCGTCCTAAATACTCCTGATGTTCTAATGCGATTGTGGTAATCGCACAGGCGATCTGCTCGACGACATTGGTGGCATCGAATCGCCCGCCCAACCCAACCTCCAACACTGCGATATCGACCTCCGATTCCACAAAGTATCGTAACGCCATGGCGGTCGTCACCTCAAAAAATGTCGGAGCCAACCCAGGCGGTATCGCCGCACGTACTCGATCGACCAGACCGGCCAGATGATCGTCCGGAATCATCGCCCCATTCACTCGAATGCGTTCACAAAACTCAACCAGGTGCGGAGACGTATAGAGCCCCACCCGCATGCCAGAGGCCTGGAGTATCGCCGCCGTCATGGCGGCAGTCGACCCTTTGCCGTTGGTGCCCCCGATATGCAGAATGCGCAGCGTACGTTCAGGACGGCCGATCGCATGGAGCAACGCCGTCATCGGCTCCAGGCCAAGTTTGATCCCATGCTTCTGAAGCCCGTAGAGATACTCAATGGCGGCGGGATAGGTCATTCACAAACCGGAAGGATCGTGAAGACTAAAAATGACCGACGAGGGTGCTGACCGTTTCTTTGAGCTGCTTGCGTTCGACGATCATGTCGATCATGCCATGCTCCAAAAGAAACTCAGCCCGTTGAAACTGGTCGATCATGCCATGCTCCAAAAGAAACTCAGCCCGTTGAAACTGATCCGGCAACTGTTGTTTGATTGTCTGTTCAATGACGCGGGGACCGGCAAACCCGATCAGCGCCTTTGGTTCCGCGATAATAACGTCCCCCAACATTGCCACACTCGCCGTGACCCCACCAAACGTGGGATCAGCCAGGATCGAAATAAAGGGCAGTTTGGCCTCGCCCAGCTTGGCAACCGACGTCGACGTCTTGGCCATCTGCATCAGGGAAAGGATGCCCTCCTGCATACGCGCGCCACCTGAGGCCGTCACCAAAATGACCGGCCGTTTCAGCTCCAGAGCCCGGTCAATGGCACGGCACAATTTTTCTCCGACGACCGAGCCCATGCTCCCACCCATAAAGCTGAAATCGAAGATGCACAACACCACCCAATTCCCATTGATCATGCCTTCGCCGATCACCAGTGCATCTTTGCGGCCTGTTTTTTCCTGTTGAGCCTTGACTCGCTCCCGATAGGGCTTGGTGTCATGGAACGTCAAGGGGTCTTGAGCCTCCAGATCGCTGTCCCATTCTTTGAAGGTACCTAAGTCGACGAGCAGCCCGATCCGTTCCATGACGGAAATGGGAAAATGATAATCGCACTTCGGACAGACCTTGTTGTTACGATCAACTTCCTTGCGATAGACGATTTCCCGACAGTGATTGCACTTGAGCCACATCCCCTCACTGCCTTTGGATCGCGGAGGTACCGCCGGCTCAGAAGTCTTTTCCTTTTTGAACCAGGCCATAATCGTATCCCTCGTTCGGTTTGTAGTACGGCCGCGGAATGCCCGTGAGGACCCGTGCAGAATAGCACAGCATTCCCCGCGACGCACGCGCAAAACCTCTAACCTGAATGCACCGTCCGACTCACTCACCCGTGGATGCAACTACCAGCTTCACCAACATCCATACGCCCACCCCCACGCTGGCGACACCGGCAAATCCTTGAAGTCCAAGAAACAGGGGACGGCTAAGCGAAAAAGAACAGACCAACGGGAGACTGATTGTGAGACCAATTACCATCATACCCGCAATGGACCCTACGCCGAATACAGCAATGGACAGGAGCCCTGGACCCAACTCCTGAGTCGTAGCAAGAATGATGAGCATCAAGGCCGCCGATCCGGCCAATCCGTGCGCCATACCGATACAGAGAGGACGAATCGAGTCGGCCAGCCAATGCCGATGGCGATGATCATCCTGTCGTTGATGACTGTGGAGATGGACATGGGTATCGCCATTGTGATGATGGCTATGCATATGCCAGCGCTCACGGAACAGCTTCACGGCGAGGCTTCCTCCCAGCACGATCAGCAACACTCCAACTCCGGACTCCGCAATAAGTTCAAACTGCGGTGGAATGTGAATCCCTAAGGCCAGGACGACTGACCCTACGATCAGCAACGTCAATGTATGGCCAACTCCCCACCACAATCCAACGGCGCTAGACGCCCGAAGAGACGGTCGTTGGGCCAATACCGTCGAGACCGCGGCAAGATGATCAGCATCAAGCGCATGCCGCAACCCGAGCAGAAAGCCAAAACCTAAAATTGTGAGCTGTGAGGGGTCACTCATATCAGTATATGCTGGAGTTCAGCGTGAGACTGGGGTGAAGGGAAATCGACATATGCCATTGCATCTCGTTCCTGCCCTAACCTCAATACTATCCTGAGCGTGGGGGAAACCGGCAGATCTTGTTGTTACCCTCCCCGTGCGTGCATTTCAAGATGCGGATCTTCTCGCAGCCGCTCAATGTCGATCAATCCACCGGCACGAAGCCCGGCCTTTTCTAATGCCTTCCGTTCTTCTGCGCCACGATCCCGGCGGGCAACCCAACCGGACCGAATCATCTCCCTCATGTCCTCAGGACTTGCGCCCATACGAAGCGGCTTGCGCAAGTCTGTCCCCGATGCCGCATAGAGGCACAAATACCATAACCCATCGGCTGTGACCCGGCTGCGGTCACATTGCGCACAAAACGGCGTCGTCGTTGAGGGAATAATTCCAAAGCTCGTACCGTCCGGCAAGAGAAACCGCTGCGCCGGTGCGGAACCTCGTTCCGGCACAGGCGTGATCACACCATACTGTCGACTTAATTCCTCAAGGATCGTCTCACGAGAGAGCACTTTATCCATGGCCCATTCGTTGGCCCCGCCCACATCCATATACTCAATAAAGCGCATCTCGGCCTGATAATGCCTGGCAAACTCAATCAACGCAACCAATTCATCGTCGTTGAATCCCCGTATGGCAACCGTATCCAGCTTGAGCTCGGCGAATCCTGCTTTTCCGACCGATTCAATCCCTTCGATCACTCTGGCAAACTCATCCCGTGCGGTCAACCGGCGAAACCGTTCCGGCCTAAGGGTATCCAGACTCACTGTCACCCGATGGAGCCCGGCATCGTAGAGTTCCTGTGCCTGCTCAGCCAACAACACACCGTTCGTCGTCAACGCTATCTCGCTAATCCGCCTATCATGCAAAAGCAGTCTGACCAACCGCGATACATCCCGACGCAATAACGGCTCTCCGCCGGTCAGCCTGATTTTACTCACACCCAAGTCTGCAAAATAGCCGGCAAGGGTCGCCATTTCTTCAAAACTGAGAATATCCTCACGCGGCAACCACACATACTCCGTCTCCGGCATGCAGTATCTGCAGCGCAGATTGCAGCGATCCGTCACGGACAGCCGCAAACTCTTCAACGGCCGACCGAATGTATCAATCACCGGAGCTGAGACATTATCGGGCACGACTGATTTCAATGATCACCCTCTCTCGTCAGAAAACCCCTTACCCCTCATATCCCTACGGATGTTCTTCAACCCACACCTCTCCTTCAGGTGTGTGTTCGAGTTTCCAGATCGGCGTAATTTGCTTCAACTCATCGATCGCCCATCGGCACGCACGAAACGCATCGGCCCGATGTTCAGCCCCGGCGACAATCAGCACAATGTTCTCACCAATCGAGATTTCCCCATGTCGATGGATGATCAGCAACTCAAGAATATCGAAATCTTTGAGCGCCCGCTCACGGATCTCCCGCAGTTTCTTCTGCGCCATCCCTTCATAATGTTCAAAAGTGATGCTGTCTACCTCGCGCCCCCTCGACCGGTCACGGGCCGCTCCCAGAAACATTGAAATTCCACCGATCCGTTTCGAACGGCTCCGCACCCGGGCGACTTCTACATCAATGGAAAAATCTTCCCGTTGTACTCGCACCAGCAACTCGTCGTCCATAGACGCTGAGGAAGATCCCCCGGCAAACGGCGGCAATAAAGCAATTTCATCCCCTTCATGAATAACCGTTTCTTCATGGGCGATATCCTGATTCACTGATACAAGAACTTTTTTCTTATGAATCAGCTCCGCGATCTGCGGATACTCAACATCAAATATTTCAACCAAGCCTTTTACTGTTTTCGCATATTGCATTGATATTGATAGAGAAGATGCGTTTCCTGCCATCATCTTTGTCATGCCAAATAACTTGACCGTCACCATTGTTTCCACGGTTTACTTTTTGCCCCTTCTCAACCTTCCCTTGTATACGTTCCCGACTTCCCGCCTGACTTCGAAAGAAGACAGACCTCACTAAAGCTCATTCCTCGGTCCACCGCTTTACACATGTCATAAATGGTTAAGGCTGCAACAGATGCCGCTGTCATCGCCTCCATTTCGACACCAGTCGGCCCGTTTGTCTTAGCCGTTGCCAGAACGGTGATCGAGCAACACCCGTCCTGATCCGGTCGAGAATCTTCCGAAAAAGAAATGTCGACACTAGTAAGAAGGATCGGGTGGCACATGGGGATCAAATCCGGCGTCTTCTTCGCACCCATGACCCCGGCCACCTGCGCGACGGCT
>JABMDH010000064.1:32280-38958 GCA_015904075.1 Nitrospira sp.
AATCTTTTCAAGGGTTTCCGGCAAAAGAAAAACTCTGGCTTGCGCAGTCGCAGTCCGTTCGGTTGCATTCTTGGCCGAGATATCGACCATCCGGGCTCGCCCGGACTCATTGAAATGGGTGAATTCTGCCACTTTGTGAAGCTGAATCAGTGCGTTGCAAGCAAACTACAGCAAGATTATAGGAGCCGACGAAAAGGAAGGTCAAGCAGCGAGGTGGAGGAGATCCGCTCGCAGAGAACCATACCATCGTAAATGGAAATATTGCTCTATGGGATAGGAGATCAGCGGTCCAACTGTAGACGGATGATCGTTCCCCGCTCTCCCGTCGTCCAGCCATGCGTGGCATCGGGAAATGTGAGACCAAATAACGAACTAGCAGCGATCGACTTCTCCTCACTCCAGGTAAAACCTGCATCAGTCGTTCGATACAGCATTCCGCGTTCGCCAATAATCCAGCCAGATTGGTGACTTGTAAATCGAACCTTCAAGAGATCAGTGAGCTTTGTACAACCCTTTCCGCAAGGAAATGTCCGATCGATCCAGTGCTTTCCAGCATCACTAGTCTGAAATAGCGCTCCAGCATTCCCTACAGTCCACCCGTTTAACGAATCTGTGAAAAACACGTCGAAAAGCGTTACCGCACGCTGAGTTTCTTGGGGCACCCACGTTAACCCGCCATCATCCGTCGCCAAGACTGTCCCCAGTGCGCCAACGACCGTACCGCGCCGCTCGTCCAGAAAATGTGCCGCATAGAGCGCGGCATTCGTGCCACTGGTTTGCTCGACCCACCGTTCACCGCCATCGACCGTACGAAGAATAACGCCACCCCCTCCAACCACCCATCCAATTGTCGGCGACACGAACGACACATGATACAGTGGTTGCTGTGTATCGAGCGGGATACGCTGCCAGGTCTCCCCTCCATCGGTCGTGCAACGCAGCATCCCACCTGCCCCAGCCACCCAGCCTCTCTGTCGATCAGCAAAGAAAAGAGACGTTAGTAGTACGGTCGTCCCACTGGATATCTTTCGCCAGGCCTTGCCTCCGTCATGGGTCGCGAGAATCGCTCCACCTGATCCCGCTGCCCACCCGTTCTGAAGCCCGTGAAACTGGATGCTCATCAGCGTCGACTCCGTGTTGCTTCGTTGAGCCTGCACAAGTATCTCTGACGATTCGCTTCGGGCTGGGAGACCGAGCACGAGGACTGTGCAGAAAATACAAAATGAATGCGCCGCAACCCAGAGCCCGCCATACCGTGCCGTGTGCTGACCAGACATTATTGGTTCGTATTCGCGTCAGGCCGGTTATTGTCCCAATATCCGGTATCGGGAAGCCCTTTGGTTTCGATCGTAAACGGTCCCGCCTCAAGCGTGAGCCATTTTTTTGGCGTGCAGCACGTCCCGTCGGGAAGAACATCCCAGGACCCTCGCCGAACGACGAGCGGACCCGTCGCCAAGTCGTCGAAGAACTCCCCTTTTTTTCCAATACCATAGAGATTCCGATGCGGCACCTTCACCACGATCTCCGAATCGGTCCAGGACTGCACCAGGGCGGCGGCACCGTTGAACAGAACTTCTGTGCGCGAGACATTGCTGACCACGGTAGAACTCGTATCCGGTTCATTGATCTCCACATCAAGACGCCGTTTATAGGCCTTCTGACTCAACGCGAGCTGCGCATGTTCGGCCGTTTTGAGAAACGCTCCGAATCCTTTCCCTTTGATCGTGACGGAGGCATCCAACCCGGCTGATTGGGGGTCGTAAGATTCAATCACCGGCGTCACCACCGTAAACGCTCCGGCCTCGATCGGAAAGACACCCCGCTCGGCACAGCAGGATCCATCGCTATTGGGGCGGTTCGCACTTCGATAAATCCGTACGGCCCCGCTCTTGGCACTGAAGGGCACCCACACATCGATTCGATCGTCGTTCCAGCGATAAATCACGGCCTGGACACCGCCGATCTCCACACGATTTTCACCGGTATTAAAATCCATGAAGCTGTAGGGTGTCGCACCGCTCTCAGAATAGTACCCGAAATGCTCTCCATTGATACGAAGCAGCGTACCGATAGGCGCACTGGTTGGACTGATGGCCGTGACTTTTGGAACATGGACAGTAAAATGCGCCAGAGTCCGCCTACGCCCATCCCTCACAAGGATTATCGGGCCGGAGGTTGCGCCCAGCGGCACATGCGCAACAATCACATCATCCTTCCATTGTGCGATCGTTGCCGGATGCTCTCCAATCAGAACGGAATCCTGTGATCCTTTGCCGGCGCCGAATCCCTCTCCAAACAACACCACTTTGGTGCCAACCGGCCCACTGACCGGATCAACCCGCACGGATGGGATTAAAGAGAATGACACCGCATTGCTGCGCGTGTACTCCACCGGCGCACAGCAAGACCCATCCCTCAACGGATCAGATGACGCCAGGCGAACCACAATTTCTCCTCCCGTCACGTTCGCGGGAATCTCCAGTTCAATCCGATCATCCTTCCACCGCCTGGGACGCACGACTACGCCGCCGACAGTGACATCATTCACGCCAAACATGGTGTTTGGGTCACGGGCTCCCGCCGTCATACCAAAATTTCGCCCCGTGATCTGAACCAATGTACCCCGTTCGGCTTCCGCCGGCGTGACGGCGTCAATCTGCGGCATAACCACAGCGACGGTCCCCGCCTCTATCTTCTTTTTCCCGATACGCACCTCAACCGGACCACTGGCAGATTTGAAAGGCACCTTGATCTCGATCAAGTCCGGCTCCCATCGCTGAACCAACGCAGGAACACCGTTGACCGTCACCTGGTTCACTTGAACCGACTGGAACGTCCCGAATCCTTTTCCACTGAGCGACAGAGTCGCACCCGGTGGAACTGCCCGGGACGATAGTTCGACCGGAGACATTCCCGCCCACACTGCAGGCACACATCCGCCCAAGAAGATAGCGCACGCAACCGCTGTTCTCACTGTCGTCATACCACCCTTTCCACCGATACCAGCCGGGGAGGACTCAACACATGATGCCTTACCGTGAACGGCATCTATTCGAATCGACCCATCGGACTATAACAATCGATTTTTTCAAGAGTCAAGGCAGGACGCCAGCTGCGTCGCCTCTTGCAATCAAGTCCGGAGGCCCATACACCGATAGAGCCCTGGAGTAACGGCCTGATGAGGGAGCTGGTGCAACCACTATGGCACCGACAGAAGTTCACCGATCCAGTATGACACGCATACTGGTCGTTGATGACGATCCTGTCACTCGCGCATTCTGTACACAAGTCTTGAATCAGGCAGGGTATCGCACGCTGGCGGCATCGGGAAGCTCTGACGCGATGTGGCTGATGACATCGTCGGCAGATCCGTTTAATTTATTAGTAGTCGACGTGTTCCTGCCGATCTCACTACACTGGCAACTGACCCCGGTTCAGAATGTGTATCCGCCGATGAACGGCGACGAGATGGTCCGCCGCATGCTGGCCGTTGTACCCGAATTGCGCGTCCTCTATATGTCAAGCTCTTCACACGCACAACTCCTCAAAGAGGGCATCAATCTGAGCGGAGCACCATTTTCTCAAAAGCCCTTGGATGCAGAAACATTCTTACGCTCGGTGAAAACATCTCCAACCCTGACGGCAGGAACGTAATTCGCCACCGGTTTCGGAGCAGCCGGCAATTCAATGCCCAGCTCTTTCAATCGCAGTTCACATGACATGCTTTCCCCTCACGCCTAACGCCTCACGTAGCTATCCCGGCCTCAACGCTTCCCAGAAGCTCTCACCGATCGCCAACCGGTCACCACCGAGAGTGTCCGCGATAGTTTGTCCCAGATCTGCGGCAGTCTGACGCGTTCCCAGATTCACGCCTTGCGCCAGCTTGGGGCCGGTGATGAGCACTGGAACATATTCCCGAGTCGGTAATTTGTCCGGCTTCGACACATCGCGTCCATGATCACCGGTCAGAATGACCATATCTCCGACCCGCAGCTGTTCGAACAGATTCGGCAGCCGGCGATCAAAATCCTGGAGGGCGTCGGCGGCCTGCGCGCTGTCCTCCGATAAGAGATCCAAACTCACATAGAGAAGTCCACGCGGCACCTTATTCAGCATCCCCACTGTGTCGTCGAACGCAGACGCAGCAGGGAACGATTTCGTGAAGCCGCGGCCACTGAACAAATCATAGACCTTTCCGATCCCCATCGTGATCTGGCCGGACCGGCTCAACGCATCCAGCATGGTAAGGCCCGGCGGTTCCATTACGAAATCCTTCCGCCCTGACCGAGGACGCAGCGCTCCTGGCTCCCCCGTAACCGGTTGGGCGACAATACGGATCACTGTGCCGGCCTTCTTGATTGCCTTACAGGCTTCACGACATTGCTGATGCAGTACCGCAACGGGCATCGTGTCTTCATGCGCAGCCACATAACAGGTATTCCCGCCGTCAGTCCATAAGATGGGCGCTCCACTTGAGAAATGTTCCGCTCCATGTTCCCGCAATATCGAATCCATGGAAGCAACACGATGGCCGATGAGCTTCCGCCCCAGCGCTTGCTCGATCACGGCAACAACATTCTCCGGAATCCCCGTTTGATAGACCGCGCCGCTTCCATGAACAACCCCATTGGTTTCCCAATAGCCGGACACCGAGTCTTTGCCGCGGGCTGTAAACCCCAGACGCCCAAAACATCCATGCGGCTGCGCCATCGACGCAACGCCGGGAATCTTCGCAAGATGCCCCAGCCCCAGCACTTCCAAATTTGGAAGACTCAAACCTCCAACGGCATCCGCCAGGTGCACGAGCGTATTGGCCTCGGCATCTCCATACTCTTCCGCATCCGGCAACGCTCCGACTCCAAATCCATTGATGACAAACAACAGGACACGTTTGATCATAAGAGGGCACTCCGTAACTGATGGTAATGGTATCCGTACGCAAACAGTGCAGGTCGGTCGTGGCTACTTCGAGGCTCTCCACTCTTCCATGATTTTCAAACTCGCGCTGGTTCCGATCCGGTCGGCTCCTGCTTCTAACATAGCCTGTGCCGTCTTCCAATCCCTGATACCGCCCGACGCTTTGACCTTCGCCCGTCCGGCAACCGCTGTTTTCATCAGCCGAACGTCCTCGACGGTCGCACCGGCTGCGCCAAACCCGGTCGAAGTTTTGACATAGTCGGCACCTGCCTCAACAACGAGCCGGCAGGCCGTCAGCTTATCCTGCTGCGTCAGATAGCAGGTTTCAAGAATCACTTTATGTTCGATGTTCGGCGTCGCGGTAACGACTTCGGCAATGTCCCGCCGCACCTCGTCATAATCCCCGGACTTCAGCCGGCTGACATTGATGACCATGTCCAGCACCGAAGCTCCGCGCGCAACAGCTTCGATGGCTTCTGCAACTTTGGCCTTCGTCGTATGGCCTCCCAATGGAAATCCAATGGGAATACCGACCCGAATGGCAGCACCGGCTACAGCTGCCACGGCCTCGTCGACATAGCATGGCGGCACGAAAATAACCGTAAAGTCATGTGCCTTGGCCTCCCGGCACAACTGCAGCACATCGGCTTTGGTGGCCTCAGGACGAAGGACCGTATGGTCGATGAGCCCCGGCAGATTCCATTCAGACATCATTCACGACACTCCTTCTTGATGGACGGACAGGCCCTTTTCCGGAACCACAGATGTCTGCGAAGAATGGACACGCCGGGGTCGCTTCTGGTACTTCTCCACCGCCTTATTATGCTCAACCAGCGTAGCGGAAAACTGGTGGGTGCCGTCGTTCTTTGACACAAAATACAAATCCGAAGTCGTAGTTGGATAGAGAGCCGCCCGGATTGAGCCCGCTCCCGGGCTGGCGATCGGACCAGGCGGCAGCCCCGCCCATCGATACGTGTTATAGGGACTGGGATGGGACAGATCTTTTTTTCGCAGATTGCCGTCGAAGTTCGGCAAACCATAGATCACGGTGGGGTCGCTTTGAAGAGGAATTCTTTTCTTGAGACGATTATGAAAGACCGATGCGATATGAGGCCGTTCATCTCCCGCACCCGTCTCTTTTTCGATGACCGACGCCAGCGTCAAGACTTCATGCGCAGTGAGCTGCATCTCCTTCGCGCGCATCTGCCACTCCGAAGTTAAGACGTGCGCCAGCTGATCGACCATGGCTTTTATCACATCTTTTCCCGCTGTAGGACGCGGGAATCGATAGGTGTCCGGATACAGATACCCCTCCACGCTCTCTCCAGGAACCCCTAGGGACTTGACGAAGGATTTGTCATGGGCGAGCCGAATGAACTCGGCCCTATCCGTAATGCGATGTTCCGCAAGGACATCGGCAATTTGGCTGATCGTATAGCCCTCCGGAATCGTCACAGAATGGAGCACAACACGGCCTGCTATCAGTTTGGAGAGGATCTCGGCCGGAGGCAGGGCGGCATGCAGCTCATATTCGCCGGGACGGATCTTTCGTTCAGCCTCCTGTTTTTTCCCCAGCCACATAAATGCAGAACGGCTCTGGATCAACTGTTCCCGCTCAAGAATCTGCGCGACGTGTGAGAACGCCGCCCCTTCCGGAATCACCACGATCTTGCGAGTCATCGACGCGTCTCCAGAGTCTTCTTCACCCTCGCCTCCAGTCCGCCGTCGAGCCACAGGCGCTGCGCGAGAACGGGCGGCGGC
>JABMDH010000065.1:0-2337 GCA_015904075.1 Nitrospira sp.
CCTATTGATCGAGCGGGGGATTGCCACGTTCCGTTTCGACTTCTTCGGGCAAGGAGACAGTCTCGGCCCTTTCGAGGAAATCACTACGACGCTGGCGATCGGCCAAACCCTGGCGGCGCTTGACCATGTCACACACAAGGGGTATCGCCGGATCGGATTAATGGGGTCCAGCTTCGGCGGGCTGGTCTCGATTTTGACCGCCGCGCAGCGGCCCGATCTGGCCTGTCTTGCGCTGAAATGCCCCGTGGTCGATTTTGCAGAAGAACTCCAGTTGGGGTTCGGACAGGAAGAACTGGCGCGCTGGCAAGCGACCGATACCATCCCCAACATCATGGGCGGCCCGAACCGAATCGCACTTCGCTATGCCTTCTACGAAGACTGCCTACGGCAGATTGCCTACGAACCGGCGAGAGCGATTACCGCCCCCACCGTCATTGTCCAGGGCGATACCGATGAGCATGTTCCTCTTCACCAGAGCCGGCGGCTCTATGACGCGCTTCGCGTGAAGAAACACCTGGAGCTGCTGCCCGGCGCCGATCATCAATTTACGAAACGAGAAGATTTTACGCAGATGACGAACGTCATCGCCGACTGGCTCACCCGCTACCTCACCTCACCATGATCAAGAGACTCCGCTACGCGGGTACTGCGGAAACCTGAACCGTTCAAGACCACAGCGAACAAAACTGAAACGGCTGACGTCGAGGGTACGGTGACGGTGAGAGTGGAATTTGCTCAACCTTAGTCTCAGCCGTACCCTTCAAGAGACTGGCGAACGCTTGCAACGCCTCTAGAGCGTGATGATCTGATCCTCTTCAAGAAACGCCACTCGTTCGATACCAAGCCGGTTAATTTGCGTCTCAATCTGCCTTCGAACCGAGGGTTTCATGTGATAGGCATAGACCGGCAGATCCGGGCGTCCGAGCTTCTGAAACTCCTTGAGAAACAGCGCGGGGGTGAGGTGCTTGGATTTCTTCGCCAACTCGCCTAATTCGTCAGGGAAAGACGATTCAATCAAGGCGGCCTTGAGTTCGGGGATCGTCCGGCCAAGACTCCAGATCTCATCCGTCTGGTAGGTATCGCCGCTATACAGGAATGCCGCCTGCCGGTCCTTCACCACGTATCCCACGGTGGGGACTGCATGGTTGACCGGGACCGGAGTGACCTCTAAGTGACCAAGAATTACTGGTTTCCCCGGCTCGAGCACGTGAGCGTGCAGGACCGGACGTTTCCGATTGGGCAGCGCGGCGCGAATGAAATCGAGGCTGAGAAGTAGTTGATCGGGCCCTCATGGCCGCCGGTCCTCCCACAGACGCATCTTCCCTGCATAGGCCTGCATCTCATCGGGACGTCACTTTGAAGGTCTCACCGGCGAGAATCAGCCCCTCGGTCCCGTCGGCAAGCTTGACGTGGAAGGCATCACGATCCGTGCCGTGATACACACCGATGGCTCTTGCCGTTTCCCCTGCTTTCAGAGTCACAATGACTTTCCCTGGCTGAACACTCGCGTTCGCAGATTCAGAAGGAGACGGGGCCTGCTCTATGCTGAGCACCTCCGTGGGCTTTTCGATCGAGAGGATCGTCTCGCGATTGTCGCACCCGACCGGAATGACTGCACTACAGACCACTAACGCAACTACGGTGAAGCGATTTCGAAGTCGTCTGGCAACAGCGTTCAACCACATACCCTCACGCACCCCGCTTCCTGTTAGAGATGGATTCACACGTCACACTACTCAGGTTGGAGTCACCTTCATCGCCCTGCTCAATAAATGACGCCGCCGACTACCCAGTGGCGATCGTCGGGAATATCGATCAACAGTCGTGTGAGATTCATACGGGCGAGCTGCGTCGTCACTTCATCTTCGGTGAACGCGGCCAGCAGAGAATGATAAAAATCCCGGCGTAACACATCCGGCTCGCCGGCGGCGTATTGATCGACGATGGCTTGCGCCTCTTCCGGCGAATCGGGCCGGAGTAAATCCATTACCAGCACCGGCGAACCGGGCTTCACCAACAACCGCAGTTTGTTCCAGAATTGCAACGGATTCGGCAGGTGATGCAACAGGCTGTTGGACAAAGCCGCATCGGCGATACGGGCCCCAGCCACATCATCGATTCGTTCACAACGCAACGTGATACGGTCGGCAAACCCGGCTTGCGTCACGGCCTGCTCAGCCAACCGGATCATTGGCGCCGAGGCATCGATACCGACGACCTGGCAGGCCGGATACAGCGTGGCAAATCGAATCGGGATGTCGGCCGGGCCGCAGCCCAGGTCCAGAACGCGGCCTCCTGAAAAATCAGGAAAGTACTCGCGGAATCGTTCGACAAACC
>JABMDH010000065.1:2437-10308 GCA_015904075.1 Nitrospira sp.
CCTTGACCTCGACCTAAGCCTTTCCTATGCTCACGGCGTCTCCCGGCCTGGCCACGCCTTCGCGCAGCACCTTCGCATAGACACGACTCCAACCGGGATTCACTTTCTGTGAAATCCGGGAAAAGTCTCCCTCTCGAAACCACGACGCATTCTTGCTGCATGGGGAGGTATAGCTGGTGACTTCCAGTTGTAGCTCCGGCCCGACCGACAGCACAACGCCCGGCTTCACCAGATCCCACTCCAACCCGGCAATCGTCAGATTTTCGCCGGACAACCCCGCGTCAATTGAATGTCCTTCGTCCTGCAGTCGCTCGATCAATTCGAGCGAATAGAGACAGACTGCGCGATCAGGCCCGCCGTGGAATTTCAGGTTTTCCTGCCGATCCCCCTCCACACCGTCCTTACCGACTTTCACCTCGAACACAGGCCGTTTCGGCACGCCTCCGTCCGAGACGCTGATCTGATGCACATGTGGATAAGGCGGGCGACCGTTCTCCATCCATTCACACTCCTTCGCAAGATTGGACCGGCAGAAACTCCATTGCGAGCCAGCCGTCTTGTTCCCGTTCGCGACCGGGATAGAGGCCGGCCGCCGCAAAAGCTGCGACAACTTCTTTCCGCTGATCCTGCAACAGACCAGAAATCAGCAACCTGCGCGCACCGCACAGAGCCAGCTGCTCCGCGAGTTGCAGCAACGTCTGCCGGTCGAGATTGGCCAGGACCAGATCGGGCCGGACCGAAGCAGCCCCATCCTGAAGCGTCCCGCAGACATAGCGCAACTCCGACCCAAATCCATTTTGCTTGGCACACTCTTCCGCACACTCGACCGCCACGGGATCATACTCGATGCCGAGAGCGGACCGCGCGCCCAACCGCAACGCCGCCATGGCCAGAATGCCGCTGCCGCTCCCCACGTCCAGCACCGTTTCATCCCCATGAATTACCTCTTCCAGCCATTCCAGCAGCATCCGCGTGGTCGCATGGTGGCCGGTGCCAAAGGCTTGCTTGGGGTCGAGGATAATCTCGATCTGCCCCGGCTGCAGACTCACCGGATCCCAACTGGGTCTGATCAGGATCCGCTTCCCGATCCATAACGGTTTCACCGACTGCGCCCACTGCTGATTCCAATCCTGATGAGGCAGTGCATGGACCTGAATCTCCGGTTCGTTCGCTCCGTCGAGTTGCCGGAGAATCTGTCTCAGTTTCACCAGATGGTCGGGCGACCAGATCTCGCTTGGCCAGTAAAGATGCACGGTCTCGCCTTCTTGCCAGCCACCCTGCACCGCTGGATCATCGAGTAGCCCAAGCACCTCCCCGGCATCGAGGCGCGACACAATCCGTACGTCCACCCAGTTGGAAATCGTTGACGGCATCACGCAGTTCCCAGTAAGGTCGATGACATCATGACCAGCCCCTCGCGCCCGGCACAACTGCAACGGATGCTCATCCGAATCGACCGCCTCATCCAGCGAGGGACGCACACCAGCGCTCGTTTCACACTGTGTCGCCTGGTCATTTTTCTCGCCGGCCTCGGCTGCTCCATCGCACTCTATACATCCGGCTGGTACACCACGGGCAACTCCGCGCTGGCCGGTTTTGCGGGCTTGTTCCTCGCCGTGGCCGCGTATCATAACAGGCTGGAGCACCGGATTCACCGGCTCCGCTTGTGGAAAAGCATCAAAGCCGCTCACATGGCCAGGATTTCATTGGATTGGCCCAATATTCCTCCCCGGCCATCCGAGACGCCCGCGACGCATTGCTATGCCAAAGACCTTGATCTGACCGGGCCCCACTCCCTGCTCCATCTCCTCGACACAACCGTCTCCGACCATGGCCGCGTGCGACTGGCTGCGTGGCTCCTCGATCAGCCGCCAACGCAGGAGGTCTGGTCCCGCCGTCGACGGCTGGTGCAAGAATTGGCGACCCGTCCGCTCTTTCGCGATCGCCTCACCCTCCATGCACGACTGGCCGGCGAGGAAGAGATTAACGGCCGCCGTCTGGCCGCGGTTGTCCAACACCCGGTCGGATTCCCTCGTCTGAACGTGACGCTCATCGTCCAACTCATCTTGGCACTGTCCACGGCGGTGCTGGGGTTCGGCGCGCTGCTCGGAGCGCTCCCAAGTTACTGGATGTTCTCCTTCGGCGCGTACGTGTTGATCTACTTCATGACCGACCAAGGTGAACACTTACTCGAACACGCGGTGGGGCTCCATCATGAAATGGAACGGCTGGAAACCGTCTTGTGCCATCTGGAACGGTATGCCAATACCACCACGCCCGCCCTGGCCGACACCTGTGCCCCGCTGATGCACAGCACCGCCCGGCCTTCGCTTCACCTGGCGCACGCCGCAAGGACTCTGCACGCCATCAGCGTGAAGGCCAATCCCCTGCTGCATCTGGGCCTCAATGCGCTCGGCCCCTGGGATCTGTGGTTCACCCGGCGGCTGATTCATGTGCAGCAGTCCATCAAAGACCATCTGCCGCTCTGGCTCGATTGTTTGGCCGACATCGAAGCCGCGTCGGCCTTGGCGAACGTTGCCTATCTCCATCCCCACTATGCCTGGCCCGAACCGCTTGAACTGTCCCCCCGACACAACGGGGCGAACGTAGCCATCCGTGCCAACCGGCTTGGGCATCCGCTGCTGCCTGCCAACGCTCGCGTGGCCAACGATGTCCGTTTGGACAAGCTCGGCTCGATCCATCTCATCACCGGCTCAAACATGTCCGGCAAGAGCACGTTCCTGCGTACGATCGGCATCAATCTGTGCCTTGCGCAAGCCGGCGGTCCGGCGTGCGCCACATCGTTCACCTGGAGTTGGAGTCGCCTGGCCTGTTGCATCCGCGTCGACGACTCGCTGGATGCGGGCTTGTCGTTTTTCTACGCCGAAGTCAAACGGCTCAAGACAATCCTCGACGCAACCCAGGACCGGACCGCGCCCCCTGTGCTGTTCCTGATCGACGAGATTTTCAAGGGAACGAACAATCGCGAGCGCCTGCCAGAGGCAACGGGCTGGGCCTCGTCACGACCCATGACCTCGAACTCACAGACCTCGATAAAACAGTTCCACAGCTCACCAACGCGCATTTTCAAGAAACCGTCGACGCCGGCGCGTTACAATTCGACTACACGCTGCGCCCAGGCCCCTGCCCGACGACTAACGCGCTACGGATCATGGAGTTGGAAGGACTGCCGGTACCAAAACTGGATGACAACAGGCCATCGTAGGACGTTCTGAGTTGGTAGCGTGGCATACCAAGGAATGCACGTGAGGGAAAGTGGTTATCGCGCCTTCACCACCGTGATGTCGTGCATGGGATAATCTTTCACATTGCCGGTCGCCAAGGTCGCACCTTCAACAAAGGCTGTCGCGGCGATCAAACAATCAGCCAACTCGAGACGCCGGGTTTTCGTTCTGCGTTTGAAACGCCCCGCAACTTCAGCAATGTCTTGCGTCACGGGAAGTATCACCAACCCATCCAGCAGCGCACGTGTTGCCCGTTCCTCCTCCGGATACATCCCCACGAAAAGTTCCGCCACTGAAATGACGGAACAGCAGGGAACAAATCGATCGGCCGCATCTTCAAGAAAGGCCTTGACGGCTTCCCGCCCCCTGAGCACATCAATGAGGACATCCGTATCCAATAGAATCTTTGTCACTGAACGCCCACCCGCCTCAGGCGGGACGATCTTCGAAGTGCGCGAACAAACCGGCGGGTGCCTTTCGCAAGACCCGCATGCTCGCTCTTTATCCACGCCCCGAAGCTGAGCTGCAGGGATTTCTTGAACTTGATCCGCTTCAACTCATGACGCAACGCGTCACCCACGACCTTGCTCTGCTCCCCTTTCGGAACCGCCCGTTTCAATTCATCAAGCAAATCCTCAGGCAATGTAAAATTCGCCTGTCTGGTTGCGCTAGCCATGAGAGCCTCCCTTAATCTAGAGAATGGCCTATATGATGGCATAGGTCCCAGAAGCTGTCAAAATAAGCCCCTGCCCGACGACTAACGCGTTGCGGATTATGGAATTGGAAGGGCTACCGGTACCTCCGCCTCAGTCCTAACCTCTTCGAGAGTATTATTCCATCAGCGCTGTCAGATCACTTCGATCTTCACTCGGCTAGTCCGAGCGTCAGACGGGAATGACATACCATATGCAACTGAGTTGTTTGACACCACCGATCAGACTCAATTTGCTTTTGTTTCTTATCGGTTCGGCATATCTATGCCAGCAACTTGCTGAACTACTATTGCAAAGGTGACTGCTGGCATGGGTTATGCCGGATAGCAATTTGAAGGAAGGGGGGAACGGTCCATTGACACTGCTTGCGAAGGAGAGTAGGAATGGGCGTGTTCGTTAACCTCTTTCTTCCCCATCCCTCCGGATCAACAAGGGGGTGATCATGGAAGATCATACGCCACCCGACCACAACTGCCCGCCGAGTCACCGGCGGGCGCCTCGTCAGAGACACTAACCGCTTCCCTATCTTCCGCGGTACACGATCCTTCCCTTCGTGAGGTCGTACGGCGTCATCTCCACCGTCACCGCGTCGCCGGTGAGGATGCGGATGTATCGCGCCATTATGGACACCGGCTGCTCTTCCAGTCATCCCACTGTCGATACCCAGCCAGGCGGTCCCATCTCATCCGGCATACTCGGCTTGCTGCTGGTGTGCTTTTCAATGCCTGCCGTTGCCGCTCCGGAACCGGCCCGGGAGTCGAAGGATGCACCCCATGTGTTTTCATTGATCGAAGAAGAAACCGTCAGCACGGCAATCCGCCGGGAACAACCCATTTCCCAAGCCCCCTCCAATGTCTACGTCATTACCGCCGAGGACATCCGTCAATCGGGCGCCCCCGATGTCCCGACCATCTTGCGCCGCATTCCCGGCCTTGACGTCATGCAGGTGACCGGAGCGGACTTCAACGTCAGTGTGCGCGGCAACAACCAACTGTTCGCCAACAAGATGCTCGTGTTGATCGACGGCCGCTCCGTCTATATCGATGTCCAAGGGTTCATCTTCTGGAAAGGGATCGAGGTGATCAAGGGGCCTGTGGCTGCGCTCTACGGCTTTAATGCGTTCGACGGGGTCGTAAACATCATCACTAAGTCACCGAAAGAGATGGCAGGGACCACGTTGCAAGTAGGCGGCGGGGAGGTCGGCACCATCTCGACCTCGGCTGTGCAGGCCGGGGCAGAAGGGAATTTCAAGTACCGCGTCTCGGGAGGCTATGAGCAGAACCATCAATGGCGAGCGCAAGATACGGCGGCCTTTCGCTCCTATAAATTCAACAGCCAAATGGACTATGCGCTGTCAGGCCAATCGAAAGCATCTGTTTCAGGTGGTCTCGTCTATATGGATCCCCACGACGGGCCGCTGGTTGGGGCAGGCAGCACCCTCCTGACCTCCGGTGTCAAACTGCCCTACGCAAACCTTTCGTATGAAAATCAGGGGGTCTTCCTCCGTGCCTACTGGAACGGTTTTTCGCGGATGTAGATGCCTCCGCTCATCCTCTCTTACAACGGTTCGTCACGGTCACGGATCCCGCGGGACGGTCGGATCTGAACTTCTCAGGCAACACGTACAACGTCGAAGGGCAACACTCCATCAAGGTCGGCGAATCGGGACAACTGACCTACGGTCTCAACTACCACCACAACACGTTTTCGTGCAACTGCATCTCCAGCGTTGGGAAAGAAAACCGGTTGGGCATGTACGTCCAAGGCGAGTGGTCCATCCTCCCCTCGGTCAATGTGGTCGGAGGATTGCGATACGACCTCCATACCCAAATCAATCCCACCTACAGCCCGCGTCTCGCCGTCCTGTACACACCGATTCCCGGACACACGTTACGCGCGCAAGCCTCTGTCGCCTATCGTCCTCCAACCTTATTCGAAACGTATGAAAACGCCCGCATCACACCCCTCGTTCCCAACCCATTCTTTCCCGTCACCAATCCCATCCTTGGATCAGGCACTCTGCATCCTGAAAAAATTGTCTCCTACGAGCTGGGCTATCAAGGATGGTTCTATCGTCACCGGATTCGAGTCCGAGCCGACCTCTTTTTTAACCGCATCTCCAACCTGATCGGTCTTGAGGCGACCAGCACCATGGCAAGCACCGTAAATTTCGGCAGAGCTGAAATGTACGGAGGAGAAGCCGGCGTTGAGTTTCAAGCGACCTCCTGGCTGACCGGGTTTGCCAATTACTCCTTCCAGGAGATTGGACACAACATCACAGGACTCGGCCGGCGCGGCGCGCCTCAATCAAAAGTCAACGCCGGATTGCGGGGAGAATGGGACAACGGCATCAACGGCGACGTCGTGCTGCATTATGTTGGATCGGCAACCTACCCCCTGGCCCAATCATTCGATATCTTCGGAGTATCGCCGGGAACGCGAGTCAGCGACTACACACTGCTCAACTTCCGCGCCGGCTATCGCTTTTGGGAACAAGACACGGCTGCCGGCATCAGACAGTCAGCCGAAGCCGCCATATCGGTCTTCAATGCGCTGAACGACGGCCACAGGGAACACCCTCTCGGCGACCTCATAGAAAGACGCGTGATGGCCTGGCTGACGCTCAAATTGTAAGGGAAATCCCATGCAGGAAATCCCTGATCCACTCAGCCAATCTCGCGTCCCTGCTCCATTCACTGCACTCCTTCGGTGCGCTGCCGCATGCCTGCTTGTCCTGCTCCATACGGCCTGGTCGCCTCCCCCTGTCCAAGCCCATGAAGTCGCCATTCTCAAATCGGCCAATATCGCCCCCTACAATCAGGCGATCAGCGGCTTCAAGTCTTCCATGCCGAGCGAGACCGTATTCGTCGAATACGATCTGAAAGGCGATGCAGAGGCCGGTCGGAAATATGCCGGGAAAATTCGCGCGTCGGGTGCTGATCTCGTGCTGGCGGTGGGTTCGAAGGCCGCGATCGCGGCACGACTCGAACTGTTCGACATCCCCATCATCTACAGCATGGTCCTGCATCCAGCGAAATATGACCTCAAAGCCTCGAACATCACCGGCGTAGCCTCCACCATTCCGATCGGCCAGCAACTCAGCCAGTTACGCGCTGTCCTGCCGAATCTCAAACGGATCGGCTACCTGTACGATCCCGACAAAACCCCTCCGTTCTCCAGCGACGCCACGAACCAGGCACGGCAACTCGGCATCACATTCATCGAGCGGCAGGTGAAAACTGAGGAACAAGTCCCCACGGCCTTGCGGGAACTCCTCTCTGAAGTCGACGCGCTCTGGCTGACCTCAGACAGTACGGTCTTGACCGAAGAGTCCTTCTCCTTTCTGTTGTCCGCCGCATTTGAACGGCATGTGCCGGTCATTGGATTCGATCCTGAATTCGTGCGCAAGGGCGCGTTGATGAGTTTTTGGATCGATTCAGCCGATGTCGGACGAGGGGCGGCCCATCTGGCACAGTCGATCCTCGCCGGCACATCGAGCCCCTCCTCCAAAATGTTTCTGCCAAAGCACCGGATGGCGCTGAATCAGGGAACCGCCGACTATCTTGGGATCACGATCCCCCCGAGCGTCCTGAGTCTGGCGGAGGAGGTGTACTGATTGTGACTGACCTGACACACCTCCGCGAACCAGTTCGTCTCTCGACTTTCATCAGCCTGAGAACGAAATTCGTCCTCTTCGTCAGCCTGGTCATTATCGCGGTCTGTTCCGGCCTGAGCTGGTACTTTATCGCGCAACAGTCCGACTCCATGACCCGTTCGCTGATCGGCACCGGCAGCATTTTGGTCAAAAACTTAGCCTACAACGCCCGGTATGGCCTCGTCGCCAAAGACCGTGAGCTGCTCGAGCAGCTCATCAACGGGGTCATGGAAGTGGAAGAAAGTGTCTACGTCGTAT
>JABMDH010000065.1:10408-12400 GCA_015904075.1 Nitrospira sp.
CCGTTTTTCCATTCGTTCGGCTATCTCGTCTTCTGGCTGGTGACGTTGAACGGACAGAGTATGGTCTTTCATCCGTCGCCCCTGGATGTGACGGCGATCGGCGATTTGGTGCAGCGCTTTCGCCTCACCTTTCTGGTCACAACACCGACGTTTCTCCAGCTCTATCAACGCCGTTGCACGCCGGAACAATTCAGCTCGCTCCGCATCGTATTGACCGGGGCTGAGAAGCTTCCGGCCCGGCTCGCGCAAGCCTTCGAAGATCACTTTGGCGTCGCACCGGTCGAAGGATACGGCGTCACCGAGTGCGCCCCCGTCATCTCCGTCAACTGTCCGGACTTCCGGGCTGCTGGATTCTTCCAACCGGCTTCGCGAAGAGGGACGGTGGGCCAACCGCTGCCGGGCGTATCCGTGCAAATCGTCGACCCGGACAGCTTCGCTCCATTGCCTGCCGACACCCCCGGTATGCTGCTGGTCAAAGGTCCCAACGTGATGCAGGGATACCTGGGACGTGAAGACCTGACAGCCAGCGCTATCCGCGATGGCTGGTACATTACAGGCGATATTGCCAAGTTGGATGAAGACGGGTTCTTGACCATCACCGACCGGCTATCACGCTTCTCTAAAATCGGCGGCGAAATGGTCCCTCACGGCAAGGTCGAGGAGTCACTACAACAGGCGGCCGGCGCCGATATGCAAGTCTTCGCTGTCACCGGCATTCCGGACGAGAAAAAAGGCGAACGCCTTGCGGTCTTACACACGCTCGATGAATCCCGCCTCCCGGATATTCTGAGCAAGCTAACAGAGCAGGGCTTGCCGAACCTCTTCATCCCCGGACGAAACCAATTCGTCAAAGTCGACGCTCTACCGGTCCTCGGCACCGGGAAACTCGACCTGCGCGGCATTAAGAGAATCGCGATGGAACGGCTCGCTTCGCATGAAGCGTGAATCAATTTCTTGTTCATTTGGTTCATTTTGTTGTCTTGTTTCTTTGATGTACTCGTTCAAAAGAATTTGTTCCGACCAACCAAATAAACCAGATCAACCAGACAGACCAAGCAACTAACAGTTCACGGTCAGCCAATGACAATGCACCACTGACCATTGACTCATGACAGAAAAGACACTGATCGACTGCCACGTGCATCTGGCTGCGCTGCCGGACGGCGACAACGGCTGCTACATCTCTCCAAAGATGCTAAAGAGCCCGTTGTTCCGTTTTTTACTCTGGAAGCATCGGCTCTCACCGGACACACCGCGGGAAGGGAATCAGAAATATCTCGACGATCTGCTCGGCGAATTGCGAGCCTCACGTCATGTGCGACAGGCAGTACTCCTCGGCATGGACGGCGTCTACGATGGCGCCGGCAGACTTCTTCAAGACCAGACAGATTTCCTCATCGGCAACGATTACGTGCTCAAGGCTGCGCGGGCCCATCCGAATGAGTTGCTCGCAGGCGTGTCGATCAATCCGCAACGGAGAGATGCGATCGAAGAGGTCCATCGTGTCGCTGAGGCCGGAGCCGTCCTCGTGAAAGTTCTGCCGAATGCGCAACAGTTCAACCCGGCTGATCGCAAGCACATTCCCTTTTATCGGGCGCTGGCAGAACGGAAGCTGCCGTTCCTGAGTCATGTCGGCTACGAATTCAGCCTGATCGGCAAGGATCAATCGGTCGGCGATCCGGACCGGCTGCACACGGCACTCGACGAAGGCGTCACCGTCATCGCCGCCCATGCCTGCAGCTACGGCCTGATGCTCTATGAAAAATTTATTCCCACCTTCCACGAGTTCGCAAACCGCTATCCGAATTTCTATGCCGATATTTCTGCCCTGACATTGCCCAATCGCCTCCGGATGCTATTGCACCTCCGGAAACATCCCGAGGTGCAGGATCGGCTGCTGTTCGGCACCGACTATCCCCTGTCCGTCTTCCATCTGGCTGCCTGGGGGCGCGTCGGGCCCGGCACGATGTGGAAAATGATCCGCACGAAGAA
>JABMDH010000066.1 GCA_015904075.1 Nitrospira sp.
GTGCGAAGCTCGTGACTCATCGTTGCGAGGAAGGCGGCCTTGGCCCGCACGGATTCCTGGACATCGGTTAAGGCTTTGTCGAGCTGCCGGTTGTTTTCCTGCAGCTGATCAGCAGTGCGGCGCAGCTCCTGTTGCGCCGCATAGATGCCGGTGATGTCCAGCGCATAGCCGCGAACGAGCCCGTGCGTTGGCGTGGGACAAAAGGTCCATGAGAAACTGGCTTCAGGGAGGCAGACCTCCAAGCCCCGTATGGGGTCGCCGGACTGGAGACAGCGGGCCACCACTTGCAGAAGGTTATGCGGTACGATGCATGGAATCCCGTCGGCTCTGTAGCCCAATGTCGTGAGCCAGGTCATCATGGCCGGATTTGCGTAGAGTACCTGCCCATGCTGATCCATCTCGATGATGGGGGACGGGGTTTCTTCTGCAATGGCCGCCAGGCGATTGCGCTCTTCCTGCAGCTGTTCTTCCTGGGAGCGATCGCGAAGGCCGATCATCAGTCCGGGCCGGCCTTCCTGCGCAATTGCCTGACATGTCCATTCGACGGGGATAGAGGCGGCTGTTCCGGGGCGGCAGCGGATTTGAGTATGAGGGATCGGTTCGCGTGTTTCAGCGACGGCGTGTAATCGGTCCATCACGGCCGCGGCATTCGACGCTGTCAGGGCAGACCAGATCTCAGGGAACGATGCGCCGGATAGGGAGGATTGATGCTGTCCCAGTAATCGCGCAGCTTCTGCATTGATCCCCTGAATCAGAAATCCGTTGTTCAGCAGCACAACTCCGAACGGCAGACCGTCCAGGATACCGGTCATGGACGGCATGGCAGCCGGAGCCGCTGCGTGTTGTTCAGGGTTGTGTTGTTCCATCAGGCGGCCTCCGATGAGATCTCATCCAGATACAGGGCAATGTTGACACGTTCCTGGACTGGATCGAGCCCACGCAGAATGGAACGCGATTCCCGGTCCGTCGTCTGCGCGGCGAGGTCGGTCAGCAGGGGAGTCACATACGACTCGCCTCGCGGCCCGGCGATAATCTTGACGAGCGGTTTCAGCCGTTGCCCAGGATTGATGCCGACGACCACCGCGTGTTCGCCGGTATTCAGGAGGACCAGACTCCCTGTCGGATAGATCCCGATGCTTCGAATGACGGATTCGGCGAGCGTGTTTGTGAACTGCCCCTGTTGTCCCGCTACGAACAGACGCTGGACGGCGGTCGATGGCAGCATCGCGGCCCGCCCACCTCGACGGCTCACCATTCCGTCGTACCAGTCGACGATTCCCACAATCATGGCCAATGTGGATATGCTGTCGTGTTTCAGCCCGGAGGGAAATCCGCTGCCATTCTCGCGCTCATGATGTTCGGCGACAATTCTAGTCGTTGCCGCATCGAATCCGGCTGTTTCCGTGAACAGGGCCGTCCCCAGGGCGGGATGCTGTTGCAGCAGGAGGCGCTCGTTGTCGGTGCATGTCTGGCGTTTCCGGACCAGGTTGCGGGGGAGTCGCGCATAGCCTGCGTCATGGAGCAACGCGCCCGTGCCAAGCTGGGCCAGTGCCGTTTCATCCAGTCCGATGTCGACGGCGACGACCAGCGACAGGATGCAGGTATCGAGTGCGTGTGTCGCTAATGAGCTGTCGAACTGCTTGAGCTTTTGAAGGGCAAGATGGGTCATGACCGCGGTGCGGTCATCAATGATCCGCATCAGCACATTGGACACCACGGCTTTGGTTATGGTGGGGGAGGGGGGAACGCCCTGTTCAAGCTGAGCGAATATCCGCTCGACCGTCTCGTGCGCATCCCTGTACAGTGTGTGCACTGAGCCTGTATCCGGTTGAGTTGGATCCGCAGGGGGTTCCACGGCAATGGTGGTCTGCGCGCCCGTTTCTATCTTCGCCGGCGGTTCTTCCTTTGCATCGGTGCGGACATCAGTCCCCTTACTGATATCGATGGTCACGGTTCGGATCCCGTGTTGCCTCATTGTTTTAATGGTGTCGGCATCCTCGATCAGTCTGGTATGGGATAGGAAGGGGGAACGATACCAAGGCACATCAACTCCGACCATGAACATGCCTGGAGTCAGTTGATCGATGGAAATGTTTTTGTGCGGGCCGTTCACAGGCATGTGTCTAAAGTTCTCACCGGATTGACGTCTGACGCATCCATAGCATGTCGAGAATGCTCTCCATATATATCGGTTGGCATGCGTGGAACTTGACCGATGCTGCCGCCGTATCGAGGCCAGGTGCACTCAAGTTTTACCCGGTATTTCCCGATAGCGCCTGCGGGAAGATGTGCCTCGCCTTGCGGCATGGCCGCCAAGGGAGGTCTGACATAAGGGTCAGGCTATGAAGAAATGGATCGACATTGGTCAATTGCAACCGGGCATGCGTGTGGAGAGGATTGACCAGTCCTGGCTGACCAGTCCATTTTTCCGGCACCGGATGGCGATTACATCATGCGAACAAATCGAACAGCTGAAAGCCTCCGGGGTTCAAACGGTCGAAGTGGCCATCGATGGCGATGCGCCGATGGTTTCTGAGGCACCGCCGGTCGATCAATGTACGCCGGTCCCGTCTTCCAGTGGCGAGCCGATCCAAACCGGCGAAGCGGTACCATTGGAGGCGGCGGTGGTGTCGTTTGAAGAGGAACTGCCGATTGCCAGGCTGGTCTATGCCGCGGCCAAAACCATTGTGCAGGATGCGATGCATGATGTCAGATTGGGGCGCGCCCTCAACATGGATTCTGTCAACCATGTGGTATCCGATATGACAGACAGCGTACTCCGCAACGCCGATGCATTGACCAGCCTGTCCCGATTAAAACAGTTTGATGAGTATACCTTTTACCATTCCGTGAACACGTCGCTACTGGCGATGTCGTTGGGTCGTGATCTTGGCTTTGATCGGTCGAAGTTGCATCAGATCGGAGTCGGAACCTTGCTGCACGATATCGGCAAGACGAAAATTCCACTCGAAATTTTGAATAAGCCGGGCCGGTTTGAGCCGGACGAAATGGAAGTCATGAAGCAGCATGCCTTGCGGGGAGTCGAAGTGTTGTCCTCCACCACCGGGCTGGACGATACCTATGTGCGCCCTGCGCTGGAACATCATGAGCGAGTCGATGGAACGGGTTATCCACACCGGCGGGTCAGGGACGAGCTCAGTCAGTTCGGGTTGATCGCCGCCATCGTCGATATTTATGACGCGATCACGAGCGATCGCTGCTATCACAAGGGGCGGACATCTCATGAGGCACTCCAGTTTCTCTATCGAATCTCACTGGAAGGGCATCTGGATGCCTCGCTGGTGGAACGCTTTATTCAGGTTGTGGGGGTGTATCCTGTCGGGTCGGTTATTGAATTAGACAGCGGTGAAACGGCCATTGTGCAGAAGATCAACCACGGTGCGCTCTTGGAGCCGGTTGTGCTGATCGTCAAGAGCGCGGGGAATACGGTCCGGTCGAGTCCCGAAGAGGTGGATCTCTCGCAGCAGACGGTGGCGCGCCGGCGTCGCATCGCTGCCGTCAAAGATCCTGGTAGCAGCGGGGTCAATCCCATCCTCTATCTCAATAAGGAGGCGGCATGAACGAGGTTATGGCATCCACACCTTCGGCAATATCGTTTTTGAGCGTCGGTCTGCCGCTCAAGATCTCGCTCTCGCTCGATCAGCAGAAGCTCATGTACGGCAGTACGTTGCTGGGCTCAAGATCTCACTCTTGCTCGGTCAGCAGAAGGTCATGTACGGCAGTACGTTGCTGGGATGGAAAGAACATGCGTGGCTGGTGTGTGAATTGCCGTCTCAGCTCAGCCATGTCACGGATACGCTCGCCGGCACTCCCTGTACGGTCAGTTATGTGCTTGATGGGAAACTTGTGGGCTATAAGACCGAGATTCGTGATCTGATCTTGTCACCGGTGCCGATTTTGTTTCTCGCGTTTCCTCAGAACGTGGAAGAGATGCACCTGCGCAAGCATACTCGTGTCGCATCCAGCGAACCCGCCTTGCTGACGAGGGCGGACTTTGGATCGCACGCGGTATCTGTCATGTCGTCATCGGACTATGCGGGAGGGCTCGTCAAAGATCTCAGTATGGGGGGGTGTAGCATCGCGTTGACACAGATTCCGGTCTGGCTCAGACCTGGAGCCACGATCCATTTGGAGTTTGAGCTGCTTGGCTTAGGCCATGTCACGAACTTGGCGGGTGTCGTCAAAAATATAGAAGGTGGAACAGGCACCGATATTATTGGAGTCGAATTCCAGTTTGACCGATTGGAATACATCGAATACCGGGGGTGGGGCGGATCCGTCCGCAACGCCCTTGAGCAATGGACCGCTCAAAAGTCAGCCGACATGTTCCCGATTCGCTGACCACACCGATCTTTCCTGTCTGCCCGGCATATTTTGCCGAGTGCGTCCTGTCTGCCCAGGATCGCGTCCTATCTATTCACGAAATTCAGGCTAACCGGTCTGGTGCATATTTTGCTCTGCTGCTATCTGCAACAGAGACCGTGCGGTCACGACCGCCGGAAGTCTGTCCGAGGGCACGAGGCACTATCCCACGGGCCGAGGCGAAACCGGGCTGCACAGGGCAGCTATGGACACAGGGTATTGGCCCGGTCTTCATCCGGAGTAAGAGCCCATCATGAAAGCAGTCATTCTAGCTGGTGGACTTGGATCCCGTCTCAGTGAGGAGACGGAAACTCGACCGAAGCCGATGGTTGAGATCGGCGGGAAGCCAATCCTCTGGCACATCATGAAGATCTATTCCGCACACGGCGTCAACGACTTCGTCGTGTGCCTCGGATACAAGGGAACGGTGATCAAGGATTACTTCGTGAATTATTTCATGTACCGGTCGGATGTCACCATCGACATTGCACACAACAAAGTTGAGGTCCATCAGAATCATGCCGAGCCGTGGCGAGTGACATTGGTGGATACCGGCGAACAGACCCTAACCGGAGGTCGTCTCAAGCGTGTCGCGGGATATCTGCGTGGAGAGGAGGCGTTCTGCTGCACCTATGGGGATGGAGTTGCGGATCTTGATGTCAGTGCTGAAATCGCCTTCCATCGATCTCACGGCAAGCTGGCCACGGTGTGCGCGGTCGTGCCGCCGGGCCGGTATGGAGCGCTTGTGCTGGATAAGGCGCAGGTAACCGGATTTAAAGAGAAGCCGCCCGGCGACGGGGGATTCATCAACGGCGGATTCTTTGTGCTGTCCCCCAAAGCCATCGACCTGATCGATGGCGACCATACGCCGTGGGAAGGCGCGCCGCTCGATCGGCTTGCATCCATGGGTGAATTGATGGCGTTTGAGCATCGCGGGTTTTGGCGCCCGATGGACACGATTCGCGACAAGACGCAATTGGAAGAGTGCTGGCGGTCCGGCTCTGCGCCCTGGAAGGTGTGGTAATGCCGCCGATGGACTCATTCTGGCAAGGCAAGCGCGTATTGCTGACCGGGCACACCGGATTCAAAGGGAGCTGGTTGTCTCTGTGGCTGTCTCAGCTTGGCGCGCAGATCACAGGAGTGGCCTTGCCGCCGGCGACGGAGTCCAATCTCTATCAGCTCGCCCACGTTGATAAAACGCTCGACAGTTACTATTGCGACATCCGCGTTGAAAAGGCGCTGGTCCCGATCGTCCGTACGGTTCTGCCCGATATCGTCTTTCATCTGGCTGCTCAGCCCCTCGTGCGCGCAAGTTATCGTGCGCCGATTGACACGTTGGGCACCAATATTATGGGCACGGCGCATCTGCTCGAAGCGTTGCGCGAGATTTACAGTGTACGTGTCATCGTCGTGGTGACCACAGACAAGGTCTATAAAACCGTCGGGGCATCCGCCGTGTACGGCGAACACGATCCGCTCGGCGGCCATGATCCGTATAGCGCCAGCAAAGCGGCCTGCGAGATGGTGACGGAGTCTTACCGCACGTCATTTTTTGAGTCTCGCGGTGTCGCGGTAGCCACGGCCAGGGCTGGAAACGTTCTTGGGGGGGGAGACTGGTCGGCCGATCGTCTGATACCGGATGCGATTCGTGCGTGGCGTGCTGGCCTTGCGCTTCACGTGCGCCGCCCGAACGCTGTGAGACCATGGCAGCATGTGCTTGAACCGTTGGCAGGTTATATGAGCCTGGCGGAGAAACTCTGGGAGCACCCATCGTGTGCCGGTGCCTATAACTTCGGCCCGCTTGCTCATGAGGCTGCGACGGTCCGCGAGGTCGTGGAATTGGCCCGATCGGCCTATGGCCGTGGAGAGGTTGTCTACGGTACCGGCGATGACGGGCCGCGTGAGGAAGATTCGCTCAGGCTTGACGTGGAGAAGGCTCGTACGGTGCTCGACGTGGTTCCGAGGTGGCCGCTGGCCGCTGCTGTGGGACGGACCATGCGATGGTACCGGGGACATGCAAACGCCAAAGATGCGCGTGCGCTCTGCGACGCCGATATTGCGGCGTGGTGAAACGGCTCACGCCATGGTCCCGAGGCCATGCGAACGCGAACGATGCGGGTGCGCTCTTCGAACCCGATACGGCAACGATAGAGCCGGGAGGGAATGTGGGCCGATTGGTTGTCGTCGATACTCCGTTGTCCGGCGTGAAGGTGATTGGCCGTATGCCGATCACAGATAGTCGTGGATCATTCAGTCGTGTGTTTTGTCAGGAAGAATTGGCCGGTGCAGGATGGCGGAAGCCCATTGCGCAGATCAATCATTCCTATACGGCCCGGCGCGGGACCATTCGCGGATTGCATTTTCAGCGCGCTCCCAATGAGGAAATGAAACTGGTGTCCTGTATCCGGGGGGCGGTATGGGA
>JABMDH010000067.1:0-4518 GCA_015904075.1 Nitrospira sp.
GTTGCGTAGGACGTTGGATTGCCATCAGCCTGGTGTGCAGTAGCATGGTGGCTCTCCAAACCAGCCAGGCGAAGGACCTTCTCATGCCGAAAGAGCAGGGTACGACCGAAGTGGTAGTGACCCAGAGCCCGTCCTTCGATCAGCAGCAGAAGGGGGTGCCGCAGTCGCTGTTCACCTGGATTACAATGGCAAAAGGGTATGAGATCGAATGGGACACCTTTGGGCGGGCAGGGTGGTATGCCCAGGATCCCAGGCTGAGACCGGTCGAGCCCGGCGCAGTTTTTCCGGCTGAGACGCCGGTTGTGTACATTGTGTTCGAAGTGGCTCCGCTCGAAGATCCTGCGCAATTTGCGGTGCAATGGTTTCGTGAACAGCCCGGAGGATCGTTGAGCCATGAGGGCGTAGGGAAGGATGTGCTGGAAGTGCCGGGTCATGAACGGTATGGATATCTCGAAATGAAAAAGTCCGGGGTGCGATGGGAGCCGGGCCGGTATGTGGCGAAGCTGTTTATTGCCCCGTTGGGGCAACAGCCGTTTCATGCTGCGAATCAGGTTGGCACGATGCGCTTTACTATTGCCGAGGCAGCCCCACCGCACATGCCGGCGCAACCACAGTGATTGTGATGTCGCACAGAGATCGGAGGAATGTGGATATGGACTCTCGCGTCAAGGTGACTGATCCGGAGAAACTGACCTTGCTCTATGAACGATTCCGGGACGTGTGTCTGGTGGAAAAAGAAGTGTGGAAGGAAATCTTCATGCCCAGAGAGATCACGGCCGGCCCGGTACGGACGAATGTCCAGGATCGGTATGATGTCGAGATCGATGATCCGGCTATCGAAGACACGCTCGATGCCAATATTCCGATGGGTTCAGCCGCACTTGGCGCAGCCATCCAAGAATATCGCGCCCATATTGCGTTTGTTCGGAAAGGATGAGGAAGACTCGCAGGAGTCACGACGGCGGGAGGTTTCTCCCGCCGTCATTTCTGACGTAGAACCGTTCCTTAGAGCTGCTCTAACGCTGCTATACGCGCTTCGATCGGCGGGTGGGTTGAAAACAGGCTCATGACCCCGCCCGCTTGTCCGGAGATCTTCATCGTGGCCAGTGCATCTTGTGTCGCGTGTTGGAACTGGGTCTGACTGACCCATCGATCGATCGCACGGAGCGCCGCAATCATCGACTCTTTCCCGTATACCTTGGCGGCAAACGCATCGGCGCCGAATTCGCGCTGGCGTGAGAACCAGCTGATCACGATCGATGCCAGGATGCTGACGATGATCTGAATGACGAACGACAAGCCGAATCCAAGCGCGGCCTGATCCCGTTCCGCGAAGAAGCGGCGTACCCACATGGCGATATAGTAAACGAAGGTATTCATCAGCCCGGCTAACACGGTGGTGGCAAACATGTCACCGTTGTAGACGTGGCCCATTTCGTGGGCGAGCACGGCTTTGACCTCATCTTCGCGTAGATTCTGCAAGAGGCCTGTGGAGACCGCTACCATGGAGTTGTTCTTGCTGGGACCGGTCGCGAAGGCGTTGGGATCGGGCGCATCGTAGACCCAGACTTCGGGCATGGTGATTTGCAGCCGCTGTGCGATTTCCTGCACGGATCCATAGATAATCTGTTCGGCCCGTGAACGGGGTTGCGTGATCTGCTGGCAATCGAGCATGGCGCGCGCCATCTGCTTCGAAAATGCCAAGCTGATGAATGCGCCGCCGAATCCGAACATCGCCGCCCACACCAAGGTCGACAGATCAACCGAGCCCCGCACGTCGATTCCAAACATCGGCAGGACCACGTTGATCACAATCGGTACGGTGAGCGACAGTGTGAGCATGATGAGAATGTTGGAGATCAGCAACAGCCCCATACCCTTCATCCATTTCATCGAACGCCTCCTTGAAGACCAGTCTTCGCCTCAGGTGAGATACAGCACTGAGTTGCCTTTATTATACACAAACTGTCTGATCGAGATACAAGTCTTACACATCCGTCCGGTGACGATACAAGTAAGGCCGCGTTGCCGAAAGTCAAGGTGGCAGAGGCCTTGCTCCCGAAGCCACATTGACCCCTTCCCGATATTCCTGTTAGAAGTTCCCCATTGATGACGCATTCTAGGCCGTTGTGTCTCTTTGTATTGGGATGGTTTGTGCTGTGTCCCACGGCGGAGGTGTTGGCCGTCGATGCGGGGTCGCCTGGCAGTCCGTGGAGAGTGCCGGTAGGTTCTGATGGAGTCCAACGGGTGAGCGTCACTCTCGACAGTTATTCCTTTCGGCCGTCCCATGTGATCGTCGGGGCTGGAAAACCGGTGGAAGTGACATTGACGAGTGTCACGATGCTGACGCCGCACAATTTCATCATTGATGCGCTTGCCGTCCAGGAAGAGGTCGGTGCGGGCAAGACGTCGGTGTTCACGTTTACACCCACCCAGCCGGGGACATTTCCGATCTATTGCGATAAACGGCTGTGGCCCTTGCCGAGTCACCGGCAGAAGGGGATGGAAGGCATTCTCGACGTCGAGTAGGTGTGATCACGAGTACAGATCTTTCCAAACAGGAGTTGCTTCGCGATCTCCTCAAGCAAGTTTCCCGGTTGTTCTATACGACGCTGGCCGTGGTGCCGGCGGATGTCCGGGATCAAGTCAGCCTCGCCTATCTCTTCGCTCGCGCCGCCGATACGATTGCCGATACGGATTTGATCGATCGGCATCGCCGCCTGGATTTTCTGAATCAGCTGAAAAGCCAGTTCGTCGGTGATCAGATCGTCTGGGGACAGGTGCAGGATATTCAGCGGGCAATCGGGCCGCTCCAGCAGCAGTCAGCCGAGCGGGTACTGCTGGAACGGTTGGATCAGTGTTTCAGACTCTTTCTGGATTTTTCGCCGGAGGATCGGCGCAGGGTTCAGCGGCTGATGACCACGCTCACACAGGGAATGGAAATGGATTTAAGCACCTTCCCTGGACAGACGGTCGAGGACCTCACGGCTCTGAAGACCGTCGATGAGCTGGACTGCTACACCTATTATGTCGCCGGATGTGTGGGGGAGTTTTGGACGGATCTGATGTGTGGTCATCGACAGGCACTGGCCTCGTGGAACGTCAGAGAGATGTCGGCAGTGGGTGTGCGATTCGGGAAGGGCCTGCAACTGACGAACATCGTGAAAGACATTGCCCACGATCTTCAGAAGGGGCGCTGCTATATTCCTGAGCCGATGCTCGTTGAGGTGGGGCTCACACCGAGGGATTTGTTGGATCCACAGAATCTTGCGAAATTCAGGCCGGTCCTGAGCAAGCTTGTTCGTATGGCCACCGAGCATCTCGATCAGGGGTGGCTCTATACGATGGCGATTCCGCGTTATGAAACGAGGCTCCGGCTATCCTGCATGTGGCCGATTCTTTCCGGGGGCGAGTCGTTGAAGCTGGTGATGAATTCCCCGGATCTTCTGAACCCTGCCGTGAAGGTGAAAATCCCGCGCAGCACAGTCTACCGCATCATGGCCATGACGACCGGCACCGCCGCCTGCGGCTATTCCGGAACAGCCTACTGGGGGCATTTGCGAAAGCAGATCGCGTGACGGGGAAGGTACGTGCGGGTGGACCAGATGTGTGGTCAGATACCAACTGTCTTTTTCTACTCTCTGCGAGAGGGGTTGGCTGATCGCCACTGCGCGCATTGACCGAGCACCGCCCGCAATTTGAGTTTTGACTATTCTTGTGTGCGCGGTCGGCGAGCACGGGTGATTGGCCAGGTCCCCTCGCACTTCCCTACTTCTTCTGCGGCTCCAGCAGCTTGTCGCCCTTCTTGAAGACGCCGAAGATGGCTTGCGACGGGCAGGCATCCAGGCAGAGCCGGCAGCTCTCCAGACAGCGCGATGGGTCGAATTTGTACGGAGGCGTCGAGAGCCAGGCTCCGGTCGGACAAATGGGGACACAAATGGCCTGGTGCATGCAACGGTCCGGGTGGCGGATGAGGTGATCGCGGATGATCATCATAGGTTTGACTCCTTCAAAGAGACCTTGCGAAAAGATCTCAAACATATTCTTGTTGGGGAGACTGCTCACTTCCACTCCTGTACGAGGGTTTTTAGACGGTCTTTCAATTCGGGAATCGCGTCGATATTATTCTGGATCGCGCCGATAATTTTTTCCAGCCTGGCCGAGCGGAGCGCATCCTTGTCCTTCTGCGCCAGACGATCATACTCCTTATAGGCGTCTTGATGTCTGGGTTCCAGGTATGTTCTGGCATCGATGAGGGCTTGGCCCAGTTCCCAGGCTTCAGGTGCCAAGGGCGGCCCGACAACAAACATTCCGTCGGTGAATGTCATGACAACGGCGCCCTGTTTGCCTGTCAGGGGGGTGACTGCTTCAACGGTTTTCCCCTGGCAGCCGTGCCACTCCAACAGCAGCCCTGGAAATTGTTTCGTGAAGGCCACCTTTTCGAAGTTGGCCTTCCATTTGTCTTCAGTTGCCATTGGATTCGATGACTCTACGATGTCAGGGTTTCTTCAGTGAAAC
>JABMDH010000067.1:4618-9353 GCA_015904075.1 Nitrospira sp.
CGCGCTTCGATCGGCGGGTGTGTCGAAAACAGGCTCATGACCCCGCCTGCTTGTCCGGAGATCTTCATCGTCGCCAGCGCATCCTGTGTCGAGTGCTGGAATTGGGTCTGTGTGACCCATCGATCGATCGCGCGGAGCGCCGAAATCATGGACTCCTTCCCGTATACCTTGGCGGCAAACGCATCGGCTCCGTATTCGCGCTGGCGCGAGAACCAGCTGATCACGATCGATGCCAGGATGCTGACAATGATCTGAATGACGAACGACAAGCCGAATCCGAGCGCGGCCTGATCCCGTTCGGCGAAGAAACGGCGCACCCACATGGCAATATAGTAGACGAAGGTGTTCATCAAGCCGGCTAACACGGTCGTGGCAAACATGTCGCCGTTATAGACGTGGCCCATTTCATGGGCGAGCACCGCTTTCACCTCATCTGGAGACGGCGACCATGGAGTTGTTCTTGCTGGGGCCGGTCGCGAAGGCGTTGGGGTCGGGAGCATCGTAGACCCAGACTTCGGGCATCGTGATATTCAGCCGCTGCGCGATTTCCTGCACGGAGCCATAGATAATCTGCTCGGCCCGCGAACGGGGTTGAGTGATTTGCTGGCAATCGAGCATGGCGCGCGCCATCTGTTTCGAGAATGCCAAGCTGATGAATGCGCCGCCGAATCCGAACATCGCGGCCCACACCAATGTCGACAGATCAACCGAGCCTCGCACGTCGATTCCAAACATCGGCAGGATCACGTTGATCACAATCGGTACGGTCAGCGACAGTGTGATCATGATGAGAATGTTGGAGATCAGCAACAGACCCATACCCTTCATCCATTTCATCGAACGCCTCCTTGAAGACCAGTCTTCGCCTCAGGTGAGATAAATCACTGAGTTGCCTTTATTATACACAAACTATCTGATCGAGATACAAGTCTTACATATCCACTTCGGTGACGATAGAAGTAAGGCCGCGCCGACGAAAGTCAAGGCGGCAGACGCCGTCACACCGACGCCGCATTGACCCTTTCCCGATCTTCCTGTTAGAAGTTTCTCATTGATGGCGTATTCTAGGCCGTTGCTTCTCTTCTTGTTGGGGTGGCCCGTCCTGTGGCTTGCGGCGGACGTGCTGGCTATCGACGCAAGTCCGCCTGGCAGCCCGTGGAGAGTGCCGGTAGGCGCTGATGGAGTCCAACGGGTGAGCATCATTCTCGACAGTTATGCTTTTCGGCCGTACCATGTGATCGTCGGAGCCGGAAAACCGGTGGAAGTGACATTGACGAGTGTCACGATGCTGACGCCGCACAATTTTATCATCGATGCGCTTGCCGTCCAGGAAGAGGTCGGCGCGGGCAAGACGGTGGTGCTCACGTTTACACCCACCCAGCCGGGGAGGTTTCCGATCTATTGTGATAAACGGCTGTGGCCCTTGCCGAGTCACCGGGAGAAGGGGATGGTAGGCATTCTCGACGTCGAGTAGGTGTGATGACGAGCACAGATCTTTCCAAACAGGAGTTGCTGCGCGATCTCCTCAAGCAAGTCTCCCGGTTGTTTTATACGACGCTGGCCGTGGTGCCGGCGGATGTCCGGGATCAAGTCAGCCTCGCCTATCTCTTCGCGCGCGCCGCCGATACGATTGCCGATACGGACTTGATTGATCGGCATCGCCGCCTGGACTTTCTGAGTCAGCTGAAAAGCCAGTTCGTCGGTGATCAGATCGTGTGGGGGCAGGTGCAGGATATTCAGCGGGCAATTGGGCCGCTCCAGCAGCATTCGGCTGAGCGGGTGCTGCTGGAACGTTTGGATCAGTGTTTCAGGCTCTTTCTGGACTTTTCGCCGGAGGATCGACGCCGGGTTCAGCGGCTGATGACCACGCTCACACAGGGAATGGAAATGGATTTGAGCACCTTCCCCCCAGTACCAGACCCCTTCCGGGTAGATGACGACACTGGGTCCCATTTCGCAATGGTCGAGGCATCCGGCCTTGTTGGCGCGGACGGCCCCTTTGAGGTTCAGCCGTTTCGTTTCACTCTTGAAATGGGCGTGGAGCTTTTCGGATCCCAGGTTCGCGCAGCAACCGCGCGGATCATCCTTGGGGCGCTGGTTGGTGCAGACAAAGATATGACGTTGGAATGGCGGCATAGGCAGTGGTGTTAGACCGGCATCGTAGCTGTATTGAGACGCTCCATCAACAGCTGTACGTCCCGGTCTGCGAGCAGCGTCGATGGTTCCTGTGCGGCGCCCAAAATAGTCATGATTTCCCGCAGCCGGACGGATGCGCGGAGAAACTCGTCTCCCTTCGTGAGTTCCGATCCCTGGCCGGCGCTCAGCTTGTCATATTCGGCGCGGATATCGCGAAAGTCTCGTTGTAAATTTTTGTGCATCGAACATGCTGCGCAATACCATTTGGGGCTTTGATCAGAGGACGGGGACAGACGGTCATAGGGGCGGCCGAAGAAGTCCTTACCCAGTGAAAACTTCATCAGCGGGCCGCCGGAAGCGCCACAGGCCTGACAGATTCCAGTGTCCATTGTTCTCTCCTTGCCATTCCGTTGGATCGACACGAGCGCGCGCATTTTACACCAGGGGTTTTTCAGGTGTCCAGTTGTGTAACACGCTCTGCTATAGTTCTGAGAGATGATGGAACGATCGAGCATGAGGGGCCAGGTCTCAGGGGTAGTTGCCTGTATGCTGTGGGCAGCATTCTGTATGGCCGGGAGTAGCCAGGCCGGCCTCTGGAAGTGCGCACAACCGGATGGAACCGTGCTCTTCCAAGATGGGGGAGGGCCGGGGTGTCGTGAGATCGAGACCGCATCTGAACTTCAGTCCACCCGATTTCCGGCTCAACGTGGTTCAGCCGAGCTCCAGCCAAGCTCCGGGCCGGCGGCTCGAACTCCTGCCCCCGGCATGATGGCAGGGCCGGCCCTTTGCACCGGCATCGTGGTCAATTCCAGCGTTGAGCTATCGCGATCTTTCTCCCGGGATGCGTGCTAAGGGCTGGAATATCCCTAATAAGGGTGATATCCAAATTTTGCAGGTGGATGTGAGTTATCGGCCGGCGGGCAATGGCCCCTCTCTCTCGACGGACCATCATTTTATTGAAGAAGCGCGGCAGGCACTCGCGGTGGCTGTCATGGCGGCTGCCAAGGCGACTCAGTATGACCCGCGTTTTCTTACCGTGCAATTGACGATGCCCATGGTTGCCGGATCGTTTCATAGCGGAATGCGTGTGGATGGGCCGAGCGCGGGAGCCGCATGGGCGGTTGCGGTGACATCGGCGTTACTGGGAGACTCCTTGAGGTCGGATGTATGCTTTTCGGGAACGATGGATGAACATCTCGTTATCGGTCCGGTAGGGGGGTTGGAACATAAGATCGAGGGGTGTCGCCTGCTCCCGCAATTTCATGAGTTGCTGTTGCCGGCCGGCCAGCAAACATTTGCTATTACCGATAAAGGAATGGCACGATCCATAAAAGTCACGGAAGTCTCGACGTTGGCGGAGGCGTACGAAGTGGCAACCGGCCAACCGCTCAGGCCTGCTCAATAGGTGCCGCATGATTATCGGTGTGCCCAAAGAAATCAAAGATCATGAGTATCGTGTCAGCTTGACGCCGGAGGGCGCATCGGCATTGTGCCGTGCCGGACATGAGGTGTGGGTCGAGCCGAGTGCCGGGCAAGGCAGCGGGTTTGCCGACGACGAATATCGCAAGGCCGGGGCTTCAATCGCCGGATCGAAGGAGGACGTGTTTGAGAAGGCCGGCTTGATTGTGAAAGTGAAAGAACCATTGCTTGCCGAATGTCATCTGTTTCGCCCGGGCCAGGTTCTGTTCACCTATCTGCATTTGGCGGCGTTTCCTGATCTGACGCAGGTGCTGTTGGAGAAGAAGGTCACCGCAATTGCCTACGAAACGACCGAGGCCAAAAATGGCAGCCTGCCGATGCTCAAACCCATGAGCGAAATTGCCGGGCGAATGTCGGTGCAGGTCGGCGCACATTATCTTGAGAAGACGCATGGCGGCCGAGGTGTCCTGTTGCACGGGGTGCCGGGTGTGGAGTCGGGCAAGGTGGTGGTGCTCGGTGCCGGTGTCGTGGGGACATCGGCGATCCGCATCGCCGTGGGGATGGGGGCGCAGGTCACAGTTATCAATCTTGACGTCGAGCGGTTGCGGTACTTGGACGAGTTGTATCGAGGCCGTCTTGTGACATGCGTGGCAAGTCCGGCTGCCATTGAACGGGCCGTGTGTGAGGCGGATCTTGTAATCGGTGCAGTGCTTGTCCCCGGTGCACAAGCGCCTAAAATGGTTTCGCGTGCCGTGGTTTCGCGGATGAAACCAGGGTCTGTCGTGGTCGATGTCTCTGTCGATCAAGGGGGCTGTTTCGAAACGACGAAGCCGACGACCCATTCTGAGCCGATCTATGTTGTCGACGGGGTGGTCCATTATTGCGTCGCCAATATGCCCGGCATTGTGCCGCGTACATCGACGTTGGCGCTGACCAATGCCACCTTGCCCTATATGGTCCGGCTTGCCTCAAACGGGGTCGATCGGGCGATCGGCGCCGATCCCGGGTTAGCCAAAGGGGTGAACGTGAAAGACGGCCTTGTCACGTGCCAGGGTGTGGCGGATGCCCATGGGTTGCGTTTTACCCCCATCTTGTAAGACAATCCCTTTCCCGTTTCCTGTTTCTCTCGCTCTTGTCGGGGCGTAGCGCAGCCCGGTAGCGCACTGCGTTCGGGACGCAG
>JABMDH010000068.1:0-4892 GCA_015904075.1 Nitrospira sp.
AGCTCGTAGCGACTATTCCGTATCCGTCATCGTGTGTTTCTGGAGTGGCATGGGACTTGTCAGTCGGCTTTTCAAAATACCGTCATTCGAAGGCGCGACGAATGCCCTGTTGGTTGAGCTGACCCTGCCTACCCTTACAGACGCTCAGCGCGCGGAGCTGAAAATCGGCGTCATCGAAGTCTTTCAAAAAATCGGCCCTCCCGATCTTTCTCCGGACGCTGCGCTGCTCGGCCTGAACCAAGCATCGCGGCTCACCCAATTGAACTTCCTGGCACTCGCGATGGACGAACTGGGATTCGACCCGCCGCTCAAGAAAGAAATCCTCTTCAAAGTGCCGGACCCGTTCGACCCTAAGCTGGCGGATGAGCATACCCTGCGGGCGGTCGCCCGGCGCTTGAAGTGGAAACACAACATCGACGTCGGGATGGGTATAGAGCCGATCAGCTTCGATACATGGTAGCACCCTATCCACGTGACATTGGCTTGACAGGCCTCAACCGCCTGGCTATTCTCCATCGATCGATACACTCTCTTTTGCAAGGAGTTTTCATGCGAATTTCTGCTGTGCGAACACTGTGTGCCGTGGGCCTGTCAGCTTTGGCATTCTTGACGCTTGCACCGATCAGCCAGGCCTCTGAGCCGTTCAAGATGGGCGTGGTGGATCCCCAGTCCGTCCTGGAAAAGTCAAAGGCCGGGAAGAAAGCGCTTGAAGGATTGAAAGAATATGTGACCATCAGACAAAAGCTTCTGGCCAAGGATGAAGAAGAGCTGCGCAATTACGAGAAACAGATCAAGGACCAGCTGCCCAAGCTCAGCGAAGCGGAGAAAAAAGACAAGGAAACGCAGTTCCGGACAAAAATTCAGGACTACCAGAAACGCGCTCAGGAGTTCAATCAAGACCTACAGAAGAGACAGAAAGAGCTCGTCGATGAATACATGAAGAAGATCTCGGTGGCCACCCAAACCACGGCTGAAAAGGGAGGCTTTTCGCTCGTTGTCGACAAAGGAAGCGAGCAGACCGTCAAAATCGTTATCTACAATAAAGACACCATCGATCTGACAGAACAGGTCGTCAAAGAGTTCGATCGGACGAATAAGTAACACCACAGGCATGCCGGCCGGTTATTCGATAGGATAACCGGCCTCCCGCCACGCTCTGATTCCCCCGTCCATCGAGACCACATTGCCATACCCCATTTGCTGCAATGCGTCGGCAGCGAGCGCCGACCGAAACCCTCCACCGCAATAGAGCACAATCGAGGCCTCTTTGTCGGAGACGGCCGTCTCGATGTCGCGTTCGATAATCCCCTTGCCCAGATGCCGGGCTCCTCTGGCATGACCTGCTGCAAACTCGTGATCTTCGCGAACATCAATAAAGTGAAACTGCTCTCCCCGATCGAACCGGGCCTTCACCTCTGCCGTCGTGCATTCCTTCACCCGCTGTTTTACGCTCTCCACCAGCTGTAAGAACCCAGGATTGTGCTTCATCGTAACCCCTCTTCAGAACAATACTGTTTGCTCGACCCCCGGACGGCGAAAGGTGTCGGGTATCGCGCCGGCCTCGTCATCCATAAAACCAGCGCGCCGCTTGGCTACACTGAACAATTGCTCGATCATATTCCAATAGACGCCTGTCCCCGCATGCCGTCTGAAAAACTCGCCGTCGGTCATCGCGCCCCCCCTCACCTCACGGAGTCGAGCGATGATTTTTCCGATCCGATCGGGAAACGCTGCCTGCATACGCTCAAGAAACACCGGCTCAACACTACCGGACAGTCTCAGCAAGGTCGCACCAGCCGTTCTGGCCCCCGCTTGATACGCACGCTCCAACAACACAGGAAGATCGCCATCGTTCAAACCCGGAATCACAGGCGCGATCGAAATGCCCGTTGAAATTCCCGCATCCGCCAGCGCTTTCATGGCTTCAAACCGCTTGGCGATCGACGGCGCATGCGGCTCCACCTTGCGGGCGATCTCGTCCGAGGAAAAGGGAATGCTGAAGTACACACGAACCCATGCGTCCTGATTCAACCGCCGTAGCACATCAAGATCCCTCAGTACCAACACGCCCTTCGTGATGATGCCGGCAGACTCCAGCACCCATCGGCGCAACACCGTACCATGGACACCCAAATCCCGCGCGGCTTGCGCCACCGTCACCCCGCGTTCTTGGATCAACTTCACCACCTCCACCTTGAACTCTCGCGTAAACTTGCGTCGCTCCATGCTCCACCGCCGGTTTCCTTCATACACCGAACTCGGTGTCTTTGAAACCGGTAGCAGCTCAGTCACTCGAATTCACATCAAAGAGCTAGTGGCCGGATGGAATCGACAGGGACTGAAAAAGCGAACCATCCTGAACATTCTGACTCCGCTCAGGGAGGTGTATAACCACGCTATTGATGATGGGGTGGTCTCGGCTAATCCTGTAGCCAAAGTCGGCATGATCGTGAAAGGCTGTCAGGTCTCCAGTGCTCGCATCGATCCGCTCACGGCTGAAGAAGTCAGAGCATTCCTGGCAACGGCCAGAGAGCAGTTTAAGCCCTTCTATCCCCTCTTTCTGTGCACGGCGAGAACCGGCATGAGGGAAGGCGAATTGATTGGGCTCAGGTGGGAAGACATCGACTTTGTGAGCCGCTTTATCGAGGTCAGGCACAATGTGGTCAGGCGTCAGGAGACCACGACCAAGACCCATAAGATCAGAAGAGTGGATGTCTCGCCGCAATTGAATGCCGAGCTCATGAGGGTGAAGGAGACTCTCCAGTTAGAGAAGGCCCTGAAAGGACAGCCCCTGCCTCCCTGGGTGTTCCTCACTCCGCAAGGCACCCGGCTGACTCCTGAAGTACTCAGGAAGGCCTTCTATGCCTGCCTGGAAGCCTCAGGCTTGAGGAGAGCCAGGTTCCATGATCTCAGGCATACGTTCGCCAGCTTGCTCATTCAACAGGGGACCAACGTAAAATATATTCAGTCACAATTGGGACACAGTAGCATCAGCATTACGCTCGATGTATACTCGCATCTCTTTGAAGGGGACCATCGCCACCAGGTACAGCGGTTAGATGATGTGGTCCCCGAGACCGAAGCTCAGGGGCTGGGTCATGCTGAATCCTCACCCCAGCCGCACCATCGGTAAGAAGCTGAAGCGAGACTGCCTATCGAACCTGCTGTATTTACACGGAACCTGATCAACGGAGGGGTGACGGAGCGGTCGAACGTGCCGGTCTTGAAAACCGGAGATGGGGTAACTCATCCGCGAGTTCAAATCTCGCCCCCTCCGCCATATTTTTCCCCGATGGTCTCTGTCACATGGCGGACATATTATGCATCCTGCTCGCATGAAACCTCTGCAAACAGACGTGTTCGACCGTCCACAAGCGGAGGCGCATGAAAATCCTCAAGAATGGCTGGCACTGGTTTTGGCGGCAGAGCCGGCTGAATAAGATCATCATACTCGGGCTATTTGTCGTCATCGTACCGTTCTGCCTCCCAACAGTCGTGTCCTGGTTCAGACCAACCATCATCAAGGTGGGGGTCGCGTTCTACACGTATGAGCGTGCCTCTTTTTCTGAAGGCACGACCACCACCTATTTTTTCGAGAAACGGAATCTGGTTACCAATTGCAGTCTTCGCCGGATTGAAGAAACGCCATCAACAGGACAGGCTCCAATTGCCAATCCGCAATCATGGGTGATCCTCAAGCTGTTGCTGGAAAATGCCTCGGACCAGCCTCTTACACATTTGCGTCTGGGCGTCAGATCGCCGGCCCTGAGTCCTGCAACACAGCTGCTCACCTCGCCGAATATAGATGCGACGGGGCAGATGGATACGCCCTCACGCACAACCAGGCCGGTGTACATCATTTCGATCGCAGCCATTCCCCCAGCAACCTCCACGGTCCTCAGCTTGAAAACCAGGATCGACGATCGTCTACGCCGGTTTATCTATGAAGACCATCGTACAGTGACCATTCAGGTGCCCTTTGTAGCGGCAGACCAGTTTCGCGAATATCCACCGATTGTCTCCCGAACGAATGCGCTTAAAATTTTAAATCGAGAGGGACTGTTGCGGACCGGGGACGAGAGGGAGGCCGATGAAGTACTGACCGCTACCCTGATACCACCCGGCGAGTCAGGCACACAGAGTAAAGTCACACCATATCAACCACTTCAAAAGTCTCGTACCTGTTCTGAAGGAGAGGCGGGCATGTGGTAACCATCCGCTTCAAGCATGAGTCCTGCTAGTCAACGACCAAGACTTGAGCAAGTCATACCCCACTTTCGTTGGGTAGTTTTACTGGCCTAGAGGTATAGCAGATACACCGTGGTTTGTATTATTCTGAAACTCGTCGCGGATTTCCTTCAACGAGAAGAGCATCATGTCATTTCAACTCCACCGACAAGTCGCGATCAACTGTATTCTCTCCAGAGGGAACGAAGGTCTTCAAGGAGAAGGCTGCGTCTATGACCTCTCCACCCCTCGCGAGCCGATGGCGTCCGCCGACACCTTGCAGCCCGGTGATCTCATCAAGCTGCATCTGTGGATACCGGATGAAGACTCCCACATCTCAGTTAATTTAGCTGAGGTGCAATGGGTTAAACCCAACTGCATCAAAGTCGATCTTCTCACCGTAAATCCTCCCGACCAAACACGGCTCAATCAATTTACGGCCTCGCAAAATACCCTGTCCCACGCCAGCAATAGCACGAACCAGGTCCTCATCTGGTTTTAGCCTCCCGTATTCATGACCCGTCATCTCAAAATCACTTGAATGCATGTACCCCTGAAGTCCGCTCACTCGTTCAGTGCGGCTGAACGTATCTCGTGAAGCGTGAAGCGCATGATTCATCTGTGTTTATGAGATTCGAGATCCACCTCACGAACAACGCGTGAGA
>JABMDH010000068.1:4992-8744 GCA_015904075.1 Nitrospira sp.
CCCTCGTTGTTGACAAGGGAAGCGAGCAGACCGTCAAAATCGTGATCTACAATAAAGACACCATCGATCTGACGGAACAGGTCGTCAAAGAGTTCGACCGGACGAATAAGTAACACCGACAGGTTGCAGGCCGGTTATTCCATGGGATAACCGGCCTCCCGCCACGCTCTGATTCCCCCGTCCATCGAGACCACATTGCCATATCCCATCTGCTGCAAGACATCAGCGGCAAGCGCCGACCGGAACCCTCCGCCGCAATAGAGCACGATGGGGGCCTCTTTATCGGGAACCGCCGTCTCAATGTCGCGTTCGATAATCCCCTTACCCAGATGCCGGGCTCCTCTGGCATGACCTGCCGTAAACTCATGATCTTCTCGAACATCGACGAAGTGAAACGGCTCTCCCCGATCGAGCCGGGCCTTCACCTCCACCGCTGTGCATTCCTTCACCCGCTGCTTGACGCGCTCCACCAGCTGTAAAAACCCGGGATTGTGCTTCATTGTGACTCCTCTTTAGAACAACGCTGTTTGCTCGACCCCTGGACGGCGAAAGGTATCGGGAATCGCGCCTGTATCGTCTTCCATAAAACCCGCGCGCCGCTTGGCCACGCTGAACAATTGTTCGATCATATTCCAGTAGACACCTGTCCCGGCATGCCGTCTAAAAAACTCGCCGTCGGTTATCGCACCGCCCCTCACCTCACGCAGTCGAGCGATGATTTTTTCGATTCGATCGGGAAACGCAGCCTGCATACGCTCCAGAAACACCGGTTCAACACTACCAGATAGTCTCAGCAGGGTCGCAACGGCCGTCCTGGCTCCCGCCTGATTCGCACGCTCCAATAAGACAGGAAGATCCCCGTCGTTCAAACCAGGAATCACAGGCGCGATTGAAATGCCTGTTGAAATGCCTGCATCCGCCAGCACCTTCATGGCTTCGAACCGCTTAGCGATTGACGGCGCGTGTGGCTCCACCTTACGAGCGATCTCATCCGACGCGAACGGAATGCTGAAATACACACGGACCCATGCATCCTGATTCAACTGCCTCAGGATATCCAAGTCCCTCAGCACCAGCGCGCCCTTGGTAATGATACCCACAGGGTTCCGATACTCTGCACATACCGATAGACAGGCTCTGGTCAGACCATACGAGGCCTCCAGCGGTTGATAGCAATCCGTGTTCCCTGAAAAGACAATCAGCTCTCCCTGCCATGACGGTTTGTCGAATGCCCGTCGCAACAGCCGCGGCGCATCTTCCTTCACGATAATCTTACTGTCGAAATCCGTTCCGGCGCCGAAGCCCCAATACTCATGCGACGGCCTCGCATAGCAATAGGCGCAGGCATGGAAACAGCCTCGATAGGGATTCACACTCCAGCGGAACGGCAGGTCCGGGCTCTCATTCCGGCTCAAGATGTCACGGATCTGGTCTTCATAGACCGTCACCGTTGCTCGAGAAGGCGGTTCCAGCAGTTCCCGATGCTGAGAATCGTACGGATTCTTGGGATTTGAGATGGCGCGCATGGCCCATCCTGCCCCGAAGCCCGGTCACTGTCAAATCCCGTCGAGAGCTCGATGTACCTCGACGGGCAGACACCGGTTTCGTTGACTCTCCCCTACTCCGATGCTAGATTCCAGACGCTTTTTGAAGGGTGATTCATGCACGATCCAAAATACCTTCGGGACAATCTCGACCTGGTCCGTACGTCGTTGGGACGACGCGGACAGGATGTGCCCTGGGATACAGTTCAGAAGCTCAGTGACGAACGGCGGTCCTTGACGACACAGGTTGAGCAATTGAGAGCTGAGCTCAAGAAAGGCTCTGATGAGGTTGCGCGGCTCCGCCGGGCCAAAGAACCAGCCGAAACTGCCATGGCGGCGATGAAAGACCTGGGCGACCGTATCAAGAGCGTTGAGGACACCCTTCGGGGCGTTGAAGAATCCCTGAGCGACCTTGCGCTCCGAATCCCCAACCTTCCTCATCAGACAGTCCCGATCGGCAGCGATGCCTCGGAAAATATCGAGGTTCGCCGATGGGGCACGATCCCTTCCTTCACGGCTCCCGCTAAACCACACTGGGAAATCGGGGAAGCGCTTGGCATTCTCGACTTCGATCGCGCAGCAAAGATCGCCGGAGCCAGGTTCGCCGTTCTCAGCGGCGCGGGGGCGCGTATGGAGCGGGCATTGATCAACTATATGCTTGATCTGCATACCGGCTCTCATGGATATCGGGAAGTCCTTCCCCCGCTACTGGTCAATCGCCGGGCCATGACCGGAACCGGTCAACTTCCCAAGTTTGAGGAGGATCTCTTTCGGCTGCGGGATGAAGAGTATTTTTTGATTCCAACGGCCGAAGTGCCGGTTACCAATCTCCATCGCGAGGAAATCCTGAGTGAAGACCGCCTGCCCATTCGCTATACCGCGTATACGCCCTGCTTTCGGCGGGAAGCGGGATCCTATGGGAAAGACACCCGCGGCCTGATCCGCCTCCACCAATTCAATAAAGTGGAACTGGTCGCCTTTTCCACTCCCGATCGCTCCTACGAGGAGCTGGAGCGGTTGACCGGACATGCCGAGTTCATCTTGCAAAGTCTGAATCTGCCCTATCGCGTCGTGACCTTGTGTACCGGCGATATGGGATTTTCCGCCACGAAGACCTATGACATTGAAGTGTGGCTACCGTCCCAGGGACAATATCGAGAAATTTCGTCGTGCAGTAACTTCGAATCCTTTCAAGCCAGACGAGCAAACATCAAGTATCGCCCGGCTGGTGGGAAAAAGGACGCGAAGAGTGAATTCGTTCATACATTAAACGGTTCCGGCCTCGCGGTCGGACGAACACTGGTCGCCATTCTTGAAAACTTTCAACAACCGGACGGATCGGTATTGATTCCCGAAGCGCTTCACCCGTATATGGGGGGGATAAAGAAGATCCAGCCTTAGCCTGATGATTCATAGCTGTCTGCAGCGAACACGCATGGTGCGGAGGGGTGACGGAGCGGTCGAACGTGCCGGTCTTGAAAACCGGAGATGGGGTAACTCATCCGCGAGTTCAAATCTCGCCCCCTCCGCCATATGGTTCCTCTGTTAGTCTCTGTCACATGGCGGACGTATTGTACAGCCTCCTCGCATGAAACCTCTGCAAAGAGACGTGTTCGTCTGTCTACAAGCGGAGGCGCATGAAGACTTTGAAAACATGCTGGCAGTGGTTTTGGCGGCAAAGCCGGCTGAATAAGATCATCATTCTCGGGCTGTTCGCCGTCGCGGTTCCGTTTGTCCTCCCCACGGTCGTGTCCTGGTTCAGACCGACGATCATCAAGGTGGGGGTCGCGTTCTACACCTATGAACGCGCCTCTTTCTCTGAAAGCACGACCACGACCTATTTTTTCGAGAAACGGAATCTGGTCACAAATTGCAGCCTGCGCCGACTTGAAGAGACGCAACCAACAGGACAATCCCCAATTGCCAATCCGCACTCATGGGTGATCCTCAAGCTCTTGCTCGAAAATGCCTCGGACCAGCCGATTACACATCTTCGTCTGGGCGTCAGATCGCCAGCCCTGAGTCCTGCAACACAGCTGCTCACCTCGCCGAATGTAGACGCGACGGGACACATGGATACACCCTCACGCGACACCAGGCCGGCATACATCATTTCCATCGCTGCCATCGCCCCCGCAAGCTCCACTGTCCTGAGTTTGCAAACTCCGATCGACGATCGTCTACGACGATTTATCTATGAAGACCACC
>JABMDH010000069.1 GCA_015904075.1 Nitrospira sp.
AGGCGATGCTCAACGATCGACCGCGGAAAGTGCTGAACTGGCACAGCCCGGCGCATGCTTTTCACCAACTGTTGCGCTAGGATCTTGAATGCACACAGCCTCCCAACCCGCACCGATCAACATCCACAGAGGATGTGCGTCGGTCAGGTGGTTACAGACGGAGACTCTGGCGTAGAAGCGGCGGAGACCGGGGAATCAGGCGCGTGGGAAGGGGAGAGATGCGCGAGCGATAGGACAGTCGGCGTGGCTCAGTACGTCACCGCCACCCTATAGAACGGAGGCTGCCCCTGTCAATGGAGTGTCCGGCGTACGATGCAAATCAATGTGCAGAATTTAGTTAAAAATGGCCGCTCATCAGATCGATGAGCGGCCGAATGGGTATTTCTCAACATGGTCTCGCCGAAACTACTTGCCCGCTTTCAGCTTTGTCACGAACATTTCGCGCACGGCATCGAGGTGGGCTTCAATGTCCTGCAGCGAGCTGAGTGATGGGTCAAGGAGGACATCGTTTTTCAGCCGCACAAAAGCGCTTCCATCCAGCGGAGGTGGATTCTTGCTAAAGGTAAAATGCATCGTTGAAGCGCCGGGTGTCCGAAACGCCAACCGCGAGTGCCCACCTCCGACGATGGTATAGCCCTCTTTCATGCGACTCCTTTCGTTTAGAAATTGCCGACTGGCTGGGGAAATAGCCGGTGTTATAACGGGAAGTCAATAATGGAGCATCAATGTCAGTACTGCTGAAATCTTCCGCATGGCATGTGCGGATATTAGGGGCAGGATGGCTGCTGGTATTGCTCGCAGCTTGTGCGGCAGTTCCAAATGAGATGGCGCATCTGCCCATGTACGGAGGAATGGACCGCAAGTCCGTTTCGGCATTTCGCGAAGCCGATGAAGAGCTCAGGGCTGGATCGATTGAGGCCTTTGGGACACTCAAGGATGCAAGTGATATATCCGTCGACCATGGGTTTAAGTTTGTGGCGCAAAAAGAATATTCCATGGCTATGAAGCGCTTCAATCAGGCGTGGGTGCTGGACCCGGATAATCCTCGGGTATACTGGGGATTTGGCACAGTCTTGGTCCAACGGGGGCAGTCGTGTGACGCGGTGCCTCTGTTGGGAAAGGCTTTGAGCTATGAGCCCGTGATTGAGGGATTGGCTACTCAAGCAGTGCAGGCATGCAGGGCCTGTGCGACGACACATGCGACAGTCGATCCGGTCGCCAAGGCCTCCTATATCGAGAGAGTGTGCAAACCGTTAGAGCTGGACTCGCGTAAGTAGTAACCCATCTTCAAGAATCGACCATGGAAAGATGTGGGCACGTTGCGCCAGGGTGGCTTGCTGAGTCCTTGAAGTTGATTTGCTCATTTGTTATCCTTCGCCCGCCTTTCGTGTCGTGATTTGTAACTTCCACATAGCTTAATCCAAGGAGTTGAACCATGGCCGGCATCAAGCGGGCGTTGATTAGCGTTTCGGAAAAGACTGGTGTTGTTGAGATGGCCAAGGGGCTCGAAGCGCTTGGTGCAGAAATTTTATCGACCGGTGGAACTGCGAAGGCGCTGCGTGAAGCGGGGATCAAGGTTACAGATGTGGCGGCCTATACCGGTTCGCCGGAAATTCTGGATGGCCGGGTCAAGACGCTACACCCGAAAATTCACGGCGGTTTGCTGGGACGTCGATCGCTTCCGGCCCACGTCGACCAGATGACGCAACACAACATCGGTCCGATCGATGTCGTCGTCGTCAATCTTTATCCCTTCGAAGCGACGATTTCTAAACCCAATTGCCATTTTGACGATGCGATCGAGAATATCGACATCGGTGGACCCTCAATGCTGCGGTCGGCGGCAAAGAATCATGAAGATGTGCTGGTGTTGGTCGATCCGGCGGACTATTCCAGAGTGATGGATGCCATCAAGGGCAATACCGTGACGCGCGCGCTCCGCCGTGAGTTGGCAATGAAGGTATTCCAGCATACGGCGCGGTATGACGGGTTGATTGCCGGGTATATGGAGAAACAGGTGCAGGGCGGGGAGATAAAGTTCCCCAAGGTGCTATCGCTTCAATTCGAGTTGGCAGAGTCGCTTCGCTACGGTGAAAATCCACATCAGCAGGGTGCGTTCTATCGCGAACTGAATTCAAATGAGCCGTCGGTGTCACGCGGGACAATCTTGCATGGCAAAGCGATGTCCTACAACAATTTCCTCGATGCCAATTCGGCGCTGGAACTGGCGAAAGAATATGATGAGTGCGCTGTTGCCATCATCAAACATAACAATCCTTGCGGTGTGGCACTCGGATCAACGCCGGTTGAGGCCTACGTGAAGGCGCGGGAGACCGATCCTGTGTCGGCTTTCGGCGGTGTGATCGCCTTCAATCGACCGGTTGATCTGGCGGCGGCGAAGGAGATTACTTCTACGTTCGTCGAAGTGGTCATTGCCCCCAGCTTTGCCGAGGATGCCTTGGCAGAATTGAAGCGGAAAAAGGACTTGCGTCTCCTTGGTATTGGACCACTGACAAAGGTGAAACAAGAAGGTTACGATCTGAAGAAGCTCGTCGGTGGATTGATCGTGCAGGATCGCGATCTTGGTGTTCTGACGGATCTAAGATCGTTGACCGTGCCGACTGTCCGTAAGCCGACGGACGAAGAGTACGCCGCCTGTGCGTTTGCGTGGAAAGTCTGTAAACACGTCAAGTCAAACGCCATTATCTATGCCAAGCCGGGGCAAACGGTCGGGATCGGCGCCGGACAAATGAGCCGGGTGGATAGTGTCAAGCTTGCCGCCATGAAGGCACAGATGCCGGTCAAAGGTTGCATCATGGCCTCCGATGCGTTCTTTCCGTTCCGTGACGGCCTCGATGCGGCTGCACAAGCGGGGATTACTGCGGTCATTCAGCCGGGCGGGTCAATCCGTGATGCCGAAATTGTCAAAGCGGCAGATGAACATGGATTGGCGATGATTATGACGGGCATGCGTCATTTCCGTCATTAATCGGATGCTGAAACAGGCTCCCAACTGCGTCCTCGGCTCGAAAAATTCCTCAACGTAGCCCAGAGGCTACGCCTCCGGTTTTTTCTCGCCTGCGGCTTTGTTGGATGTTCTGTTTGAGCATCCGCAAGAGAATACGGCTATACCCAGGAAAGACACTCTTGTGAAAATTCTTGTCGTCGGTGGTGGTGGACGCGAGCACACGATTGTGTGGAAGCTTGCGCAGAGCCCACGGAAACCAGTCATATTCTGTGCACCGGGTAATGCCGGTATCGAATCGTTAGCCGCCTGTGTGCCGATCAAGGCCGACGATATTGCCGCGCTGAAAGATTTCGTCATCAGAGAGCAGATCGACTTCACGGTTGTTGGACCGGAAGCGCCGCTGGCACTGGGAATTGCCGATGAATTCCGCCGCGCCAAACTGAAGATTTTCGGTCCTACCAAGAATGCCGCGCGGCTTGAAGCCAGCAAGATCTTTTCAAAAGATGTGATGGCACAAGCCAAGATTCCAACTGCGCGGGCCAAAAGTTTTGACAAGGCAACCGAGGCGCTTGACTATCTTGAGCACCATGAACTGCCTGTGGTGATCAAGGCGGACGGTCTGGCCCAAGGGAAGGGCGTGATCATCGCCACGACACGGGAACAAGCGCGCGAGGCGATCGGCGACTCCATGGAAAAAGGCATCTTTGGTCAGGCAGGCAAGCAGGTATTGATCGAACAATTCCTCAACGGCGAAGAACTCACGATCATGGCATTCACCGACGGCCAGACCGTCGTCCCGATGTTGCCGGCGATGACATCGGGCGGATATCCCGGCCAATATCAGAACGGATTTCCTCTGCATGGCTTGCAGAGCGAGGCCGCTGCACACGCCCTTGTTTTTCATGCAGGAACCGCCAGGAAGGATGATGCTGTTGTGACAGCCGGTGGACGTGTCTTGGGAATTACCGGACAGGGAGCAACGTTGAAAGAAGCACAAGCGGAAGCCTATAAGGCGGTATCCGCTATTTCATTCGAAGGGTGTCATTATCGAAAGGATATCGCCCATCGCGCGGTGACTTCTTAGTCCGCGATTCGCAGGGTGGTTTCCGTACGGATGTCAGAAATCCTTCCATATAGCGCCGGTGACGTGCACCGTGTATCAGGCCAGGTCAAACAGGTAGTTGCACGTGGCGGTATTGTGGCCGTGCCGACGGAGACCTATTACGGTCTCGGCGTGAATCCGTTTGATCCACAGGCCGTAGACCGATTAGTGCGTCTTAAAGGCCGGCCGGACGGCAAACCAATTCTGGTGTTGATTGGAAACCGTGGACAGCTCACGATGTTGGTCCAGAAGGTCTCTCGACCCGCCGCGCTGTTGATGGACACGTTCTGGCCCGGCCCGCTCACAATCCTCTTTGCGGCTGCGCCGTCGCTTCCAAGCAATCTGACAGCGGGGACCGGTACGGTCGGCGTGCGGCTGAGTTCTTGTGGCCCGTTAGCGGAATTGTTAGCAGTGACAGGTCCTCTCACAGGAACGAGTGCCAACTATGCCGGCGAGTCACCTGCGCAATATGCGAGCCAGGTGCAGGATAGACTGGGACACGATCTTAGTCTCATCGTTGATGCAGGCCCAACCCCTGGCGGACCGCCATCGACTGTCATCGATGCACGCGAAACTGTGTGTGTGATTCGCGAAGGTGCCGTCACTCGACAGATGCTACAGGACGTGTTACAGACAGATGGAATTTCGCTGACATGAGGATCGTTCAAATATCGCTGCAGTTCTTGGATTTGTGTTTCTGGTGATTCCATAGAAGGAGGGCGGAGATGATGATCGTGGGGAAAACACAGGCGATGCGATTGGCCGGCGTCGCGCTTGGACTCGGGTGTTTGGTAAGTATGACGGGATGCGACTATTGGCCTCCGGCGCTGCAAGCCCAGGTCGAGCAACTTCGATCGGAGACGCAAACCTTGGCAACCGAAAAGGCGCAACTTCAGGTACAGATCAACGACCTGTCCAATGCACGGCGGGATTTGCAGTCGCAGCTTGATGAGATCAGTCGGGTCAATCGAGAGAAGACCGTGATGATTACAAGCCTGCAACACCAAGTCGATGCGCTGCGTGCCAAAGGGGCAAAGTCCGTGGCCTCTGCCAAAGCGGCAGTGAAGCCGGCGGCGAAATCTGCGGCTAAACAGCCAGTCAAGAAAAAGGCGGTCCCGAAGCGGTAGCAGAAAGCGGTCAGGTCGAACTTGACGATGTTCCCGATGAGGAGGTACTGCCGGATGAGGTGCTACCGGTTGTCGTGGGAGTGGCGGCAGGGGTAGCTGCCGAAGAAGTTGTCGTGGCAGGCGCCGGGGAGGCCGGCGTCGCCTTCTCAGGAGTCGTTGCCGGTTCTTTCTTCGTGCCGGACGTCGAGTCGGAAGGTGGTTTCATCTTGTCGGAATAATCCGTAACATACCATCCGCTTCCTTTGAACATGATTGCAGGCGCAGAAATAATCCGGCTGACCGACTTTCCACATTTGGAGCAGGCGGCGACGGGGTCG
>JABMDH010000007.1:0-6431 GCA_015904075.1 Nitrospira sp.
GACGCGGAGCGCGGCAAGAAAACCTACCCGACGTTCTATGGAACTGAGGGAGCCAGCAAGCTGGCGGACGACTGCGTCGCGCGCGCCATCGGACGTCTGGATTCGTTCGGCCCATCCGCCGACGCGTTGCGCGGAATCGCGCGATATATCACCTCTCGAAAAAACTGACGGTTAGGAGTAAGGAGTTAGGGGTGCGGAGTAGAGCCCTGGGGGAACGGCCCTTCAATCTTCATCGTCTTGCTCTCAATCCCCTTACCCTTTACCGTTCACCCCTCACCAATCTATGAAAGCCCTCGTCACAGGCGCGACCGGATTCGTCGGAGCGGCAGTTGTCCGTGCACTGATCAAAGCCGGCGTCGACGTGCGTGTGCTCTCCCGTCGCGACAGCGATGTCTCGAATCTTCAATCACTCACCGTCGATTATGCCTACGGCGATCTCCGGGATAAAGTTTCCCTGCGCAAGGCCCTAGCCGAGTGCGGGCAGCTCTACCATGTGGCCGCGCATTACGCCCTCTGGGCCAAAGACCCTGCTATTTTTTACAATGTGAACGTTGACGGCACGAAGAATCTCCTGGAAGCCGCGCGTGAGGTGGGAACGGAGCGCATCGTCTACTGCAGCACGATCGGCGCGATCGGACTGCCTCCCGATGGAGGCCCGGGCACCGAAGACACGCCCGTTTCGCTGTCTCAGATGGCGGGGCATTACAAGCGATCAAAGTATCTCGCCGAGCAGGAAGTCTTGCGGATGGCGAAAGAAGGGCTGCCGGTCGTAATTGTAAATCCCAGCGCGCCGGTCGGCGAAGGCGACGTGAAGCCCACACCGACAGGGCAAATGATCATCGACTTCATGAAGGGCCGGATGCCGGCCTATATCGAAACCGGCATGAACATTGTAGATGTCGATGACGTCGCAGAAGGCCATTTGCTGGCGATGCAGAAAGGCCGCATCGGCGAACGATACATCCTCGGCTGCAAGAATTTGTTGCTGCGCGAGGTGTTCGAGATCTTGAGCACGCTGACCGGAATCAAAGCGCCTTCTATCAAGCTGCCCCGATCGGCGGTGCTGCCCCTCGCGTATGCCAACCACTGGCTCGCGAACCTGACCGGGCGTCCGCCGCGCATCCCGCTCGAAGGGGTCAAGATGGCCAAGTACAAAATGCACTACGACTGCAGCAAGGCGATCCGCGAACTTGGCATTCCCCAAGCCCCGCCGGAGGTCGCGCTGGGAAAGGCCGTGAGCTGGTTCAAGTCCCACGGCTACGCCTAGCCCTCACATCCCGTCGCAATCTTGAAACCGCGCGGACGGGAGTGTTACCGTTTCCACCACGCTTCTAGCAACGCCACTATCGATGGATATTCTCGTTCTGTTCTTGAAAACAATCGTGCTTCGTCCGTACGTCTTCCTTTTCCTCGCCGCATTTCTATTTGCTGCCATTCGATTAATCGGGTGGCCTCGCACATGGCGCTTCTGGCTGATCAGCTGGATCACGGCATTTGCGTGCGAGTACTCCTCCACACGCACAGGAATTCCGTTCGGCTGGTATTTCTACAACGGCTCCACCGTCGGAAAAGAGCTGTATTTCTCCGACGTGCCGTTTATGGATTCCCTCTCCTTTAGTTTCCTCCTCTATGCCGCCTACTGTGTGGCGCTCTGTTTCTTCCTCCCTATTGAGCCATCCACACCGTCCGCCGGAATCGGGTTAAAACGCCTGCGATTCAATGTCCCGGCACGAACAGGCTGGCCCCTATTGCTTGTAACAGCCTGTTTGTTTGCCTTCATATGATTCAGTAGCTATTCCTACACGATCCGGCTACAATGCCGCCGCGATACTGTCGATGAACCTATGACTACGACGACGACTCCTGCTGCCCGAACAAAACCTGCGCCAGAAACACACCTCCAACGGACGCTGAATGGCGCGCTCAATGAGCTGGCCATGGAGTCGGCACTGGCCGCAGTGTTCCATCTGGAGAACGGACCGCTGATTGACCACGCGGTACGCGGATTCGCGCCGAGAGATGTCCAGGCGATTCTCCGTACGCTATCAGCCCATGCCGCCGCGTCGGGGCCGTCCGGCCAAGATCCCGACGGCGGCCGCACGATCAAGCTGCGCCTGATTACACCCGGCGCCAAGTCGCTGCTGGGTGTTCCGCTTCGCCATGGCAATCGAGCCTATGGCTACCTGGTCATCGGGCGAAAAGAAGGCGCCGTCTTCGCTAAAAAAGATAAAGCGCTGTTAGACCAAGCCAGCGACGGTATTACCAAAGCGCTCGACCGCGAGGGGTTGTTCAATACCGACGTCGTCATGAGCCGAGCCTATGTGGCGCATGAGCCGGTACCTCCCCAACCAGCTGGGCCGGAAATGTTTCCTGCCGTCACGGCGCAATTTACTCCGGAACTGCAAGGGAAGATCGAGACAGTCTTAGCTGAAATCGGCCAAGTCGTCGCGTATGACCGAGCCTGGGTCTGCCATTACGATCCGCTCGCGGGCAATGTTGAGGTGTTGGGACTTGGCGGGGACGCCAAGGGGGATCAAAAAGATGCCAAGAAAGATCTGAAACCAGGCCAACGCCTGACGCTCGACAGTTCAGCCGCCGGGTGGGCGGTTCGCCACCGCAAACCGCGCGTCGATCATGATCTGGCATCCACACAAGGCCGCTTCCTGGATCACAAACAACTTTTCAAGGACCGATTTCAGTCGTCACTGGTCCTCCCCTTCTTCGTTCGCGGCCAAGTCGGCGGGACCTTGACGCTGGGATCGAAGGAACCTCAGCGCTATCAGACTACCGACGCCCGTACGCTGGAACCCGTCATTCTCAAACTGGCGGATCTGATGCAGGCGCCGGCAGCGGCAGCACCGAGCTCGCCCCTGGATCTCGACACAGGGGAACCGAGCCTTCAGCCGCTGATCCCGGTCTCGTCTGAACCGATCATTCGTAAACAGGAACGCCAAGCCGCCATTGGAGAATTCAGCGGATTCTTAGCTACGGAAATTCGGGAGCCTCTCGCCTCCATTCGCGCACAGCTCGAAGAAGTGACCAGCGAAGGTATTTTGGACTTCGATCCACAGACACGCGTAGAAAACGCCATGCGCGACCTCATTCGAATCGAAGCGATCCTGAACGAGATTCTGGACTTCGCCAAACCGTTGGAGTTGAACCGGCACCTCTGCCGCATTCCCGAAGCCCTGGAGAGCGCCCTGGTCGTGCTCGCCACGGATCTTGAAGCGACGCGCATCCAGGTGTCCAAAGATTATGCTACGGTTCTCGTGCCGGTGCGTGCCGATGAAGCGAAGCTGCAACAGGCCTTCCTGCCTCCACACGCACAGGAATTCCGTTCGGCTGGTATTTCTACAACGGCTCCACCGTCGGACAAGAGCTGTATTTCTCCGACGTGCCATTTATGGATTCCATCTCCTTCAGTTTCCTCCTCTATGCCGCCTACTGTGTGGCGCTCTGTTTCTTCCTCCCTATTGAGCCATCCACACCGTCTACCGGAGTCGGATTGAAACGGCTGCGATTCAATGTCCTGGCACGAACAGGCTGGCCCCTGTTGCTTGTCACCGCCTGTTTGTTTGCCTTCATCGACATGGTCATCGACCCGGTGGCCCTGCGCGGCGACCGCTGGTTCTTGGGCAAGATCTACTACTATCCCGACCCTGGCTGGCACTTTGGTGTCCCGATGGCCAACTATGTCGGCTGGGCTGTGGTGGGATTCCTTTCTCTTGCCATCTATTTCCCATTGGACCGGCGGCTCCCTGCCCTCCCACCACATCATGCAACCACGTACCGGCTCTTGCTCGGCATCGGCCTCTATTATGGAGTGCTGGTCTTCAATCTCGGCATGACCTTCTGGATCGGTGAATGGTTCATGGGCCTGAGTGGACTGCTGATGCACCTGCCCGTGCTCGCGCTCGTCATCTACCGTCTGATCAATCTGCCCTCCACCACCTCCTCAAGTGGCATTCGCTCAAAAGAATTTGTATAGTGACATCGGGCGATCGCGGCAGGCTGAAGTTCAGCGACGTGTTGAACGTGCAGTATCTTTGCCTCAACCACCGGAGTACGAGGACTCATGATTATCGGTATTGTGTTGCTTGGATTGCTGTTGACGGCGACAACGGTGTCTGCAGAGAAAGCCATCACCTTGCATGTTGTCGGCACGGTGACGGCGATCGACACTAAACACATTGCCGTCAAGACGACCGGCAAGACTGCGCCGGTTTCAGTAAAACTGACGGACCAGGTGCGGTTCAAAGACAAGAATCGCCCGGGGTCGAATGAACCGCCGGTCGTGGGTGACCATGTCATCATCGAGGCAAAGAAAGAGAACAAGGCCCTCTTCGCGACGGTCGTTCATTACTCAGCCATGAGAAAGGCTACGGCTCCACCCAGTAGCGCCGTGCCATAGCCACCATGCGATTCACACGCGTGATCCACGAATCTCCCTTCCACGGCGGACTGCGCAACGCCATGACGAGAGTACTCATCACCGGCGTCGCCGTATTTCTGGCCGTCACGACCATCCCGGGTCTGGAAGCGGATAGCCTCACGGCGGGAGTCTCAGCCGTGCTGGTACTGACCATTCTTAACCTGATCCTGCGCCCGATCCTCTTCATCTTAACCCTGCCCTTGATCGTGTTCTCTCTGGGACTCTTTCTGGTCGTACTGAATGCGCTGCTGCTCGAATTGACGTCCTATTTTGTGAAGGGATTCACCGTCTCAGGATTCTGGCCCGCAGCCGGCGGCGCGCTGGTCATCAGCCTCGTCACCACCATCCTCAACAGCTGGACCGTGGACCGCCGCCGCACCGAACCCGCCGAATCACCCGTGGAACCCATCCGTCCGCCCAAGATCATCAATCCCGATTGAGTACTTTAAGACATCCATCAGCAATGGGATGATTCAGTAGCTATTCCTAACCGATCCGGCTACAATGCCGCCGCGATACTGTCAATGAACCTATGACTACGACGACTCCGGTTACACGAACAAAACCAGCACCAGAAACACACCTCCAACGGACGCTGAATGGCGCGCTCAATGAGTTGGCCATGGAGTCGGCACTGGCGGCGGTGTTCCATCAGGAGAACGGACCCCTGATCGACCACGCGGTACGTGGATTCGCGCCGAGAGATGTCCAGGCGATTCTCCGTACGCTATCGGCCCATGCCGCCGCGTCGGGGCCGTCCGGCCAGGATCCCGACGGCGGCCGCACAATCAAACTACGCCTGATTACGCCCGGTGCCAAGTCGTTGCTGGGCGTTCCGCTTCGCCATGGGAATCGAGCCTATGGCTACCTGATCATCGGGCGAAAAGAAGGCGCCGTCTTCGCAAAAAAAGAGAAAGCACTCTTAGACCAAGCCAGCGACGGCATTACCAAAGCGCTTGACCGCGAGGGACTGTTCAATACCGACGTCGTCATGAGCCGAGCCTACGTGGCGCATGAGCCGGTGCCTCCCCAGCCAGCCGGGCCGGAAATGTTTCCGGCAGTCACCGCGCAATTTACTCCGGAACTGCAAGGAAAAATCGAAACCGTCTTGGCTGAAGTCGGCCAAATCGTCCCCTATGACCGAGCGTGGGTCTGCCATTACGATCCACTCGCAGGCAATGTCGAGGTGTTGGGACTTGGCGGGGATGCCAAGGGTGATCAAAAAGACGCCAAAAAAGATCTCAAACCGGGTCAACGTCTGACACTCGATAGTTCAGCCGCCGGGTGGGCAGTTCGCCACCGCAAACCGCGCGTCGACCATGATCTGGCGTCCACACAGGGCCGTTTCCTGGATCACAAACATCTTTTCAAAGATCGATTTCAGTCGTCGCTGGTCCTCCCCTTCTTCGTTCGGGGCCAGGTCGGCGGGACCTTGACGCTGGGATCAAAAGAACCTCAGCGCTATCAGACCACCGACGCCCGTACGCTGGAACCCGTTATTCTCAAACTGGCGGATCTGATGCAGGCGCCGGCAACGGCAGCGCCAAGTTCCACCCCGGATCTCGACACAGGGGAACCGAGCCTTCAGCCGCTGATTCCGGTCTCGTCTGAACCGATCATTCGTAAACAGGAACGCCAAGCTGCCATCGGAGAATTCAGCGGATTCTTAGCCACCGAAATTCGTGAGCCGCTGGCCTCAATTCGCGCACAGCTTGAAGAAGTGACCAGTGAAGGAATTTTGGATTTCGATCCGCAGACACGCGTGGAAAACGCCATGCGCGACCTTATTCGAATCGAAGCGATCCTGAACGAGATTCTGGACTTCGCCAAACCGTTGGAGTTGAACCGGCACCTCTGTCGCATTCCCGAAGCCCTGGAGAGCGCCCTGGTCGTCCTCGCAACGGATCTTGAAGCGACGCGCATCCAGGTGTCCAAAGATTATGCTACGGTTCTCGTGCCGGTGCGTGCCGATGAAGCGAAGCTGCAACAGGCCTTCCTG
>JABMDH010000007.1:6531-8800 GCA_015904075.1 Nitrospira sp.
GGCCTGCCTTGAGGCTGCAGAAGAATTTCTTTGTCAGGAATGAATTGCTGGGAGGACGCGGCAATCGGACGTTCGCCCACTACGGCAATATCCGGAACCTCCAGCGCCGGCTCATCCGGATCGTGAGCGCCGGCCAGAGAAGGGATGCAGATCAGCGCGAAGAGAAAGAAACCATACGTACGATAGTTCACTCGACGATCAACTCAATCCTTTGCCCGTGGTAGCCGTCGTCAGCTTGCCATACTTCACACCCTTCACACTCACCAAGGCATCGGCCACTTTCCGGATGTCCGATCCTTTCCCTTTGACCACAAGAACTTCCAGGCAATGGTCATGATCGAGATGCACATGCATCCCCGCCATGATGCGGCCCTGGAATTCGTGTTGAATATGGGTCAGCTTGCGCGTCAGATCGCGCACATGGTGATCGTAGACGAAGGTGATCGTACCGACGGTCTCTTTATTCTCATCCCACTCCTGCCCGACAAGATTGTCGCGGATCAGGTCGCGCAGCGCTTCCGATCGATTCGTGTACTTACGCCGCTCGATATGGCGGTCGAAGGCATCCAGCAAATGGTGATCGAGCGACACACCGAACCGAACGAGCTTTTTCATATTTCTCCAGTGCTACGTTTTTAGAAGTCGTAGCACTGCTGTGGCAGCCAGGTCAAGTGGGGTAAATTGCAAACGGATCAGAGGCAGTCGCTATTCGCCCTGGATCGGGATATAGAGCACGTTCCCCTGCCGGTTGACGAGCAGGAGCGCGAGGTCGGAGGGCTTCAATGGATCGGCCAGACGCTGAAAGATTGTGAAGCTGCTGATATGCTGCCGGTTGAGTTCCAACACCACATCACCAGGCTGCAAGCCGGATGCTTCGGCCAGGCTGCCTTCTTCGACGTCGGTCACGACAACGCCGTTATTCACCGAGAGAGCCATCTGCCGGGCCGACTGGAGGGTGATGTCGTCGAACACCACGCCCGAGAGAGGATGTACGGTCGAGGCGGTAGATGCCGCCGGGGTTTTTTTTGCGCGTTCGCGCGGCGACTCCTGAATTATAAGCTCGGTTTGATAGACTTTCCCTTCCCGGATGAGATCCAGACGATGCTTGCTGGCGATCGGAGCTTGCGCAACAAGATTGCGGAGTTGGCCGCTGTCCATCACGTCCCGCCCATCGAAGCGCACAACGACATCGCCGCGCTTGAGGCCGGCCCGCTCCGCCGATCCCTTCGCCTGCACATCGGTCACGATCGCGCCCTTCACATCAGGCAAGCGGAAAATTTTCCCCAGCGAAGGGCTCACATCCTGTGTCGAGGCTCCCAAAAATCCACGCACGACTCGGCCGGTCTTGAGCAGACTCTGCATGGCAGATCGGGCCATATTGCTCGGAATCGCAAAGCCCACGCCGACGCTTCCGCCGGTCGGGCTGGCAATCGCAGTATTGATGCCCACAATTTCCCCGTTGATATTCACCAGCGCGCCACCGGAATTTCCAGGATTGATCGGGGCATCCGTTTGAATGAAATCTTCGAAGTCGGCGACACCTACGTCTGCGCGACCGACCGCGCTCACGATGCCGAATGTCACGGTGCGGCTCAACCCCAACGGGTTTCCGATGGCCAACACAAAGTCGCCGACGGCCAGTTGGCTTGAATCGCCCCATACGGCAGCCGGCAGATTTGCCGCCTGGATCTTCACCACCGCCACATCCGTCTTGGGATCAGTGGCGACGACCTTTCCTTTGAATTGGCGGCGATCGGCCAGAATGACTTCCACATCAACAGCGTCGGCGACAACGTGGTGGTTGGTAATGATGTAGCCATCCGGGGACGCGATGACGCCGGAACCCTGCCCATACTGCCGGTGAGCCAGAGGTTCCTTGAACAAACCGAACGGCAGGGCATCGTCGCTGAAAGCTTGATCGCGCACCATCACAGTCGACGCGATGCTGACCACGACCGGAATGACCTTATTGGCCGTCGTCTTGACCTGGCTCTGCAAGTCGTTGCCGGTCGTCACAGGGATCAGCTGTGTCCCGGCCAAGGCCGATATCGGAACTGACAGGCTCACCACGAGCCAACTCAACGCGGCAATGATTATGTGTTTGCTTCGTGTCACGCGATGAAAGTCCTTAGCCCGGTATTTTTAGGACGCCAAAGAAATGCCTGGCCAGCGTACCATGGCGACCACGGCCGCACACTCATAATTCGATATGCCGCAGCCGAAGTGCATTCGAGATGACAGACACCGAACTGAAAGTCATCGCCGCGCT
>JABMDH010000007.1:8900-11949 GCA_015904075.1 Nitrospira sp.
CGCCAGCTTGACGTCATTCATTGAACACGAATTCCATCACGACACTGACTCGTTCCTGCCACCTGTAGACAGAGGAGAAGCGGTATGAAGCTTGTCATCGGCGCCCTTGCGACAACCTCCGGCATTCTATTCGCGCTGTCCATGGCCTCGGCCAATCCGGCGCTCCTTCCCAAGCATGAGGGCTATCCCATGATGAACAGTGGAAGCCCCGTGACCGGCCAACCGACGGCCAACGATCCCGGCCAATCGGATGCCCGTGGGGAAGCCTCGCTGCTCAAGTCTGCGGAATCGGTCAAGAATGCCGAACAGAATCTGCAGAAACTCGACAATGCCCGGATCACTGAAGGGCAGGGAGCTGGTCGGCTGCCGAAAGTGCAAGGCCCCCAGATCAAGATTGCGCCTCCGGTCGCCTCCGCAACAAAGATCGGTCCTGATCGAAAGATCAAGTAACGCGCTCTTTCGGCCTGTACATAACGGGGCCGTCCTGCAGAACAGGACGGCCCCGGTTCTTTTTCTGCCACGGAATCTTTATCCGAGCAAGCCCCGACTCCTATTTGATTTCAATCAATCTGAACCGCCAGGGTTTCTTCGCCCAGGAACCAGCATACTCGACACCGATTCTTGGAAACGTCCCGATCTTTTTCCGAGTGCCTCTGGCTCCGCGATCCTCGAACCACACGTGCTGCCCCTCGGTCATATCAAGTCGATTCAACAACCGATCGATGTTCAACTCCCGGCAGATCTTCCCCGGTCCATCGATCAATGTTCCCTCAACTTCAATCGCTCGAATGAGCACCGCGGCAGGAAAGTCAGTCCGTTCTGTCACCACATTCAATAAGTGATACATGCCGTAGATGAGATAGACATAGGAGACTCCCGGAGGACCGAACAGGACCTCTGTCCTGGCCGTCCTCCCTTTCGATGCATGACAGGCCTTGTCCTGAACTCCCACATAGGCCTCGACTTCGATGATTTTTCCGGCAATCCTTTCCTTCTCATTTTCCCGCACCAAATGCTTCCCAATGAGCGCACGGGCCACCGTCAGCGTCGGACGATTGAAAAATGCACGGGTGAGAATCGTAGACATCGCAAGGCGTCCTAAAAGTACCAGGCAAGGCCACCCATCACTGTACGCGGATTTCCCGGCACAAAATGGATGTCCGTCACCCCTGCAGGCTCGTTCCGCAGACGCGAGTCGAACGCAAAGATTGCCTGCTCCCACTGGGCATTGAACATGTTTTGCACGAACAGGAACGCCTCCAACCGTCCATGCGGCAATTTGACCGGCAGACGATACCGCTCTGACAGATCGAACGTCATCCAGGAGGGTGACGTGATGCTCCGATCTTCGACAAGCGGCCGAACACCAAGATACGTGGCTTGGAATTGGGACGTCAGCCCTTCCGGCCATTGTAGGATAGCCGCGCCATAAGCGGTATATGCCGGCGCTAAGGGAATGGCACCGCCGTTGCGAAATTCTGCGTGTGTCCAGGTGAAGCTGCCGTTGACATAGAGCGGACCCCAGACTTGTCCCCGGGCTACCACTTCCACACCTTGGCGTCTGCTCGCTCCACGAATCTCCGTCGTACCCTTATCTCCGACAAGGACAAGTTCCGATTTCAAATCCAATTGCCACAACGTAGCAGTCAACTCGATGCCCTCAGGTCCCCATGGCCTGGAACGGACTCCGACCTCATAATTCCTCGCTCTCGCGAGCGGTGACGCGCCGGAGGCCACAACAGATCGGGCATCATTACTGTGAAATCCTTCCCCATAGTTGAGGAATAATTCCGTCTTCGCCCACGGTCCGAGAATCAGGCTCATCTTCGGAAGGACCATGCCGGAGCCCTTCTGTCCTTCCGGTCGTTCCACACAGGAGGCACAACGGTTACTGACATCAAACGTAAAATATTCCCCACGCACGCCCCCTGAAAACCTGACCCACGGCAACGGCTCAACCTCTGCTTTGATGAACGGGGAATAGGACAGGGTGAGGGCGTCACTGTCAATCCTGGTACCAGTCGGAATCCGCAACGTCTGCATGCCCAATTTCGCATGGACGTCGTCGACTCTCGTCTGAAACCCCACAGTCCCGATCATCGGTATCCCCAGAAGTTCTACACGCTGCTTGTATCCGATGTCGCCGCCATAGATGACACGACGGTCGAATTGTGCAAAGCCGTCGCCATTGACGGGATCATTGAGGAAGAATGTAAAATCCGTGAAGAGATCCAACCGATAATATTGACCATAGGCGTTCGCAAAGAACTGTCCACCGGACGTCGTATCGTAGTGATAGTTGAATTGGCCGGTCGTCCGGAGCGTGTGTCCCCCTTCATACGGATTGATCGAGCCAAATCGATCCAGCATCCCCCTGTTCACCGCCCGCAGCGGAATCTCCCCGGAGCCGTCCCATTTGGAATGGAGAAAGGTTGCCTTGAGACTGATCTCATCTCTCCCAGTAAGGTTTGTGGTCACCTTTCCCAGCAGATTGGTGCGATTATATTGATTGTCGTTTTGGTACGGTCCGTTGGTATAGAACCCCTCAGCGGCAAACAACGTGCGCACTCGGTCTTTGGTCGGAGAGAGCATGAGTACATACCGCTGCATATCATATTCCCCGCCAACCCCTTGCAGAACGCCTTCTCTAGCTACGTCGCGCGTCCGAAAGTTGACCACTCCCGCCGTGGAAAAATCTCCATATTCAGGCAGATACGAGCCCTTGTGAACATCGACGCCTTCGATCGTCTCCGGGATGATGAAGTTGAGATCTGTGTAACCTTGTCCGTGCGCATGGGTACGTGCATTGATCGGCATCCCATCAAGGAAAAAGCCGACATCCGTCCCATGGTCTGCATCAAAGCCCCGGAGGAAGTACTGGTCCGACTTCCCGGCGCCGCCCGAATGTTCAACGGCAAGGAAACCGGGAATCAGGCGAAGCATTTGAGCAGGCCTGCCTTGAGGCTGCAGAAGAATTTCTTTGTCAGGAATGAATTGCTGGGAGGACGCGGCAATCGGACGTTCGCCCACTACGGCAATATCCGGAACC
>JABMDH010000007.1:12049-14216 GCA_015904075.1 Nitrospira sp.
ATGGCAAAGCCCACGCCGACGCTCCCCCCGGTCGGGCTGGCAATCGCAGTGTTGATGCCCACGACTTCCCCGTTGATATTTACCAGGGCACCACCGGAATTCCCCGGATTGATCGGCGCATCCGTTTGAATAAAGTCTTCGAAATCGGCCACACCGACGTCTGCGCGACCGACCGCGCTCACGATGCCGAAGGTCACTGTGCGACTTAAACCCAACGGGTTCCCGATCGCCAATACGAAGTCGCCGACGGCCAGCTGGCTTGAATCTCCCCATACGGCAGCCTGCAGATTCACCGCCTGAATTTTCACCACCGCTACATCCGTCTTGGGATCAGTAGCAACGACCTTTCCTTTGAACTGGCGACGATCGGCCAGAATCACTTCCACATCGACAGCGTCAGCGACAACGTGGTGGTTGGTAATGATGTACCCATCCGGGGACGCGATGACGCCGGAACCCTGCCCATATTGCCGGTGAGCCAGAGGTTCTTTGAACAAGCCGAAAGGCAGGGCATCGTCACTGAAAGCTTGATCACGCACCACCACGGTTGATGCGATGCTGACCACGACCGGAATGACTTTATTGGCTGTCGTCTTGACCTGACTCTGCAAATCGTTGCCGGTCGTGACAGGAATCAGCTGTGTCCCGGCCAAGACCGATATCGGAACCAACAGACTCACCACGAGCCAACCCAACGCGGCAATCGTTATGTATCTACTTTGTTTCATGCAATCAAAGCCCTTAGCGCACTATTTTATGGCGCTGAAGAAATGCCGTGTCAGCCTACCATGACAGGCAAATCTGCGCATCCATAATTCGACATGATGTCGATAGGGCGTCCACACTACATATGCGACAAAATTTGGAGACCTCCTGTTCAGTCAAAACCATGCCCGCACGCCTGCCACGAAACGGATCTGACTTGAATCGCCTCCCTCTTGACGCACGAGCGTAGCAGTTTCACCGAAACTTCGATCAAGCGAGAAGCCAATATAGGGAGCCAACTCGCGCCTGATTTCGTAACGTAGCCGCACTCCAAACTCTAGGTTGTTGAGCCCAGAGCCGGTCGTGAACCGCTCAACCCGTTGAGCCGCCACATTGGTTTCAAACCGGCCCTGGAGAATCAGCCGCTGGGTCAACAGAAAGTCTTTGGTGAACGCCAACCGCCCCGACACCTTACCACCCTGGTCAATGAACAAGGCGGCATCCACTTCATAGTTGTAGGGGACCAACCCCTGGATTCCGATCACGCCTAACCCGCGCGTGACATTGCGTCCACGGAAGGTTTGAGTCTCGACGCGTGAGCCGATCTGCACATCATAATGTTTTTGGATAAACCGGCCGTACAGCAGCTGAAAGTCCACATCGTAATCCGCTTTGAATGCCGTATCCCGTTGCCCCTCGCTTTTGAACCAAAGCCGGTTGTAGTCGCCGCCGTACCAGCCTTCAATGTCCCACCGGTAGTCGTCACGACTCTGACCCGCGCCTGTACCTGGGCGGTATTCAAGAACGTCAACAAGTGTGAATAGATGACGTTCCTGATCATTGACGGGACTCGGCCAGTCCTGTCGAGGAGATAGATTTGGACCCATCCTCTCCGGCTGAACCAAAGAAACAATAGGTGCGCGTGGAAGAAACTCGGCAGACCCGGCTTGAGTCTGTGTGCGCAAGAAGACATCCGAAATCGTTGATCCAATCATGCGCGCAGGAACCTCACGTGTCACTTCCGCAACAACTGTCGAAGCGAAGCCGGCACTGCACAGGCATACCAGACAGGCAACACATATACGTGGCGGAGAAGAGGTCATGTTGCACCATTCTGTCCGTCGCGACCTACCTCGACGACTCTGAACATACCCGCTTCCATATGAAGCAATAGGTGACAATGAAACGCCCACCGCCCCGGAGCATCCGCCGTCACGGCGACGGACAGCCGCTCAGCCGGCTTGACAATGACTGTGTGTTTACGTGGGATGTACTCACCTGCACCATTCTCAAGATACATCCACATCCCATGCAGGTGGAGCGGATGCTCCATCATCGTATCGTTGACAAACGTGAGGCGCAGCCACTCGCCATAATGGAAGTGAATCGGCACGTTCGCGTAGTGGTTGCCCTGCTGTTCTTGCGGCAGCTCGATGTTGAGTCCCACGGATTTTCCGTTGCC
>JABMDH010000070.1:0-6073 GCA_015904075.1 Nitrospira sp.
CTACATGCCGTTGCATGGCAGCCATGCGATACCACCGGACGGCTTCTCGATAGTCGAGTCCCATCCTCTCGTACTGCATGCCGAGATGGTACTGCGCGTCGGCGTCCCCTTGCTCAGCTTTGGCGCGGGATTGCTCAATTGTGACCCCGAGATCGTGCATATCCACGTAGGGCGCTTTGGGCGGATCGATGCACCCAGGCAGAGTGCTCAGAGCCGCTATCATGGCAATCAGTCGCACGGTGGTCATCATGATCCGCTATCCTTTTCTTATGCAGCGTAGGAGCTGATCGGTCTGCTGACGTAGAAGGTCCTATACTGTAGCATAGTTTGTGTGTGCGGTAAGAAGGTTCGGCGTTATGCCCCTTCCATGTTCGCTGAGACAAGACTAGAATTTATCTGTTCGCTTCTGCATAGTCCGACATCAGTTTTTGGAAGAAACGGCAGGAGACATGAGCCGTACATATTCAACTGGGTCGAGTGGTATCAGGGGATTCTGCTTGGCGCAGAGGATCATGGGCGGAGTACTGCTAGGAGGACTTTGGGTTGTTCTGTCAGTAGGGCCAGTCATGGCAGAGGGGGCATTTTCTCCTTCATCTGTCAAGAAGGGTGTGCTCCTGGTGGCAAGTCCATCCCTTGCTGATCCAAACTTTCAGCACACCGTGCTGCTTATCCTCAAGCATGGTCCTGAGGGCACAGCCGGAATTGTGCTGAATCGTTCCACAGATGTCATGTTATCTGAGGTCTTGCCCGATGTGATCGCACTCAAGGGGACCAGCCACCGAGTATTCGTGGGAGGACCGGTGGCGCGTACTCAGGTACTGATGCTGTTTCGGCTGACGCACCCACCTGTCGATGCAGAACAGGTGTTCGATGGAGTGTATGTGGGAGGTACACACGCGCTCTTGGAGCGTATTATTACACAGCCCAAGCTGACTGAAACCTTCCGGGCCTTTGTAGGGTTTGCCGGGTGGGCGCCAGGACAATTGGAATCTGAAATGCACCAAGGTTCATGGGGTGTGTTGCCTTCAGATTCCTTCAATCTCTTCGACAAAGACCCGGCCACACTGTGGCCGGATTGCCTGACTCGTCTTCAGGCGCCCAGGGTGATTTCCCACTAGATAGTAGCCTCCAGAGTTTGTTTCAATTTTCCCTCATTGCTGTACCCATACGGCCATTGGGGAGTGTATTTTTGACTGCGCGGATCACTGGGCTCGGTTCCGCCGAATGAAGTTATCCATTCTCCCGTGGTGCGCCCTGCCACAGCATATCGTAACCGAGTTCCTTCGTGTCGGAACACATCTGGGCCAAGGCGGAGAACTTTTCCATGAAAAGCCGATCTGCATGCGACCGCTCATGTGCGTCAAACGATTCCCAGTAGGTGACGATGGCATAGTGAGTATCGTCTGTCTTGGATGTCGTGAGTGATCCTTGCTCGGAGAGAAAACCTGAGAATTTAAAGACTTGGCCTCCAAGGAAACCGCCTTTGTTCCCGCCATAGGCTTCTTTTACGACCATACACATTTCACCTACGGTCATCTCCACATCCTCGAAGTGCACGCCGGGTTTGAGGGTGACTGTATTAAAGAGCATTTTCGCGCCGAAGGGGAGTGTGATAGGGCCAAACATAATGTCCTCGATCTGCAAGATGTTAAAAATGCTGCCAATGACTTTCCTGCATCTGTCCGATGAGCTACACGACCTGCTCGCAAGGGAGGACGAACACATGTAGTGGGTACGCCTCCTGCTTGTGTTGCGCCACATGATCAGCTCTATAGCGGGTGAACTTATCGATCAGGCGAAAGGAGACCTGTTCAGGAAGGGCGGCGAGAATCATACGATTGGCGTCCGAGGACAGGGCAAAGTGGGCTGTGGAGCCTGTCTCACCTTTGCCGGATACGTTGTGGAGTTCGGAGTAGCCCGTCACCTCGTATTCTTTCAGTAATGCATGGATCTGCTCCGCCATTGACTCACGAAACACAATCATCAACATTTTCATCGGGCGTACTCCTGTCGCGGGTAAAGGGGACTCGTCGTCACCCATCCAATCAGCGTCTCTTTATTCCACCGGTTTGTACGGAAGCGGCTGAGTAAGAATACGCGCATGCTGGAAGATTCATGCAGGTGTTGGATGATGCTCCGGTGATGCGACAGGTTCCACCACCATGTGTATAGCCTGACTGGGTCGCAGCGTCATCAGCGGATTCGGGAGGACCGGCTGCGCAGCAACTGTTCGGAGGCCGACTCGCGATGCCACTGTCGCCATGATCAAGAGACCTTCCATCTCTGCAAAGGATTCACCGAGACACCGTCGCGCGCCTCCACCGAATGGAATATAGCAGAAGGCGGGACGATGCATTGTGGCGTCTGCCGAGAAACGGTCTGGGTCGAATCGATCTGGTTCCGGAAACCATCGGGGATCTCGATGCAGACTCCAAGGGCTCAGGAACACCCTGGCGCCGGACGGCAGGTGTGCGCCGGATGGCAGCGTGTCTTCCGAGCGGCTCACGCGGGTATGGAGGAGCCAGGCGGGTGGATAGAGCCGAAGTGTTTCATCCCACACCATCTTTGTATAGCGTAGGTGTGGAATATCTGCCGCGGTCGGTAGCCGATTGCCCACGACGGTGGCTAACTCTTCGGCCAGCTGCGCGCGAACCGTGGGTGATTGAGAAAGAAGCAGCCATGCCCATGTTAGTGCGCTGGCGGTCGTTTCGTGCCCGGCTAATAGGAAGGTTGTGAGTTCGTCTCGAATATAGTCATCACCCAGTGGCTGTCCATCTCCATCTGTTGCAACAAGCAGCAGTGACAACACATCGTACGCCTGCTGCGGGTGTGCGCGCCGGTCTTGAATGAACTGCCGGATTATGGAGTTCATATGCCGATGTCCGCGAGAAAACTCACGATGCTCTGCCGTCGGGAGCCAGAGCGGTGTCAGCCATGCCGGCAACGAGTCATATTGCTTCTTGATGAGATGCTGGCCGGTTGTGATGGCCTGGGTGACCTCCACCGCCTCCGGCCCGATATCCTGTCCAAACAGAAGTCGCCAGATAATTGAAAGGGTGAGTTGCGTCATCTCCTGGCCGATGTCGATTGTGATGCCGTGTTGCCAACTGTCGGTGAGGACGGCAGTCTTTTCAGTGATGAGTTCGACATACGAGTGGACATGGTCCCCATGGAAAAAGGGGAGAAACAATCGGCGCTGACGGCGGTGGGCGGCTCCTTCTGCATGCAGTACCCCCTGTCCGAAGATGCGGGATTCGACCGGAGGAACAGGCGCTTTTGTATAGTTGTCTTGATTGGCGACTAGCACGTGCCTGACATCAGCTGGATGATTCAATAGATACATTGCCGGGTCCGGGTCGCGTAAGAGTAGTCCGGCAACTCGACCCATTGGGATTTTGACGACATCGCCATAGGCATGACAACGCAACAGAAAGCCGAGGCTGTCACGGCGAAACTCAGAAAAGAACCCGAACCAGCGGGATACCGGCGGGCCAGATGTGGGCACGAATTGGCGTGCGTTGTTGGTCATGTGGCAGGTTTCGTTGACGCGGGGAACATACTGCATGGCCCCGTAGGTGCTGTCAATATTTGATCTGAACGGAAGTTCTGCTAGCAGCGTTGTTTGCTGAGACGGTCAAGTACATCTCAATCGCGTAGTGCGATCCTGGAAACATTGCAGATTGAGTGCGTGACTGGCACCGGGCCAGCCGATGCGGAATTTACCAGAAAATGCTCAATTGTAGATTAGTCGGAGCGGGTGGAGGTGCTGGTGGAGGGGGTGGTGGGGAGCCTGCCGGGGTGTAGGTAACCACAGCACTCTCGCGTGATTCATTATTGGCAAGGTCATATGCCGTCAGGACATAGTATTGAGTCACTGCCGGAGTGCCGATGTTGAAGTTGGTCACTCGTCCCAATGTGGTAAGCAAGGACGTGGAACCAAATGTGCGGCCACAGGGAAGCTGTGAGCATCGGTAGACACGGTATCCTGCAAGGTCGGGCTCACCGTTCGCAGTCCAGGTCAATGTTGCGCCCCATGCCGTGGCGCTCCAGAGGAGCAATCCTGTTGCGATTGCGCACATTCGACTTGTTGAGCGACTCGGACCGTTCATACTGATTCCCTTTGTAGTAGTGCTAATTTGTCGATGCATCATCGGGACGAGCTTCCTCGATAAACTGGGTTTCCTTTTGCTGTCATCTGTCTGGGTAGGGTCCGCAGATGTATGGCGCGCGAGAAACAATCTGAGCGGATAACAAAGCAAGGCATGTGCCAGTGCTATCGCATGTCTGTGCAGTGATAATGCGGCTGTTTTCGACTCTGAAACCTACCGATCATGAGTTCCGATTTAGGTGACGTAGTAAACGGCCTTCACATTCCAGTGCTGATCATCGTGTTTCTCTGCTGTTAGCGTGTGTAGGAGACGGGATACGTTTTAACAGTCAGTCGTACGAGATGTATTACATCAATAGGCAGGCTGAGGTGCTTCGTGCTGTCAAATCGCGTTGAGGATCGAGTTTCTTAGAAGCGTCTTGCCGACGAGTGAGAAGAAGCCCTCGGTCAATCGTACTGAACAGTGTTCTTTGGCTGAGTGGTAAGCAATTTCGTCAGAGATGGTTTGATATGGCTCAGCGGTTCAACGTATGGAAGCAATAGGCTCGGATGAATTTCCCGTTGACGCCTTTGTCCTGATATGGGTACCCTGCAAAGCCTGCAATGTGAGTGTTCTTGGCAGCAGTTCTCGGGCAGCTGTCATCCATAACAACATGGGCGAAAGCTCTGGCAGGCAACGGCCTGTGTAACGTGATACCGAAGGTCTGTCGATCGAATTGAAGGAGGTTTATGCAAGAGTACGGGCTCTATTGGTCAATCGTGTGTTTGATTCTGTCGGTGTATGTGTTGGTCAAGGGGGTTACCGCTGCGCTTCGTCGACGTCAACTTGGTTCCGACTCATTGATCCCTCCTCCAGCCTATGGAGTCGCGGCGTCAATGTTGCTGACGTTTGGGTTGGGGTTTTTAAAACTTGAATTGCCCTGGTGGGGCTATCGGATGGTATTTCCCGGCACGGCGTTTCTATTTTTTGGCATCATTTATATAATCGGCCGCCGGCCATCGTCGACATGATTATGCACGCCCGCTGATCGGCGCTGAGTGTTTGCCGCGCAGCACTCTTGCCTCAAGCTGTTGAATCGCCCCTTCCAGCAGTTCCTGATACGGGGAGGTCAGGGATGGAAACTCAATACCGATTCCCTCTGACCCTGACCAACGTACAACGGCGCCTTGAATCACAATAGGAGTCTTGCTGTCGGGAAGCGTAAGCAGCAGATCCACTTTCATCCCGGTAAAAGCAGGACAGGTGCTTTTGACACGGCACCCTCTGCGGGAGAGATCTAGGGATTTGCTGATTGCGTGGCGCTCTCTTCGGTGAATGAGAGTTCCGGAAAAGGACGCATGAAATCGCGGATGTTGCCGTACAATCATGGTCTACTCCAGGGGAAGGTGTGACACAGGGAGTATGCCTGCATTCCTTGTGCCGATCTGACACCGACAGAACACTCGAATTTATCAAGTATTATCAAATATATTGCACGTTTATGCGCAGTGACGTAGATTGGACTCGCTCATTCCTGGACAACCGTGAAGGCGATTTGGAACAGGCTCATGAATCCCGCTATTGAAAAGCGCAAGTACCCGCGCCATCCGGTTACGATTCAAAGTGTCTTTTCCTCCGGCCCCATCAGAGGGGAAGAAGGGACCATTCTCGATCTCTCGTATGAAGGGTGCCGGATTTGTTCTTCCATAGTGCCGGCTCCAGAATCAATGATTGAGATTCAAATCAAGCCACGCCAGGGCCCGCCCGTTTTTGTTCCCAAAGCGGTTGTTCGGTGGACAGGTGAGTCGGCCTTTGGAGTTGAGTTTAAAGCAGTAGCAGGCTATGAATCGAGTAAGTTGACTCGATTACTTTCGGTAGCTACCGCATAGAAATATTTCGACGACCGGTCGCTGCTTCTTCCCCCGCCCATCGTTCACAGTATGATATGCTGCACGGCGCTATGACTACCGATACCTCTCTTCTCC
>JABMDH010000070.1:6173-10674 GCA_015904075.1 Nitrospira sp.
TGAGCCTGACCAACGTACAACGGCGTCTTGAATCACGATAGGAGTCTTGCTATCGGGAAGCGTGAGCAGAAGATCCACCTTCATTCCGGTAAAAGCGGGACAGGTACTTTGGACGCGGCATCCTCTGCGGGAGAGATCTAGGGATTTGCTGATCGCGTGGCGCTCCCTTCGGTGAATGAGAGTTCCGGAAAAGGAAGCATGAAATCGCGGATGTTGCCGTACAATCATGGTTTGCTCCAGGGAAAGTGTGACATACAGAGTAAGCCTGCATTCCTTGTGCCGTTCCGATACCGATAGAACTCTGGAATTTGTCGAGCATCCTCATATATATTGCATGTTTATACGTGATGACGTAGATTGGACTTGCTCATTCCCGGACATCTATGAAGGCGGTTTCAAACAGTCTGATGAATCCCACTATTGAAAAACGCAAGTATCCGCGCCATCCCGTCACAATTCAAAGTATCTTTTCCTCCGGCCCCATAAGAGGCGAAGAAGGGACTATTCTCGATCTCTCTTATGAAGGGTGCCTGATTTTCTCTTCAACGGTGCCGACTCCGGATTCAATGATTGAGATTCAAATCAAGCCCCGTCAGGGCTCGCCTGTGTTTGTGCCCAAGGCGGTTGTCCGGTGGACGGGCGAGTCAGCTTTTGGAGTTGAGTTTAAAGCTGTAGCAGGCTATGAATCGAGCAAACTAGCTCGATTGTTTTCCGTATCCACCGCATAGCAATATTTCAACGACAGGTCGCTGCTTCTTCGCCCGCCCATCGCTCTCAGTATGATATGCTGCACAGCGCCATGACTACCGATTCATCTCTTCTCCCTGAGCTGTCCGCGGCGACCGCGCGGCGTCGAACGTTTGCGATCATCAGCCATCCCGATGCCGGTAAAACCACGTTGACGGAAAAGTTGTTGCTGTACTCCGGACTGATCCGGACAGCCGGCATGGTGCGGGGACGCAAAGGTGGCAAGGCAACGGCGTCCGATTGGATGGGCATGGAGCAGGAGCGCGGCATCTCGATCACCGCCTCGGCCATGCAATTTCCTTATAAGCATGCGGTGATCAATCTTCTGGATACCCCAGGCCACCAGGACTTTTCCGAAGATACGTATCGGACGCTGACGGCCGCCGATAGTGCCATCATGGTCATCGATGCCGCTAAGGGAGTGGAGGCACAAACACGCAAGCTTTTTGCTGTCTGCCGTCTGCGGCGTATTCCGGTTCTCACCCTGATCAATAAGATGGATTTGCCTGGCCGTCCCTCGCTCGACTTGATGACTGAAGTGGAGCAGGCCTTAAACATTCATGCCAGCGCGGTGAATTGGCCGATCGGATCGGGAAGCGAGTTCGTCGGGATTGTGAATCGAGAAAACAGTCATGTGGAACTGTTCAGCCGGACCGCTCATGGCGGGGCGACCAAGGTGGATGTTGCGACCATGGCATTGGCAAACCTTGCACAGAGCGGCAGGGTTTCGCAGGAGGTTCTAGACCAGGTTCAGCATGATTTGGAGCTACTGGAGATTGCCGGAAATCCATTCGATCGAGAATTGTTTCTCCAGGGGGAGGTCACGCCGGTGTTTTTCGCGTCGGCGCTGACGAATTTCGGCATCGAGAGTTTCCTGGATGCCTTTGTGAAGCTGGCGCCATCTCCCGGTGCACGGCCGGCTGATGCCGAGAATGGAGCCGAGCTCTCCATCAACCCGGTCGAACGACCATTCAGCGCCTATGTGTTCAAGCTGCAAGCCAATATGAACCCCAAGCATCGAGACAGTACGGCATTTCTGCGGGTCTGCTCCGGACGATTCGAGCGGGATATGCTGGTCAAGCATCATCGCCTCGGCCGGGAAGTCCGCCTTTCCCGGCCGCATAGTCTCGTGGCGCAGGAACGGAGTACAGTCGAAGAGGCCTTTCCCGGCGATATCATCGGCATCATCAATCCGGGGTTATTTGCCATCGGCGATACCATTTCAACGACCGGAGGATTCAACTTCAAGCCCTTGCCGCAGTTCCAGCCGGAGATTTTCGCACGTATCCGCCCAAGCGACGTTGGTAAACGGAAACCGTTCGATAAAGGCATGTGGCAGATGGCGCAAGAGGGAACCGTTCAGATTCTGCACAGTCTGCATGATCAAGAGCCCTTGGTCGCTGCGGTCGGACGGCTCCAATTCGACGTGCTGCAATATCGGCTGCGGTCCGAATACCGTGTCGAGACCGTGCTGGATCAGCTGCCGTTTACCTGCAGCGCATGGTTGGAGGGCGATCCCGCGACATTCAAGCCGCCGTCCGCCTCGATGACTGTCAAGGATCAACGAGGTCGTGTCGTTGTGCTCTTCGGCGATCAGCTCATGAAAACCATCGCGCGGGATCGGAATCCTGGACATACTCTTCGAGACATGGGCTGATCTTCTCAACCCGTCTCCGCTCTGACGCGATACCGTCCCGCCGGTTAGTTGAAACTCCCATGATTGCCTCACCATTCAGATTCCAAGTAGGATAACGGTCCACTGAGTTGGTCTTGTATGTGTCGGCTGGAAAAGGCACTTACTATAAAGGGTGAGCGTGTCCATGTGGACACGCCGCGACTGCGGAGTTGATAGGTCGGATGTGGACACGCCGCGAGTGCGGAGACCATGTGCCAAGTGGAGGAGTGTTGATCCGACGATGAATCCTACCAGGCCAAGCTCGACAGCGAGGGAAAACAAGACGCGGAAAAGAACCGGTCTGCACGGTAAACGATGATCAAACGCGCACGACTATCCACACTTCAAGAAAGAAGACGGGGACCTCTCATGCGAGTGTGGCTCATCATACTGGCGCCGGTGATCTTTGCGACCCCAGACGTCTTTGCGGCGTCTTCGCAAGTCGAGATCGTGAAAAATCAGGCCCAAGTCGGTACGCGGTACTTTGATCCTAATAGTCCGCCGGGCGATCGCCCACCGCTCAGGGGATCCGAAGAGGCGGTATGTGTCGGGGATTTCCTCTCCGATACGTCAATCGGCGGCCAGGTCGGGCAGATCGATTCGACGCATGCGAAGGTGACGATCAACCGGATTAAAGTGACGCTGCAACTCAACGTCACGACCTGGCTGCCGAATAATCCACGGAAGTGGACTGTTGAACATGAAGAAGGGCATCGGCAGATTTCGGAATATTACTATCGGAATGCCGACGTGGTTGCCAGGCGCGTGGCAGAGCCGTACATCGGCAAGATGTTCGAAGTCAGCGGCCCGGATTTACGTCAAGCCTTAAACGCGGCGATCGATACATTCGCGAAAGAAATCACCAATGAGTACAACCGGCAGATGCCGGTCGAAACGACACAGGATAGGTACGATGCTATTACGGAACATAGTCGAAAAGAGATTTCGATACCGGATGCCGTCGCCCGGGCGTTGCAGGAAACCTATCCAGAGGCGGCCAAGTCAGCCGTGGCGCTCGTCGACTCTCCTGAATATCTGGCCTGGAAGAATTTCAGACCTGGTGCAAAGGTTGTGTATGCCGCTCGGTATTGGAACCTGGCCGGCACGAACAAATTCATGGTCGGTCCGATTACTTCTCTCAAGGCCTATCAGTTGCGGGGCATCAATGCGGAGGGTGTTAAGCTGTGGTTCAGCGAAGCTCCCACTGATCGGTATGGGAGGCCCATGCCTCCGAATGAATGGGAAGAAACCATCGCCGCTCAGTATAATTCCAATGTCGGCCTGTCGGTGAATCAATCCCGCTCCGCCCAACTGCTGACGATCTATCATCAAGCCGGCAATCTTGCGATGGGTGTCCAACCAACCCCCCGACCAATTGAATCCGGTGAAGATACGATCGAGATCAATGGCGTGCGGATTGCGACGCAGTGGGAGTCCACTACGTATGAGTATGATACGTCGGTGTGGCCGACCTTCAAAAATTGCCGCCTCGTTATCAAGCTCTGGACGAGCGACGCCGTGCCGACGGGCTTGGTTCGCAAGACCGAAGAGAGAACCTGCCCGCTGGGCGGGGATCAGTTGCCGCGAGTCATGATTGAAACGTATCTCCAGTCGTTCGAAGGGTTTACGCCGGCGGCGAGCAAGTGAGCTGACGGGGAGTGGATGTGTCGCGTTGTGGGGGAATAAACGCGGACATTCTACTTTCTTGCTTGCCAGACGTACTTGCGAGGGTATGAAGCACGGGAAAAGGGGCCAGGTTACTTTTCTGGAGAGCTGCGAGGTCGCCCGCGTGATCGTTATGAGGATGCTACGCACAGAGGGAGATCAGCGTGGTGCGGTCGATCTCATGAGGCTGTCGGCTTGCGGCGGCAGGAAACCGAGATAGCCGCGATGTCGTTCTGCCAGCTCTAAGACAGAGAACGGCTGGCCGTCGACAGTCTCAGGGGCAGAAAAGATTTGACGGAGATGGTCTCCGCGGTTTCCGACAATATTTCCGGCGAAGACGACGCCGTTTTGTTTGAGCTGCTCGACGGCCTTCTCAATATCTTCGACCCGTACCGCGATGTGGTGAAAGGTCTG
>JABMDH010000070.1:10774-15780 GCA_015904075.1 Nitrospira sp.
AATATTTCCGGCGAAGACGACGCCGTTTTGTTTGAGCTGCTCGACGGCCTTCTCAATATCTTCGACCCGTACCGCGATGTGGTGAAAGGTCTGGTCGCCGAATTTCTTGACCCAGCCGGGGATGATACTGGTTTTCCCTCGATCGTCGCGATAGGCCTGATCGACAAACAGCGCCGGGTATCCGGCCTTCCGATAGACCTTGGCATACCAGTCGTCGTACTCGATCGTTTCATCGTAGGTATAGCCTAAGGCAACAAACGGTTCTGCTCCACGATCGATATCGAACGTGCGGATTGTCAGATGGTCGATCACGGGAAAGAGGCCGACCCCGGCATTGTCGAGCAGGGTCTTTAGCAAGCCGGCAGCCCGATTGTGCGCAACATAGTCGGTGACCATCCGTTCGATACGTGCGTCTAACTCGACGGCGTGATCTGTCATGGCAACCTCCCGAACGGGATCGTCAGACACCAGTCGCAGGACAATGCTGCGACCGTATTGGAATGACGACCGCGTCACTCCCCAAACTTAATACCCTGGGCCAGGGGCAAATCGGTTCCCCAGTTGATTGTATTAGTCTGGCGGCGCATGTAGGCTTTCCAGGCATCCGACCCTGCCTCACGCCCGCCGCCCGTTTCTTTTTCACCGCCGAACGCCCCGCCTATTTCAGCCCCGGATGTGCCGATATTGATATTGGCGATGCCACAGTCGCTGCCGGCGGCGGAGATGAACCGTTCACTATGACGCAGATGATTGGAGAACATGGCGGAGGAGAGCCCTTGAGGCACGTCGTTCTGCATCTGAATCGCTTCATCGATCGTCTGGAAGGTCATGACGTATAGAATCGGCGCAAAGGTTTCGCGTTGCACGACAGGCCACTGGTTCTGTGCCCGGACGATCGTAGGCTCGACGAAAAATCCGGCTCGACTCAACACCTGGCCGCCACAGAGAATCTGGCCGCCTTCTTTCTTGATCTCGTCCAGCGCGGCGCGATAGCCTTCTACCGCCACATGGTCGATGAGCGGCCCCATGAGCACGTCTTGATCGAGCGGGTTGCCGATCCGCACTTGCGCATAGGCCTTGACGAGTTTGCCGGTCAGTTCCTCATATCGGGACTCATGAACGATCAGACGCCTGGTCGTTGTACAGCGCTGCCCCGCGGTCCCGACGGCGCCGAACAGGATCGCGCGCACCGCCATGTCCAAGTCAGCGGTCTCATCGATAATCACCGCATTGTTGCCGCTGAGTTCGAGCAGGCTGCGCCCTAGTCGTTGGCCGACAGCGGAAGCGACCCGTCGCCCGACTGGCACCGACCCTGTAAAAGAAATGAGTGGCAAGCGGGAGTCCTGCACCATCGTGTCCGCCAGGGTCGGCTGATTAGTGATGAAGAGCGAAAAAATACCCGCATAGCCCTGCTGCTGCATGACGCGATTGCAAATGTTTTGTATGGCAATGGCACAGAGCGGTGCCTTCGGAGAGGGTTTCCAGATGACGGTGTTCCCGGCAATTGCAGCAAGGAAGGCATTCCATGCCCAGACGGCTACGGGAAAATTGAACGCCGTAATCACACCAATCGGTCCCAGCGGATGCCATTGTTCGCTCATCCGATGCGCCGGCCGTTCCGATTGCATCGTGACGCCGTAGAGCATCCGCGATTGGCCGACGGCAAAGTCAGCCATATCGATCATTTCCTGCACCTCGCCATCACCCTCTGCCTTGATTTTCCCGACTTCCAGTGAGACCAGTGTGCCAAGCTGATCTTTCTTTTCCCTGAGCGCTTGGCCGATGAGTCGAACAAGCTCACCCCGTTTTGGTGCCGGGACGAGACGCCATGCGAGAAAAGTCTCAACTGATTCTTTCAGTATTCGTTGATAATCATCAGACGAACAGGGATATATACCGGCGATCTGCTCGCCACTTGAAGGGTTGATCGACTGTAGGAGCGACCCGTCATTTCTGCCTGACCACCAGCCACTACCGGTGCTCCCACCGGAATTGACAGCTTGAATACCGAGGTCTCTGAGGGCGGTCTGAATGCTGTTCATCGGAAACATGCTCCAAAATCGTTGTCCAGAAATTCCTTCAAGGAGATCGATTCCTGTGTGATGAACCCATGGTACTCAGACGGCTGGTTCAACACAAGATCCATGACACAGCAGGCGCTGGAAGCAGTTGTCACTTGAATGGCGGACCAGAGCTTACCCTGCAGGGATATATGCCGGCAATCTGTTCGCCGCTGGAAGGGTTGACCGACTGTAGGAGCGATCCGTCATTTCGGCCAGACCACCAGCTACTCCCGGTGCTTCCACCGGAATTGACAGCTTGAATGCCAAGGTATCTGAGGGCGGTCTGAATGCTATTCATCGGAAGCATGCTCCAAAATCATTGCCCAGGAATTCTTGTAAGGAGACCGATTCCTGGGTGATAAATCCATGGTACTGAGACGGCTGACTCAACACAAGATCCATGACACAGCAGGCGCTCGATGCCGTCGTCACCTGAATCGCGGACCACAACCTGCCTGTGATGCACTGGGGATAAATCTTTTTGACGTAATTTTCTTCGAAGAGGCTGCCGTCTTTTGTCCCGGTGACTGATGCATAGATCAGCACGACATCTTGGAGGGTTTGCGGAATCGCCCGTTCAAGAACACGCTTGAGCGTCTCGCGGTCTTCGTTGAGCTTCAGGTCCTTCATCAGTAAGTGGATTTTCTCACAGTGGCCTGGATAGCGAAGGGTCTTATAATTCATCGTCTGGACGGTTCCGGCATAACTATCTGCAAGTGTCCCCAACCCTCCCGATGTGTTGAAGGCCTCGTAGAGCAGTCCGTCCAGCTCGATCGTCTCATAGCCCTCCAGCGGTTGGAGCGGGACTTTCGCACCGGCTTCAATACCGTAACAGAGATTGCCGTACTCGTTGATGAGCCCATCGGTCGACCAGGTGAGTGAATACTTGAGCGCATTGCTGGGATGGACCGGCAGCGCGCCTACCCGCATCTTGACCGTATCCAATGTTTCAAAATGCGTCATCAGGTCATGGGCGACGATGCTGATAAAGCCCGGCGCGAGTCCGCATTGCGGCATGAAGGCATGAGCGGCGCCAGCGCTCAACATCTTGATTTGGTTCGTAACTTCGACATCTTCTGTCAGGTCGAAATAGTGCAGACCATGGGTCAATGCCAGTCCTGCGACAGTGGGATTACAAAAATAGGGGAGGCTCGACAGGATCGCGTCCACGGGATGGGCCGAGAGATAGGCACTCACTGTGTCGGGGTGCCGAACATCGAGGCGGCAGGGTGTCACGCTCTCCAATCGAAGATCTTCAATGAGTCGTTTCGGGGTGTCCAGTGTGATGTCGCCAAGATGTACCTCGTAGGTCCCTCGTTGCGCCAGTAAACAGGCGACCAGCGAACCAATTTTCCCAGCCCCGAGCACCAATACACGCTTCATGATGGTGCATTATACGCCACTGCCGACATTCCAACACGTTGTTTGGAAAGTTGTGCGGGTGAATGTCTGTCGCGTGTCAGCTTGGGTCAGGACAGTCGATCAGATACTGCGGGCAGGTATCGGCGGTTGAGGGAGTTGTCGTCAGCTGAAATGTGGGAATATCGGCTTTGAGGCGTTTCAGCAGACGCTCCATCTTTATCGTGCCGGGCACTTCGCAGAGCCAGACGTGCATGCCTGATTCCAACTCGTCAAAATGCCGCTGGACCCGAAAGCTCGGTTGTTCCATAAAATAGGCCGACAGAAATCCATTGATGGCCATCATGACCCATGGGTGTGCCTTCACATAGCGGTAACTGAGCCGGAGCTCGACTAACTGGCCGTCTTGTTCAGAATCCATGACGCACACTGTACCAATTCTTGGGTTGAGACTGCGACAACGATCTGTGTATGGTGTGACACCTCTCAGGGAGCAGGCTGATGACAATAACGGCATATAACAGTGTGACGATCCCTTTTTTTATGTATGGCACGGCCTGGAAGAAAGAGGCCACCACTGGGTTGGTCCTACAGGCTGTAGAGGCCGGCTTCACCGCGATCGATACAGCCAATCAACTGGTTCACTACGATGAAGCGAAGGTCGGGGAGGCGCTCCTCGAACTTTCAAAGCAGGGGATTACACGCGACAAGCTGTTTCTCCAAACCAAGTTCACGCCGGTGAACGGGCAGGATCATCGGCTACCCTATGACGCGCGGGCAAGTATCACCATGCAGGTGCAGCAGTCCTTTGAGAGCTCACTTGCCCATCTGCACACAGACTATCTCGACTCCTATGTGCTGCATGGCCCCTATTCTCGGCGCGGGCTAGGGGCGGAAGATTGGGAAGTCTGGGCCACGATCGAATCGCTCTACGATGCGGGTAAGACGAAGATGATCGGGGTGAGTAACGTCTCGGCCGATCAGCTGACCCTGCTCTGTGCCAAGGCGAAACATAAGCCGATGGTCGTGCAGAACCGGTGCTATGCGGCGTTTGGCTGGGATACAGACGTGCGGGCGATTTGCAGGACGCAGGGGATCATCTATCAGGGGTTCTCGCTCCTCACGGCCAATTCTGGGATCTTCGCCGAGCCGGACTTGCGTGCGCTTGCGACCAAGTATCAAGCCGGCTTGGCTCAGCTCGTCTTCCGATTTTCCCAGCAGATCGGCATGCTGCCCCTGACCGGCACAACGAACCCGCAACATATGAAGGAAGACCTCCAGTGCGAGCGGTTTACCCTTTCGCCGGATGAACTGACGTTGATTGAGGCTATCGGACAATAGCGGTTTATATGAAGGTCATGGTCAAGCGGATCTATGCATCGGCGGCCAAGTCCGATGGCGTCCGTGTCCTGGTTGACCGCCTCTGGCCACGAGGCATTTCAAAAGAAGCCGCGAAGCTCGATCTCTGGCTGCCCGATCTCGGACCTTCGACCGCCCTCCGACAATGGTTCAAGCACGATCCCACCAAGTGGGAAGAGTTCTGCCGCCGCTATCATTCCGAGTTGAAAGATAAGAAGGAGCTGG
>JABMDH010000070.1:15880-23637 GCA_015904075.1 Nitrospira sp.
GACGCAGCCGGTTCCGATCAGCAAGATGCCGGCAAGCAAGCAGCCGGTGATTCGTCGACCAACAAGAGACAGGCTCGCAACAGTATGATGCATCATGAATTCCGTCCTGGGTGATGGATCGACTTCAACCGGCACACGGTTTTCCTATCGATCTCGTGTGTCACTGTAGTGGTATCTTAAAACCAGCCGCCTCTAGCACTTGAAGTATAAACTAGACAGATAAAACTGTCACCTGTCTTCTGTGCTCAGCGGGTGATAAAAGAACTCGCATTGAAGCGTAAGATCATAAAATGATTGAATGTTTAGATGGCCGCAAGTCGCTAAATAGGATGCTCACTAGAGGCTAGGACCCAGTAAGCAAAGAAGCGAGAGGTATTAGCCACGCCTGGCATGAACCGCTCTACTGGAAGCAGACGCTTTGGACAGGATGCAGCAGTTCGCGTACTATGGCGCAAGATATGACAGGCGCGATTCAAAAAGATTCATTGACCGAGCCATTTCGGTTGCCGTCGTCTTGTGAGCCTGCTTTGCTGGAACGGTTTCTCAAGGCCGAGGCAATGGCGCTCTGGGCTGTGCGGTCATCACAGTTGCAAAAAGTGCCGTCGAATGTCCGACTGTTTCTGCAGCGGCATGAAGAAGACGAGCAGCGGCATCTTAAGCAGTTTGAGACGATACTCGGTCATCATGCGCATGAGCGTGGACGACTGCCGTCCGTACCACGACAATGGCCGGCGCTCGCCGTGCAACTGTTCGGATATGAAGCGCTCGGGCTGGAGTTTGCGCTTCTATTGGCCGATGTCCGCCCTGACCTGTCCTCGATTCTTGAGGATGAACGCACGCATGTTGAATTTTTCGAGCGCGAGATTCGAAAGATTCTCTCCGGCGAACAGGCTGACGCTGAACAGGCGAGAACGTCTGCGCACGCTTGGTGGCGAAAGTTGCCGCGAACGCTCGATCGATATCTGGAACATTCCGCACTTGAGCCGTATCGTCCGGAACTCGCACGCAGGATACTCTCTGCGCTCGAATGCCGGTTGATGGGAACCGGGCTGCTAGGCCAGAGCAGGAACTCACACAATAATGCGGGCTAGCTCGGCGAGGGCTCGTGAGGCTCTGCCGGAGACAGTCCAGCCACGGCGCCGATTTTTCGGTACTTCTGCTCACGGCGGGTGAGAAGTTGTTCGGCGGAGAGGTCGGTCAGATCGAAGAGCTGATTCGTGAGGGCTTTGCCGACCAGTGTGCAGACTGCTTTGGGTTCCCGATGCGCGCCGCCCAACGGTTCCGGCACGATATCGTCGATGACACCGAGATCAAGAAGGTCTTTTGCCGTTATTTTTAGGGCAGACGCGGCGTCGAGTACTTTTGCAGGATTGTCCCAGAGAATGGCTGCGCATCCTTCCGGTGAAATCACCGAATAGACCGAATGCTCCAACATTAAGACACGATCTGATACTCCCAGCGCCAGTGCGCCGCCGCTTCCGCCTTCACCGATGACAACGGAAATAATGGGGACGGTCAATCGCGACATGACTAGCAGGTTGCGAGCGATCGCTTCCGCTTGTCCCCGTTCCTCGGCTCCAATGCCGGGATAGGCTCCCGGTGTGTCGATGAAGGTAATAATCGGCCGGGGACGGCAATGCCTGGGAGATCTTTACCGTCCATGAGCAATTGGAGGTGACCGGACGACTGAGCCAAACAGGCTGCTGTGTGCCAAAGAAAACGGGGACTCAGGCGCCGGCTACTTGCGGTGCCTGAGCCGAAGCGGTACGGTATGAACATTCACGGCGGAAAGGCCATCATGACGATTAAGACGGAAGAACTCTGGCACCAGCTTCATGATGGCTTCCGTGCCTTCATCGCCACGCGTGTGAACGATCAGGTTCATGTCGACGACATCCTGCAAGACGTGTTTGTGCGCGTCCATCTACAAGTGGATAGGGTAAATGATCCAGGCCGGCTGGTCTCATGGATTTACCAAGTCACGCGGAATACGATCATCGATTATTACCGGAACTCAGGAAGGCGGCGAGAGGTTCTTGCCGGGTTAGGAACTGACATTGAGGAATTCGGCGCAGCACCTCCGATCTCAGATGGCACTTCTGGAGACAATACCGGTACGCTTCGTACGGAACTCGCCGGCTGTCTGCGTCCCATGATCGAGCGGTTGTCAAAACACTATCGCGATGCGATCATGCTTGTGGAACTTGAAGGGCTTACGCAGCAGGTTGCCGCTAAACAAATGGGCATTTCGTTGTCAGGTATGAAATCCAGAGTTCAGCGGGGGCGCACACAACTCAAACATCTCTTGGCCGAGTGTTGCCAGATTGAACTGGATCGCCGAGGCGGGGTGAGGGAGTTCGAAGTGCGGGGTGCCGGCTGTGATCCCTGCCAGTCTCAACCGGCCAGGAGCTGCCGGTGAAGATTGCAATTATCGGTGGTGGACCTGCAGGCCTCATGGCGGCGGAAACAGCCGTCGCGGGAGGTGCACAAGTTGAACTGTACGATGCCATGGCGTCTGTCGGCCGAAAGTTTTTACTGGCCGGCAAGGGCGGATTGAACCTCACGCATTCTGAGCCGCTGGACACCTTCCTTACACGCTACGGTTCACGCCGGGCACAGCTTGCGCCGACCATTCAATCGTTCGGGCCAGGCGACGTTCGTGAGTGGGCCCAGCGACTCGGTATTACGACCTTCGTCGGAACCTCCGGCCGTATTTTCCCGACCGATCTCAAAGCGGCGCCGCTCTTACGGGCATGGCTGCGCCGGTTGCGAAAGACTGGTGTGCAGTTCTATGTTCGGCACCGGTGGTGCGGATGGGACGGGCAGGGACAACTTCAGTTTTCCATGCCGCAGGGCACACGTTCGATTCAGGCTGATGCCGTGGTGCTGGCACTGGGGGGGGGAAGTTGGCCGAAACTCGGTTCAGATGCGGCGTGGATACCGATTCTCGAGGAACGACGGGTGCCGATTAAGCCGCTGCAACCGACGAATTGCGGGTTTGATGTGAAGTGGACCGACCACTTCCGAACTAAATTTGCCGGACATCCTGTCAAAACCGTGGGCGTTGTGGTGAAGACTGTGGACGATGTTGTGATTCGACGGCAGGGTGAATTCGTCATTACTGAATCAGGCCTAGAGGGTGGGGTCATTTACTCCGTGTCGGCCGGTTTGCGCGACGTGATCGCTGCGAAGGGGGTGGCCACACTTCGTCTCGATCTCGCTCCAGATCGTGAGGTGCAGCGATTGATCAAGGATCTTTCGCAGCCTCGCGGCAAGCGCACGATGGCGGCACAGCTTGAACGCCGTGCAAGTGTCGCCGGAGTGAAGGCAGGATTACTTCGTGAAGTGCTCTCCAAGGAAGAATTTGCGGACCCCGTCCGGTTGGCGGCGGCAATCAAATCGCTGCCAGTACGGCTGGTCGCCACACGTCCCATAGCGGAAGCGATCAGTACTGCGGGAGGAGTGAAGTTCGAGGGACTGGACGAACAGCTCATGTTTCGCCGGCTGCCCGGCGTATTTGGTGCGGGGGAGATGTTGGATTGGGAAGCTCCAACTGGAGGCTATCTGTTGACAGCATGCCTGGCAACCGGCCACATGGCCGGCGCGGGCGCTCTCAAGTGGTTGACGGATCGTCGCGATCGCTCCTCGCCTAACTGAACAATCCGAATATCCAACTCCATACGCTGGATAGCCAGTTCACGACCATATCGATCCAGGACGCTTCAAGCGGTTCTGGTTGCGATTGGGCGGGACGTACCGAAGCCGGCGGTTTGACCGGTGTCACCGGTGTGACTTGAGCCATTTGCTGAGGAGGACTCACCGGATTGGGCGCCATCATAGTGGGCGCAACAGGAACCGGCGGTTGTGAGGCAGCCAATTCGGCGGTAGGTGGAGGAACAGACGGCGGCATACTTGCCGATGCTGACGGCTCAGATGATTCCGCGAGCGATTGGGCTTTTTCGACTTCTTCTTTATATTGCGCGACAAGTGTTGTCAGGGAATGGTGCTCGCGTTTGACATCGGCAACCTGCCGGGCTAGCTGTTTGCCCTGGTACACAAGATTCGCCACTTGTGTCTGCAGCGATGCCATGTCTTCGCTTGCGCGCTGCATGAGTTGTTGGTTGCGCTGAATCGCCACACGGTAATTTGTTGCAGCCTCGTCTTCGGTTTTGTTTGCGGCTTGAAGTACGGCTATGTGTCGATCTAATTCGGTCATGTTGGCGCGTTCGGCATCGAGCGCGCGGGTGAGTTCATCATGCTCGGCCTTGATCTGATCGTACGCGCGCTGGCTCACGCAGCCGGTTCCGATCAGCAAGATGCCGGCGAGAACGCAGCCGGTGATTCGTCGACCGACAAAAGACAGGCGCACAACAGTATGATGCATCATGAATTCCGTCCTGGGTGATGGATCGACTTCAAGCGGCCACACGGTGTTCTTGTCGATCTCGTGCGTAACTGTATTCGTGTTTCGAAACTCGCCGCTGCTAACAATAAAAGTATAAACTAGACAGACGGGACTGTCACCTGTCTTCTGCGCCTGGCGGGCTGTAAAAGAACTCGTGCAGACTTCTAACATTATAAAATGTTTGATGTTTCAGGTGCTCGCCAAGCAATCCCCCAGGATGAGAGGTACGGAGATGTTTCTTGCCTCTGTAGGTCTCCTGACATTGAGGTGCGACGCGATGTGACTTGTCTGTGCGAAGCACTTCGGCGAAGGCAGGGCAGGCCGCCGGCGTGAGTGGTTAACGCGCTTCTAGAGGCTGACAGCTTTGGACAGGATGGAGGAGTTCGCGTACTATGGCGCCAGGTATGACAGGCGCGACACAACAAGATTCATTGACCGAGCCGTTTCGGTTACCGTCGTCGTGTGAGCCGGCTTTGCTCGAACGGTTTCTCAAGGCCGAAGCGATGGCGCTCTGGGCTGTGCGGTCATCGCAGTTGCAACAGGTCCCGCCGAATGTCCGACTATTTCTACAGCGGCATGAAGAAGACGAACAGCGGCATCTTGCGCAGTTTGAGACGATACTGGGTCATCAGGCGCATCAGCGTGGACAGCTTCCGGCCGTGCCACGGCAATGGCCGGCACTTGCCGTGCAATTGTTCGGATATGAAGCGCTTGGGTTGGAATTCGCGCTTCTGTTAGCCGATGTCCGTCCTGATCTGTCCTCGATTCTTGAGGATGAACTCAGGCATGTTGGATTTTTCGAACGCGAGATCCGAAAGATTCTCTCCGGCGGGCAGGCGGACGCTGAACAGGCGAGAACGTCTGCGCGCGCGTGGTGGCGAAAGCTGCCACGAACGCTTGATCGATATCTGGAGCATCCCGCACTTGAGCCCTATCGTCCGGAACTCGCACGCAAGATACTCTCCGCACTCGAATGTCGGCTGATTGGAGCCGGACTGATACATCAATAACAATATCAGCCTATCTACTCATGAGCAGTTCTCCTGCCTTCAGGACTCTACGCACGTCAACAGGGCAGGAACGAATGCAGTACGGTGGGCTAGATCGACGGGGTCTCGTGAGGCTCTGCAGGGGGTAGTCCGTCTACGGCGCCGATTTTGCGGTACTTTTGCTCACGGCGGGCAAGCAGTTGTTCGGCGGAGAGATCGATCAGATCAAAAAGCTGATTGGTGAGGGCTTTGCCGACCAGTGTGCAGACAGCTTTGGGTTCGCGATGTGCGCCACCCAACGGTTCCGGCACGATGTCGTCAATGACACCGAGATCAAGAAGGTCTTTTGCGGTTATTTTTAGCGCAGACGCGGCGTCGAGCACCTTTGCAGGATTGTCCCAGAGAATGGCTGCACAGCCTTCCGGTGAAATCACCGAATAGACCGAGTGTTCCAACATTAAGACACGATCGGATACACCCAGCGCCAGTGCACCGCCGCTTCCGCCTTCACCGATGACGACGGAAATAATGGGGACCGTCAACCGGGACATGACAAGCAGGTTGCGAGCGATCGCCTCCGCTTGTCCTCGTTCCTCAGCCCCAATGCCGGGATAGGCTCCCGGGGTGTCGATAAAGGTAATAATCGGCCGGTTGAACTTTTCCGCCATCTTCATCAGGCGAAGGGCTTTTCGATAGCCTTCCGGGTTGGGCATCCCGAAGTTCCGCTGCATCCGTTCTTTGAGCGTTTTGCCTTTTTGATGCCCGATCATCATCACAGTTCGCTCATTGAACCGTGCGAATCCGCCTACGATCGCGCGGTCGTCTCCGAAGTTCAGGGTTCAGAAATCGCTCGAACAGGAGTGTGTATTCGAGTGGATCGAGATCCGTGATCCGTAAAGCATAGGCGACGAGGCTGCCGGCAGCGGACCCGCGGCCGGGCCCGACAGGGATATTCTGCGAGCGCGCAAACCGGATGATGTCCCACACGATCAAGAAGTAGCCGGCAAATCCCATGGAACAGATGACCATCAGCTCTTCTCGCAGGCGCTGCTCATACAGAGCGGCAGGCCGGTTGCTCGGACGCTCCTTCAGCCGATCCTTCAATCCCGCTATTGCGAGGTGCTCCAGATAGGCTTCCCGATTCGTAAAGCTCTGCGGCACGGTGTATTGAGGAAGGTGAGTCTTATTGAGAACCAGTTCCAGATCGCAGTGGTCGGCGATGCGAACCGTATTGCTGACTGCGCCTGGAAATTCTGCGAATGCCGCAGAGATTTCTTCCGTCGACTTCACGTAGAGTTGATCGGTATCGAACTTCATTCGATTGGGGTCGCTCAACGTCTTGCCGGTCTGGAGGCAAAGCATCAATTCGTGGGGGTGGGCGTCTTCTTTCTTCAGGTAGTGGCAATCGTTCGTGCCGGCGAGCGGGATGCCGAGCTTTTTGTGGATCTCCATCAATCCGGTATTGGCGACTCGTTGGTGATCGAGGCCGTTCGCCTGCACTTCCAGGTAGAAATGGTCCTTGCCAAAAATTTCCTGAAACTCACCGGCAACAGCCATTGCGCCGGCCATATCTTTCTGACCTATTAAGTAGGGAATCTCGCCGCTCAGGCAGCCAGAGAGGGCAATAATTCCGTCACGATGTTCTTTAAGTAGCTCCTTGTCTATTCGAGGCTTATAGTAGAATCCTTCAAGGTATCCTTTACTGACAATCTTGATCAGATTTTGATACCCGGTCAGGTTTTGAGCCAGCAAAATCAGATGGTAGTAGTCGTTGTGCGCAAGCCCGCTATCTTTCTTGGCATGGCGACTTCCCAGTGCCATATAGGCTTCACACCCGATGATAGGTTTGACCCCGGCGTCTTTCGCTTTACGATAAAACTCGATAGCGCCAAACATGTTGCCATGGTCTGTCATCGCCACAGCTGGTTGGCCGAATGCTTTGATTTGTTGTACGAGGGGATCGATCTGATTGGCACCGTCGAGCAGGCTAAACTGCGTGTGCAGATGGAGATGCACGAATGATGATGCCATGTCGGATTCTAGGAGGCCAGAGAAGGCGAAGTCAATGAAGGGGGCAGTGCAGGATCAGCAGTTTCTTTTGGAACGAGATGCACCGCCAGCTGATGAGGGTACCCACGTGCGCCGTTCGCCTGCCCCATGCATATTTCATAGGCTAGTAGTCAGCACGGCGGCGCTGTCATGACAAGTGCGCGGGTTTGTCCGCCTTGCCTGATTGCGGCGTCGTGCCAGCCTTGTTCTCATGGCGAAGAGCGTTCATCCACTGAGCTCCAATCGCACCTCTCAGAGTAGCCTGCTCACCCCCATGTGCGATGCGCCTCGCTCACGTGTTCCCCACCGTCTGT
>JABMDH010000071.1:0-10453 GCA_015904075.1 Nitrospira sp.
AGCATCCGACTAAGCGTAGCCGTGGGATTTGAACCAATGTACGGCTTTTCCCAGCGCGACCTCCGGCGGGGCTTGGGGAATGCCGAGCTCGCGGATCGCCTTGCTGCAGTCGTAGTGCATTTTGTATTTGGCCATCTTCACCCCTTCGAGCGGGATGCGCGGCGGACGCCCGGTCAGATTTGCGAGCCAGTGATTGGCATAGGCGAGGGGCAGCACGGCCGATCGGGGCAGCTTGACAGAAGGTGCTTTGATGCCGGTCAGCTTGCTCAGGATCTCGAAGACTTCGCGCAGCAACAAATTTTTGCAGCCGAGAATGTATCGTTCACCGATGCGACCCTTCTGCATCGCCAGCACATGGCCTTCTGCGACGTCATCGACGTCCACGATATTCATGCCGGTCTCGATATAGGCCGGCATCCGGCCCTTCATGAAGTCGACGATCATCTGACCTGTCGGTGTGGGTTTCACGTCACCTTCACCGACCGGCGCGCTGGGATTGACGATCACGACCGGCAGCCCTTCTTTAGCCATCCGCAAGACTTCCTGTTCGGCGAGATACTTCGATCGTTTGTAATGCCCCGCCATTTGCGACAGCGAGACGGGCGTGTCTTCGGTGCCCGGGCCTCCATCGGGAGGCAGTCCGATCGCGCCGATCGTGCTGCAGTAGACGATGCGTTCTGTGCCGACCGCGCGCGCGGCTTCCAGGAGATTCTTCGTGCCGTCAACGTTCACATCGTAAAAAATAACAGGGTCTTTGGCCCAGAGGGCGTAATGCGCGGCCACATGGTAGAGCTGTTGGCAGCCGGTCAGCGCACTGCGCAGGGAGGCGTTGTCTCGAAGGTCGCCATAGGCATAGTCGACGCTGAGTGACTGAAGATTCGAGACATCGCTGTCGCGACGGGCGAGCACACGCACGTCGATGCCGGTTTTGATCAGCGCACGGACCACCGCCGCTCCGACGAATCCGGTCGCGCCTGTAACGAGGGCTCTCATGCTGTGAAGGTGAACGGTAAAAGGTGAAAGGTGAAAGGAAGGGCTTGAGTCGGAGGCTTGAGATCCTTGCTAGGTTGACGTTTCACGTCTCGTGGTCAGTTCTTGCGGCTTGTAATGTATCGCGCGATGCCGCGCAAGGCATCGGCAGATGGGCCGAACGAATCCAATCGACCGATGGCACGGGCCACACAGTCGTCCGCCAGCTTGCTGGCTCCCTCGGTTCCATAGAACGTCGGGTAGGTTTTCTTGCCGCGTTCCGCGTCGGTGTTCGGGTTTTTGCCCAGTTCCTCGCGTGTGCCTGTCACGTTCAGCACATCGTCGGCAATTTGAAAGGCCAGGCCGATGTCTTCGGCATAGCCGGTCATCTCGTCGAGCTGCCGGTCATTCGCCCCTGATGCGATGGCGCCCATGCGGACGGCGGCACGAATCAGCATGCCGGTCTTATGCTTATGAATGTTCTGAAGCGTGGGAAGGTCGATGTCTTTGTTTTCGGCTTGGATGTCGAACACCTGTCCGCCGACCATGCCCACGTTGCCGGAGCCAAAGGCCAATTCTTGAATGATCCGGACTTGGCGCACTGGATCGACTCCCTTCATCAGATCGGACCTGCTGATGAGGTCGAAGGCCATCGTCAACAGCGCATCACCGGCGAGGATCGCCATCGCTTCGCCATATACTTTATGGTTCGTCGGCTTTCCGCGGCGGAAGTCGTCGTTATCCATCGAGGGCAGGTCGTCGTGGATCAGGGAATAGGTATGGATCAGTTCCAAGGAGCAGGCCACCGCCATGAGGCCGGGTGGCGTTTGCCCCAGCGCTTCCGCCGCCGCGATCGTCAGAATCGGCCGAACACGTTTGCCGCCCGCCATCAGGCTGTAGCGCATGCTCTCATGCAGTGTCGTCGGTGGCGTGACGGCCGGCGGCGTCACTTCGTCGAGGAAGCGATCGACGGCGATGCGCTGTTGTTCGAGGTAGTCTTTGATGTTCATAGAGTATGAATCGGCTCTTGTTGAGAAGATTCCCAATCCAGCGCGGAGAGTAACAAACGATTTGGGGATGAGTCAAACGGGGTGGAGCGATTGGCAGAGGGGCGTCGCTCCTCATCTCTCAGAGCGGCCTCTCCGGATTCAGCCGGGCGGCAGCCTTCGGAAATTCCCTCCGCGGACTCCGGTCAGTTTCCGCTTTCCTTCCCGTCTGAATCTCGGTGGGGCTTCGCTCTTCCGATGAAGTGCCTCCGCTCTCTGCCAATCGCTTGTAGGGAGGGCAGAGGGAAAGGAGGCTCATGGTCTCCTGTGCTCGCGCTCCGCGCACGCGGGACTGGTCAGAGTTTATGTCGAGGGCGGTGCTCGGTGCATGAGCGCAATGAGGAGACCACCAAGCCCCCACCCCTGGAAGAGAGGAAAGGAGGGAGAGGCAGAGAGCGATGGAGTCTGTGGCCGCAGTGATGTATCTGAAGCGCAAACCTGGTTGTTGAATAGCACGCGGCCAGGCCACATAGTCTTCGCTCCCCTTGTACGCGTATATACTGGCTTGTGTTACTGCCGAGCGTCCCGCTATACTCCGGCTCTATGAGTATTCGAAAAGGCGGCGGCGAGTGGATACCGCTGTTGCTCCCGATCGAGGGGCGGCAGTGCGCAGTCTGTAAAGACGGTCTCTATCGGGACACTACGATGCTCCGTGGCGGGTGGTCTCGCTGCACGGTGTGTGATGAGTTCGTCCACTATGGATGCCTGGCCAGCGGAAAGGTCGCTTTTCTCAAAGCGCGTCCGCGTGTGTGCAAAGCCTGCCGGGCGGCACAGGATGGGACCGCTCCTCCTTCTCCGACCGATAAAAATGGGATGCCGACGGCTGTCGGGTCATGAATCCAGGCTCACAATCTGGTCCGCTGTCGGTGCGTCCAGGCCGGCCGGTGGTGTTTGCCGAAACCGTCCGATTGGCGCTGGCTCCACTGGTCTTGTTGTGCAGTGGATTCTTCACGGCGAACTTCGCCATCAGTGGTCCTTATTCATGGCCGCTGACAAGCCGGGTGTTTGTGCTGACGCTGACGGTGCTCGTGCTCTCCTATGAATTTGTTTACAAGGAACAATTCTCGCAGCATGGGTCATCGCCCCGAGCGAAGATCGCGATCCTCCGTTCCTGTCTCATCCCGTATGTATTCGGTTGGGTATTGTTGCTAGCGTGGTGGAAGTTCTAGCAGGATGTTGAAAAAGCCCGCCAGCGGCGTTCTCGCATCGCTCAGAGGCTCAACGTACCGAAGCGTACGCCTCGGCCTCTTCGCTCGCTGCGGCCTTGCCGGACGGACTTTTTGAACATCCTGCGGGCTTGTTAGCCAGCGATCAGGGCACGACCATGTGACTTGGTGCGGTCGTCAGCCATTAGGGAGCGGCGATGTCACAGATTGTCCGTAGCGGGGCCTTTCTTCAGCAGTGCTGGTCGGTTCATCCCCTCTGTGTGGCGGTTAAGCGGATGGGGGATGATAGTCGGCTCGTGTTGTCATGCAGCTCCTGCAAGTCCGGCCATTATCTGACGGTGGGGCTCGTCACGTCGAAAGAGGCTACTGCGTCAGAACTCGTTGCAGCCGGGCAGATTGGCCAAGAAGTGACAGGTGAAGAGTTGCTGAACGCCTGTATTACGGTCCATCGCTCGGCCATCACGTTGCGTGAGATGGACGTGTTTCAGGATCTGGTGTTGCTGCGTTGCGCCGACTGTCGCCGGCATTATACGGTGCAGGTGTCGGCGTTCGAGACACATCAGAAATAGCCGGCTGTTCTCGGTGATGGACGTAGGCGAGTCGGTCCGCAATTTCCTATGTGATCATGTCTCACTCCATGACGTTCACCGATGAAGAAACTGCGCTGTTGGCCGATGCCCGACTCTTTCAAAAGAAGGCGGTGATTACAGTCAAGGTGCGGATGCAGCTGGAGGCGGCGCATCGTGCGTTGACTACGGAGCTTGCCGGGGTGTCGCTGACTACGCCGCCTGGTTTCAATCTGCAGGCCCATCAATTGGTGAAGGGCGAGCATCTCGAAGACTTTCCCTATCAATACCTGGATTATCCCAAGCACTTCGAGGGGCGGAACACCTTGACCTTTCGCATCTTGTTTTGGTGGGGGCATCATGCCGCGTTTGCGCTGTTGCTCGAAGGGGCGGATCTCAAACAGTACAAGAAGCGCTTTGTCGATCGTTTTCACCAACTGGCAGGACACGACTTGGAGTTTTCCCTGGCGCCGACGCTGTGGGAATGGAAACACGGCGAGGGCTATACGCTACCCATTACACACGATCGCAAAGCCAGGCTTGCCGCTGTGCTGGCGGAGCGGTCGTTTATGAAGATCATCCGGTGTGTGCCGTTGAGCGATCCTCGTATTCAGGCCGGTCAGCTGCCGCAATTGAGCTGTGAGACATTTCGGGCCATACTTCCCGTCATCACAGCCTAAACTTTCTTCACGGCCCGATTGTCTCCGACCCATAACTTGGGTAGACTGAGCCACCGTATTCTGTAATGGTTTTACGCAAGGAGGAGCCAGTGAAACGAATGATCATGCGTATGGCGTTGGTGTGTGGAGCGGTGCTCATTGTGTCAGCCGCTGGTGGTTGCGCGGGGAAGAGCGAGCTCCGGTATCTCGATTTTCAAACGAAGCAGCCGGCGGCACAGTCTGCCGATATGGAGCCGGTGACGATCGTGATTGAGCCGTTTGAAGATCGGCGTACGGATAAAGCGCGTATCGGGACCCGCACCCATTTATGGGGCGGCGTGACGCATTTCGATGTCGTGGGTGGTCGGCCCGCCGACATGATCAGCCAGGCACTGGTGAATCGCCTGAAAACGCGTGGCTGGGGAAATCGCGGGTGGAATGTCCGTTTGGGACAGACTGGATCGGCAACCGACGCCGATATCGTGATCAGCGGCCAGGTACAAGAATTTTCGGCCGGTGCGAAGAGCCGTGCGTTTTCCACTGTGATCGACGCGAAGAGCCGGCTCACGATTCAGGCTAAGAATGCGGACGACAAGAGTACGACCACGCGCAGCATCGAGGGCGTTCGGAGCCGGACTGTCTTCTGGTTTTGCGAGCAGGACGTGCAGGAGTTGCTGGCGGCGACATTGGATGACGGGATCGAACGGTTGATCGCCGATACGATGGTCGTGCAGAAGGCTGTGCGGCCGGCACGGTAACGAAGCGGACGGTTGAGCAGGCTACGGCTGAGACGTCCCAGGGGGCAGCCGGGCGGGGTCTTCTTCCTCCGTCTCCGCAGTTCCCTTGCTGTGGCTTGCTTTGAAGGGATGTGCCACAGTGCTCGAACGGCGGTGGGAAACGACGGGTTCGCTGACGTTCAGCCAGGCTCTGGCCGTGGGCGATCGGATGCGGGAGCTTGGTTTGAAGCCGGCCGCGCCGGCCAATGACGTCATTTGTTATGTCGAAGAATGGACGGTGAAGTCCGTCGACGACTTCGACCAGCTTGATCCGTGGGCGACAGAGGATGTCACGCTGATTCATGTGCGCGAACAGTGGCGCGGCGATTTCTTTCTGCTCTCCGGAGCCTATCACACGAGTTATCTTCGGCATCAGGACGTCGGCACCTACTGTTCAATCAGCCATCCCTGGCGCATTCGGGAACGGCTTACGCTGCATGAGCCGAAGGGCATGTTCTGGATCGTATTCAGGCATGCTCATTCCTTCATCCGTATCCGTCTCCAGGCCCGTATGGTCATTACGCCGGGGGTTTGCTCATGCGGACAAGATTCCCATCAAAATCTCAGGGGGGCGTGAAGGCGGATATCGCGCCTATACCTTCAAACAGTGGCTTAATCCGGGCGACTGGCGTGTGGATGTTGAAACTGAAGACGGCCGTATCATCGGGCGTGTCTCAGTGGAGGTTGAGCAGCAGGATGAGGCTCGACCGACGTTGACGACCCTGTCCTATTAGTTGGCATGATGAAGCGCCTGAGTGGACTCAAAATTCTTGATGAGCGAGAAGGAGACGGGCCACCGGCTCAAAAGGGTGACCGGGTCATCTACAACTGTCGTATCTTTTTGAACAAGGGTGACGAGGTGATGCTGAACGCGAAACAGATCGATCAGCTTCCCCAGGACATGATTCGAGATGTAGAGGGAGCGCGCTTTGTGGATCGCAAGACGGTTCTCGGGAGTCGGCAAACGATCGCCGGCCTAGAGCCTGCGTTGATAGGGATGAAAGTCGGCGGTTATCGAAAAGTGCGTATCAGCCCGCACCTGGCCTACCGGGAGAAAGGCATCCCGGATCTGATTCCTCCCGGTGCGGTGCTGGTGGTGGAGATCTGGTTGCGGGCAAAGATAGAAACAGCGTAAAGTTCCGGCTCAATGAACGTACGGACTCTTCCCCCTTGCCCCTCCAGCCCTAATTGCGTGTCTACCCAGGCCACGGATGAGGGACATGCCATCGCGCCGCTGCGCTATAAGAAGCCTCGCGCAGAAGCGAAGGAGGCGTTGAAAGCGGTGATTGCGACATTACCTCGGGTCAAGCTCGTTGAAGAAGACGAGTCCTACCTGCATTACGAATTCACCAGCCTCCTGCTTCGGTTTGTGGACGATGTGGAGTTTCTCTTTGACGACGATGCACACCTCATTCACTTTCGTTCCGCCTCCCGTACCGGCTATGGAGATATGGGCGTCAATCGCAAGCGTATGGAAGAGCTGCGTGCGCTGGTCGAGCGCAAGCTGTAGCCCGCTTCACTACTAAACGGTTCTGTTGCCATTGCCGACTCGTCGTTTCGGTCTGCCTGCGGTCGCAGGCGGGCTTTTCGGCATTTTGTTTTGCGATCGTGAGGCTCCTTGGTATGCTTCCAGAAATTGGAGGCTGGACTGATGGGATTCAAACGAAAGGGCTGGCGCGCCGAGGTCAACTGCATCGGTCGGTTGGAGCGTGGCGCGTTGTCGGTTCCCTGTAAAGTCGTGGATGTCAGTGAAGATGGTGTTCGGCTTGACAGTCGTATGCTTGTCAAAACCGGCGATACCGTCCAGCTCGTCATTGAGGTGGCACCGGAGAAAGTGGTGACCTGCCAGTTGCAAGTCGTCTACGTGCAGTCTCCAAGGCTTGGAGCAAAGATCGTCTCGATCAGTCAAGAAGACAAGGAACGGTTGACTCAATTTCTTGACGATCGAGCGTTGAGCAATTTCTCTCGCCGGTAGCGTACAGGGCCACGGTGTATAACCGGTCCGCAGGTCGATCTCACAAGGATATATCGTCAGTGCTTGGCGGGCGCCGGTTTGGGGCCCAATCTCGTGGTGTGTTGAAAGACGCACTTTGGGCAGGTGTAGTGGACGAACTGGCTGCCGCCGACCAGGCGCTTCTTCATCGGGACTCGGCACCAGGTGCACAGGCGATCAGGAAGGTCTGTTAGGGAAGCATCCAGCGGTGTAGCCATGGCCGACATTGTCTCCGAGGGTCGTAAATGTTGTCAACCGAGCGGGGTGACAACACTGCCATGAAATTATTCTGGTCGACGGCCGTGCGTTTCTTAAAATTCGTGGTATATTCCGCGAGGCACTCATCGAGTGCGTATATTTGTCACCCTCTTACAGAAAGGTACTACCACCTATGAGCATCTCGGCTAGTTCCGAGTCCGCGATCTTTCCAACCAATGCCCCAGTGGCCGCTTCCCGTCCTGCCCAAGACATGGTGGGAGAAGGCAAAGCCTGGGGACTCTGCACCGCAGTCGACCTGCAAGATTGCAATCCCGATCTTATCCGTGATGCCGCCCATATCAAGCGCTACGTCGTCGAACTCTGCGAACTCATCGGCATGAAGCGCTTCGGCGAATGCCAGGTCGTCGATTTCGGCGAAGGCCGCGTGGCCGGTTACTCTATGGTGCAGCTGATCTCGACGTCGTTGATCAGCGGCCATTTCGCCAATGATACCAATAACGCGTACCTCGACGTTTTTAGCTGCAAGGGATATGACCCTGCGGTCGTCGAATCGTTCTCAAAGAAATTTTTCGGCGCCCAACGAAGTTTGGCTACAAAGCTGTGCGGCCGGCACGGTAACTCAGCGGACGGTTGAGTCGGCTGCGGCTAAGACGTTACAGGGGGCAGCCAGGCGAGGTCTTCTTCCTCCGTCTCCGCAGTTCCCTCGCTGTGGCTTGCTTTGAAGGGATGTGCCACAGTGCTCGAACGGCGATGGGAAACGACGGGTTCGCTGACGTTCAGCCAGGCTCTGGCCGTGGGCGATCGGCTGCGGGGTCTTGGTTTGAAGCCGGCCGCGCCGGCCAATGACGTCATTTGTTATGTTGAAGAATGGACGGTCAAATCCGTCGATGACTTTGACCAGCTCGATCCGTGGGCGACCGAAGACGTCACGCTGATCCATGTGCGGGAACAGTGGCGCGGCGATTTCTTTCTGCTCTCCGGCGCCTATCACACGAGTTATCTTCGGCATCAGGATATCGGCACCTACTGTTCAATCAGCCATCCCTGGCGCATTCGAGAACGTCTCACCCTGCATGAGCCGAAGGGCATGTTCTGGATCGGATTCAGACATGCGCATTCTTTCATCCGTATCCGTCTCCAGGCGCGCATGGTCATTACGCCGGGGGAAACACGGGGGGACGGGCAGCGGGCACAATGGCTGGATGAACGGCGCGCGGCGTTTCTCGATGCGATTGCAGTGCTGGAATTGCCGGTCGAGACCGCGATCGCAAAGGACGCCGTGGTGCTCAGGCCGCATGACTCCGCCGTTCCTTTTTTCTGCTCATGGCCTGACGCATTTGGTCCCTGCCAGTTTGAATACAACACGACGGACGCGTATGAGTTTCTGGTGCCGGCCAGCAAGCTTGCCGCGACGTACACTCCGGAACCGGCCGGGGTTCGCGCGTATCTGACCGGGTTTTCGGAAGCCGCGTTGGCGGAGTTTCAGGCCATCGAGCCTGCCGCCCGCGTCGTCTATCGCTGTTCAGTCCATTGCCCGCTCGATGAGTTGCCCGATATCCTGGACGCAATTCGGCCGGATGGTCGACTGTATGCCACGCTCTGTGAGTTTCAAACTCGAGATCTGCTGCCGGAGGGCGAGGAGGCCTCGGCCATTATCGGCATCGTTGGAGGCAGCGGAGGGTTCCAGATTGAAGTGCGCTTGAATCGGGCTCCGCTCGATGAAGAGGCGATGGCGGGTTGGTTGGAACAGCTGATCGGCTACCCGGTCGCGTATGCGCCGTTGCCCGCATTTGTGTGACAGGACGCTGAAAAAGCCCTCCAATCTTGTTCGCGCCTCGAAAAAATCCCGGAGGGTACGCCTCCGGGATAGTTCTCGTCTACGGCCGTGTTGAGCATCGGTTTTGAGCATCCTGAGAATCCCTTCCTAACGTAGCGTGGACTACGGCACGATTCAGTATTTTTATTGAACAATCGAAGGGCATTTCGCAGAGTGGGGCTATGAGTCCGATAGGGACAGCCAAAACCCTGCTTGTGAAGCCTGTTGTACCCGTCGTCTGTTTTCTCTCCGGCGTGGCGTACGACACGCTTACCCTGACCCGGATCGATCGGCTGCAGGACAATCTCCTTCTCTTGGTCTATCTGCTTCTCCTGGGCGTCCTGATTGTGCTGACCGGGCGACTGAATATCGATCCGTCTCTCAAGGGGGATCGGACTGCCGCGGGGGCGCCCCTGACGCGCTGGGCGGCGCGTGTGAAGCCCTACTATCCAATGGCGATACAGTTTTTACTGGGGAGTCTATTCAGCGCCTATGCCATCTTCTATTCGCGCAGTGCGACGTTTACCGGTACGGCCATCTTTTTTGGATTGCTGATCGTGTTGCTGATCGTCAATGAGTTTCTGCGTAGCCGTCTCTCCAGTCTCCGTCTGCTTGTCAGCCTCTATGCCGTGGTCTGTTTTGCGTTTTTCACGTTTTTTCTGCCGGTCATGACGGGGTATATGAATGTCGTCGTATTTCTGGCCGGTGCGGGGCTGAGTGCAGGTGTGATCATTCGTGTGGTGTATCTGATTTATAGGGATAACCCGGGTTGGTCCACGCGTGAAGCGATCGGGGTCACGGCTCCCGCTGTTGCGCTCATCGGAATGCTGGTCGGGTTTTATTTCCTCAACTGGATTCCGCCCGTGCCGTTGTCGCTCAAGTACGGCGGGATGTACCACGAGGTGAAAAAGACGGGTGACCGGTTTGAGCTCTCGTTCGATAAAAAGTGGTACCAGGTCTGGAAACGGTCGAACAGCACGTTCCCCGCCGACGAGCCGATCTATTGTTTCACCGCCGTCTTTGCGCCGGTCGATCTGGATACGACGGTCTACCATCACTGGTATTTTCGAGCCAACGGCAGCCGGCCGTTTGCCCATGCGGACAAGATTCCCATCAAAATCTCAGGGGGGCGTGAAGGTGGATATCGCGCCTATAGCTTCAAACAGCGACTCAGTCCGGGTGACTGGCGGGTGGATGTTGAAACCGAAGATGGCCGTATCATCGGGCGTGTCTCCGTGGAGGT
>JABMDH010000071.1:10553-12904 GCA_015904075.1 Nitrospira sp.
CATGAAGCGCTTCGGCGAATGCCAGGTCGTCGATTTCGGCGAAGGCCGCGTGGCCGGTTACTCTATGGTGCAGCTGATCTCGACCTCGTTGATCAGCGGCCATTTCGCCAACGATACCAATAACGCGTACCTCGACATTTTCAGCTGCAAGGGATATGACCCTGCGGTCGTCGAATCATTCTCAAAGGAATTTTTCGGCGCCCAACGAAGTCTGGCTACGATGACACTTCGATACTAAGGGGTGCCTCTGCATCTGATACCCGTGCGCGGGGGCCGCGGTTACGCGGTCCCCGCCAGGACCAACCTGCTGCTGACGAGTTTGCATCACGATGAATCCCACAACGGTCAAAGAATTGTTTGAATCGCTTCCTTCGAAATTCGACAAGGACGCAGCCGAGGGGTTGGACGCGGTGTATCAGTTCAACTTAACAGGTGCGCAGAGCGGCCAGTACCATGTGATCGTGAAGAACGGCGACTGTGCCGTCAAAGAAGGCGTCTATGCTGATCCGCAAGTGACACTCTCGCTGGGTGGAGAAGACTGTATCAGGCTGCTCAACGGCCAGCTTAGCGGATTTTCGATTGCCATGTCGGGCCGCTTGCAGATCGCGGGAGATATCAGCCTCGCCATGCAGCTTAAGTCTTTGTTCCCGACCCTCGGCCGCTAACAGGATACTCAAAAAGTCCGCCAGCTTTGTTCTCGCGTCGCTCAGAGGCTCAACGTACGGAGCCAACGGAGGCAAGGAACCTATCCACTCGCATGTGATCGAAGCGAGCGGTTCAAGCAAGGCTTGGTGTATACCTCCTCGCCTCTTTGCTTGCTGCGGCCTCACCTGAGGAAGGGCGCGTCTTGGCGCGCCGGGGCTGGGCGGGTGAGAGCAGTGGCCATTTTGAGTATCCTGTATAGCCGTTAGGTGTCGCGTTAAGCATCGAGATTTGCGATGGCCATAGCATTACAGTGAGTTTCTCAGCATCCTGCTAAACTGTCGAAATCGCCAGCCGGCTGTGTATTAGGAGAGAATCGTCTCCCGCTCGTTTTCCGGTATTCTTCGAATCCGTTCCTCCAACATCACATAGACCGTCGGGATCAGGAATAACGTTAACAGAGTGGACACACTCAAGCCTCCGACGACCGCCCGGGCGAGCGGCGCGTTGGTTTCTCCTCCGGTTCCCAGGCCGATGGCCATCGGGAGCAGACCGAAGACTGTTGCCAGGGATGTCATGAGAATCGGCCGGAGGCGGGTTTTTGATGCCGTGATCACGGCGTCGAGGAGCGACCGGCCCTTTCGGCGCAGCACGTTCGTATAATCGACCAACAGGACGCCGTTTGAGACGACGATGCCGAACATCATGATGATGCCCATCATCGATGTCGTGGACAATGTCGTGTCGGTCAGAAATAGAATCAGAATCACTCCCGGAAAACCCATCGGCACCGAGAACATGATGATAAACGGGTCGATGAGTGATTTGAACTGTGCGGCCATCACCATGTACACGAGCATGAGTGCGAGGGCGGTGGCGAACAGCAGGCCCTGGAACGTTTCACGTTGTTGCTGAATCTGGCCGGCCAGTTTGAGGCTGAAACCAGTCGGTAGTTGAAGCGAGGCAAACGCCGACTCGAGGTCGGCGGCAATGTCTCCCAGCGGGCGGGTCGTCGGATTGGCCGTTACATGCACCACGCGCTGAAAGTACTTGCGGTCGATCTTGACCGGCCCGGCATTCAATTTGAGCGAGGCGACGTTTTTGAGCAACACCGGCTGTCCGGTTTTGGAGGTCAATAAAATGTTCTCCAGATCAGTGAGATTCGTCCGGTGTTCTTCGGCCAGCCACGCGCTGATGAAGTACTCATTTCCATTATGCGGATCAGTATAGATGATGGGATCAGTTTGCCCGTTACCATTGAGGGAGTACAGAACGGTGTTTGCCACCTCGGCTTCGCTGATCCCGAGCAAGGCTGCCTTTTCACGGTCTACAGTGACGTTGATCTCCGGATAATTTTCCTCCCGGCTTGCCTCGACATCGGCCAGGCCCGGGGTTTGCTCCATAATCTCTTTGACGCGCTTGATCACCTCCCGGGCTTTGTCAAAGTCGTAGCCGTAGATTTCGACATCGACGGCTTTTTGCGAGCCGAAGCTGGTGACGCGTTTGACCAGGCCGCCCGGATCAAACGACATGGCCACACCGGGGAAGAGCGTGAGAATTTTTGGGCGCACATCGTTCATGATCTGCACTTGGCTTCTGCGGCGCGTATCCACCGGGGCCAGATACACCTGGATCGACGACGTGTGGGGGCCAGTGTTGGGGTTGAAAAGCGACGACCGGCCTTGGGACAGCACGCCCGTGCTGGAGAC
>JABMDH010000071.1:13004-20892 GCA_015904075.1 Nitrospira sp.
GTCCAACCAACCGGAGCCACCTCTGACAGATTGATAACGGTGCCATCTCCTATCAGAACATCTTTCCTGCTGATGCCGGAATACATAAGTGCAAAGGAGACGGGGGTTCGGGGAATGTGGCGCTGTTTCAGCGGCTTCTGGGATTGATGTGAGTAACGGATTGAGGCCTGATTCTCGACATTCAGGTGTTTCATCGCGAGCCCACCTTGTTGAATAGACAGTTCTTCAACAGCACCCCATTCAATCGTTGCGCGAGCTTCCTGGAAGTTGCAGCCACGCAGGGTTTATCTGCCCGCTGAATGTGCCCCAAATTTCTGTCAGTGGATGGGCCTCCTGTGTCCGTACTACGCGGTGAAAGGACATGGTCTTAGTTATCCTGCGGCTGTTGGCCTGCCGATAGAAATAGACGGTGCAGGTTCTCCTGGTCCTCTGTCTTCATACTTTGAAGAGAGAGGCCGAAGCTGTTCCCGCGTACCCACATCACGCGAGCTGCCGGAATGCAAAGATGATCCTCGGAATCAGAGTGTTCGATAAAGAGAGCGAGTTCCATCCCGGGTGTGAGGGATCGTTCGGTACAGGCTCCGATTCCATTTTGGCAGAGGTCGGTCACGGTTCCGGTCTCGAAAAACATATCTGTTGCGTCCATGCCGGAAAATGTCAGGCCGAGCTGGCCGTCGAGCCGAGGGCTCCGCCGTTTGTCGCCTTCAGGTTCTGTCGCACGCAGCTGCTCCATCGAGTCGAATGTCATCTGTTTCATCATCTGTGTGCTCCTTTCGGTACAGGTAACCAGGAATCGCGTGACGGTTTGAAGCTACCGCCATTTCGACGGCTGCGCATTCCACTATCGAGGGACTCCTGTACCCACCTCAAGGGGGGTGCTATAAGTGCCTCTTGTCGCCATTTTTCGTCGTCTACATACTCTTAATATATCAATGCGTTATGATTGCACGGTGAGGGTGTGCGGGTGCTACGTGGGAGTATGCGTGGAGAGTGATGAAAGGCCGCAGATTGCATTAGGCCTGTTGTCGCCTGATGGCTTTTCTGGAAGGTCTGGGAACTGAGAGTCGGAGTGACATGGAAGGGATCGACTATCGTCGGGTTTTGAACTGGGTCGTCAAAATACTGTGGAATGGCTTTCTTCCGGCCATCGCTCCCGCAACATCCGACCTTCAAAAAAGATCACACCGCGGTCAAGGCCTGACTCGAAACGTAGGGTCACGTCGGTATGGAACCCATGCCAGGCATAGACTTTCACCGGGCCGACGGCAATTTGTCCGGGTGTTCGATCCAGTGGGCCATATTGAGATTGAAGATAGGTGAGAATCGCTTCATGCGTGAGGGGGCTGCTGTAGCGAACGGTGACGCGGCCGAACCGGTTCTGAAAAGTCGTGAAGCGCATGGATTCAACAGGGGTGGGCCCTAATCTTGGCGGCTGTTCTTTGGGTTCGTATGTCCGTATGTGGTCGGCCTCTTCGATGAGGACGAAGCGGTCTTGGTTTGACAATAGTGTGCCCCAGGGAATGCCATCAAATCCATTGGGGTCATCGTCAATGGGAATTGCCGGCGCGGGCGTCGTCTGCAGGACCAAGCAGAGGCCAATCCCTCCCCACAGACCGGCTTGAGTGAGCCATCTGGTGAAAGTCATGTTATTCCGCCGAATCAGTAATGTCGTCATTGAAGCGTGGCGCGAGCGTTCGACTATCGATAAAGAGATAGCCGCGTTCTGTGCCGGCTTGATAGGTGACATTGATCTCGGTGTCTGGGCCGCGCCAGGTATATTGTTGGTTGAGGCCACGTGCCATCTGTCCTGGCACACGCTGTAGAGATCCAAACTGAGCTTCCAAGAAACTCAGTACCTGTTTATGAATCTGTTCGCCTTCGTACCGGATTGTCACCCTGGCAAACTGATCGTCGATCGATACATAGAGGATGCTGGTCATTTCGACGCCGGCAAATGTCGATCGAAGAGTCTTGGGACGGTACTCCTTCACATGAGTGCCTGAATGGATGGTTTCCAGGTCTTGCCGCGCCGTTAGGGACGTTCCCCAGGCGATGTCGTGGAATCCCTTCGGGTCATTGACCATCGGAACGGCCCACAAAGGCGTGACGGTGATCAACAGCCCCATCATGATGAGCAGAGAAAGGCCGAGATACGGCGGCGACGAGTTGAGGTGTTTCATGATATTCGCCGAAGGAAGAATCGCGACTTGGTGCGAACGCTACCACGAGGGAATAGTGAACGCAACCTGCCGAGGTTCCTTGAGAATCACAGGCTGCTAGCCTTATAATGCGCCGGTTTTTCCGTCAGGATGTATGCAGAGCCTCCATGAGAAGGCGAGAGGGGTATGTAGGGCATGATTGAAAGCGACGTTTTTGTACAATCCCTTCAAGATCTAGGGGTGAATTTTTTTACCGGTGTGCCTGATTCGATCCTCGGCGGGATTATCGCCGAGTTGATGGACCGACGGTTGTATACCCCCGCGGTTCGTGAAGATGAAGCGGTGGGCATGGCTGCGGGCGCGTACATGGCCGGCAAGATGCCGGCGGTGTTGATGCAGAATTCAGGACTGGGAACCTCGCTCAACGCGCTCATCTCACTGAATGTGATTTATCGGCAGCCCTGCATCCTCATTGTGTCATGGAGAGGGCAAGGGGGGAAGGATGCGCCGGAGCATCTTGTGATGGGCGAAGTTATGCCGCGACGCTGAAGGACGGAGCGGATACGGGGCGGGATGAATTGGTCCTGAGTCAGGCGTGCCATGTGTGTCAGCGGTCGGTCAGATGGGATCGCTGGCTTTATATGCGAACATATCACGACGGGTTCCATCCGTATTTTGCTGACGAGATGTTATTTGATATCGAAGCTGATTCACATGAGACCCGCAATCTTGCGGAGTCGCAAGCGGAGGTGGCCCAGGAAGGGGCTCGGCGATTGGCGGCGTGGCATGACGAGATGATGAAGACGATGCCGTTCGGATATACGACGGATCCGATGGATACGGTGATGACCGAGGAACCCGCCCATGCGCAATCGAAAGAATTTCCGGCGTATGCCCAACGATTAAGGGAGACTGGACGAGGGCAGTGGCTGGAGGTGATCAAGAAGCGACATCCACATCTCGGCGAAAGTCATCCACATCCTTGATGCCCGCGGCGCGACAGGCGATCCGCAGATATGCCGCATCCAGTCTTGAATCGATATGCGCATCCGCTAACTGGTCGCGGACAGTGGAGACTTGGTGCTGTCCACCTCGTTGGGTGAGGTCCGGCTGCAGAAGCCAATCGTGTACCAGCTCGAAACCAATGGCCACAAGACGCTCGTGGCAGGCGACTATCTTGCATCACCGGACTCGCCGGGGGAGGTACGAATTCAACTTGCGTCCTATGATCTCTCCAAAGTGTTGGTCGTTGACCCCGTGCTTCTTTTTTGGATCTTCGCGGATCACAGTGGGTCCTTTTCCTCTCTCCGCGTTAACGGAGGCAGGAAGGCGGCAACGATTTTGAGCTTGAGGTACTCTTCATCCCGGTAGCCGTAGGCGCGCCGCTGAAGGACACGAATCTTGTTGTTGAGCCCCTCCACGAGGCCGAGACTGACCTTGTTCTCTGGGTGACAGTACGAAGCGATGCCGTCCCAGTGGCGGTCGATCATCTCGGCAAACTTCTCGTAGGGCGTGAGCCGTTGCCACTTGAGGCTCTGTTTCCACCGCCTGAAGAAGGCGCGGGCTCCGCTCTCGGTCTGGTAGTCCCAGAGCTGGCCAAAGGACTCTTTGAGCAGGTACGCGGTGTTCAGTCGCTTGTTGGCGTGAAGCAACTTGGCAAGAGAACGACGGCCGTCGAGGGAGAGGTGGTCGCGGTGGGAGAGCAGAGTGTAGCGCTGTCCCTTGATAAAGGCACGGTCCTTGGCGGCGAGGCGGCGGGACTCACGACGGCGGACCTCGTCGAGCGCGGCGCCGAGGTGGCGCATGATGTGGAACTTGTCGAAGATCACGCGTACCTGGGGTGCATGGCGCTTGAGCGAGGTGCGAAAGGGCTTCCACATGTCCATCGCGGCGAGTTGGATGCGTGCCGTCTTTTGGGCACCCAGCGCGGCGAAGAAGAGGTCCATGTCGGCTTCGGTGCGGCCTTTGCCGCCGACCCAGATTGGCCGCCTTCGGTCGAGGTCGCTGACAATGATGCGGTAGTCGTGGCCCTTCCGGATGGCGATCTCGTCCACCCCGATTGCCCGCGGGGCGGGCAGGCCGGCACGGGCAACCTGCTGCTGCATGTAGATCCTGTCGAGGTCCTTGACTGTGCTGTCGTGGAGGCGCTCCGCCTCGGCCACCGCCGTGGTGGTCATCTCGCGACAGAGCGCGCCCACATGCATCGCGAAGCGCTGCGTGAAGCGTGGGTTCTTCGCCAGCCAGTCGAGGCGCTCTACGAACACGCTACGGCACCGCGAGCAGTGGACCCGATACCGCTCGAACTGGACATAGATCCGGAGCCCGCCAGCCGAGAGGTCACGGGCACGGCAGGTGCGTTTATCATAGCGCCCGCGGCACCGGTGGCCACATTGCGAGCAGATCGCTGTTTTTTTCGGCGCCGTAACACCAAGACTCTGGCGTAGCGGTCCCCGAAGACGCCGTGGAGCCGGGAGGCGGCGACGAAGCCCGGCAGCGAGAAAAGGGCACGGATTGACGTGGGGTTGTGCATGCGGCGACTCTGCGCCAGAACCGGCACCAGTTTCAAGCGGGGAAGAACGCCAGGAACGCCGCCTCAGACAAGGCGTTCAGCAGGACCAGACCACAGAATGACCCACTCAAAGGTGCGAAGACCCAAAAAAGATAATGCCGCGGTCAAGGCTCGACTCAAAACGTAGGGTCACGTCAGTATGGAAACCGTGCCAGGCGTAGACCCTCACCGGGCCGACGGCGATTTGCCCCGGTGTTCGGTCCAGCGGGCCGTATGTGGATTGAAGATAGGCGAGAATCGAGTCATGCGTCACTGTGCTGTTGTAGCGAACGGTCACACGGCCAAATCGGTTCTGAAAAGTCGTGAAGCGTATGGATTCGACAGGAATGGTCCCTAATCTTGGCGGCTGTTCCTTGGGTTCGTACGTTCGTATGTGATCGGCTTCTTCGATGAGGACGAAACGGTTTCGGTCCGACAGTGGTGCGCCCCAGGGAATGCCTTCAAATCCATTGGGGTCATCGGCAATGGGAACCGCCGGCGCGGGCGTAGCCTGCAGAGCCAGGCAGAGGGCCATCCCTCCTCATGGACCGGCTTGAGCGAGTCGTCTAGCGAGAGTCATGTTATTCCGCCGAATCGGTCATGTAGTCATTGAAGCGCGGCGCAAGTGTTCGACTGTCGATAAAGAGATAGCCGCGTTCTGTTCCGGCTTGATAGGTGACATTGATCTCGGTGTCCGGGCCGCGCCAGGTATATTGTTGGTTGAGGCCCCGCGCCATCTGTCCTGGCACGCGCTGCAGAGACCCAAACTGAGCTTCGAGGAAAGTTAGTACCTGCTTATGGACCTGCTCGCCTTCGTACCGAATCGTTACCCGGGCAAACTGGTCGTCGACCGATACATAGAGAATGCTGGTCATTTCGGCGCCGGCAAATATCGATCGATTAGTCTTGGGCCGGTACTCGTATGAGACCGGAAGAAGGAACGCTGATCAGCCGGGCGCAGGCCATGGCGGCATTACTTGAACTGTTGACCGATCAACCGGTCGTCGTCTGCAACGGATTCCCCTCGCGTGAGGCCCAGAAGATCGCCGACCGGCCGACGCATTTTTATATGATCGGCTCGATGGGCAACGCGTCGGCCATTGCGCTGGGTGTGGCGCTGGCAAAACCAAATAAGCAGGTCATTACTTTTGACGGCGACGGCAATGTGCTGATGGGGATGGGAACGCTGGCGACCGTAGGAGCCTTGAAGCCGAAAAACTTCATCCATGTGGTGTTCGACAACGAAGTCTACGGAACCACCGGGAATCAGCCGACGATCTCGAATGTCGTGCCGCTTGAGAAGGTGGCGAAGGCGGCGGGGTATGTGAACACTGTCCGGGTGCTTGACCGCGATGATCTGATTTACGAATTCAAAGATCTGCTCAAAAAAGACGGACCCAGCATGTTGTTGATCAAGGTCAACGAATTCCAGGAAGAAGCAGAGCGGGTTCTGCTCGATCCGCCGGACATCACGAAGCGGTTTATGAGGGCGATTGAGGGATAGGGGCGCGACAAGATTCCCTTGTGCTCGCTGCCCGCGCACGATCAGAATGTGCTCGGTCAATGCGCGCAGTAAAGGGAAGCCTGTCACGCCCCTGTAGTAGAGAATGGGGGGAAGTATGATGCTCCTGAATCCAGGTCCGGTGAACGTCAGCGAGCGTGTGCGCCAGGCGCTGCTGCACCCCGATATTTGTCACAGAGAGAGCGAGTTTACAGAACTGCTCCATCGGATACAGGGCAAGTTGCTCAAAGCCTTCGTGCCGGGAGCGGAGTCAGAGTACGTCGCGGTGGTGATGACCGGGTCGGGAACGGCTACGGTCGAAGCCGCGCTGATGTCGTCGCTGCCTCATGGACGGCGCATGCTCAGTTTGAATAACGGTGTGTATGGCGAGCGGATGTCCCAGATTATCGGCCTTCACCGTCTGGGTGTCAGTGAACTCAAATATGAGTGGACCGCTCGGCCTGACCCTGACAGATTGCTGCTTGCGCTACGGCAGCATCAAGAAGTGCATGCCGTGGCAATGGTGCACCATGAAACAACGACCGGGTTGCTTAATCCCGTGCAGGAGATCGCGGAGATCGTGGACAACCAGAATCGCGTCTTCGTGCTCGATGCCGTAAGTGCGTTGGCTGGTGAAACAGTCGATATTGCGCGGTCGCACATTTATATGGTGGTTGGTACCGCGGGGAAGTGCATTCAGGGATTCCCCGGTGTGTCGTTTGTGCTTGTGCGAAAGGGATTCGTCGAGAAGATGCGCGCCTATCCCAAACGATCCTGGTATCTCCATCTTCCGCATTACATCGACAATGAAGGCCGGGGCACGATTCCCTTTACTCCCGCCGTCCAAGTCTACTATGCGTTTGATGAGGCGTTGAGCGAGCTGCTGGAAGAGGGCGTCGCCAATCGCATTCAGCGGTACAAGCAGATGGCGGCGATCATTCGCGACCGCATGGCCAAGCTGGGAGTGAAAGCAGTGTTACCGACGGATCGCCAGTCGAATACCATCACGGCCTACTACTTGCCGGAGGGTGTTTCTTACCAGTCGTTACATGCTCGGCTGAAGACGCAGGGCTACGTCATCTATGCAGGCCAGGGCAATCTCGAAAATAAAATATTCAGAGTCGCCAATATGGGTGCATTGACCGCAGCACAGTTCGCCGGATTTCTTGACGCTTTCGAACAGGCCTGTAAGCCGATATGAAAGCGGTCATCCTCGCAGCCGGCGTCGGTAAACGCCTCTGGGAAATTACCCAACATCGGCCTAAGTGTCTGATCGAGATCGGTGGACGGTCGCTGCTGCATCGATATTTAGAGATCCTGGCCGGCCTGGGGATCAGACGGACGACGATCGTCGTCGGCTATCGGCAGGAGATGATTCGTGCGGCAGTCGAGCGTGATGCCTGCGGCGTGACGGTCGATTTTCTGGTCAATGATCAATTCCACCGCGGCAGTATCTCTTCGCTTTGGATCGCCCGCGAAGCCCTCGACGACGATGTGATTGTAATGGATGCCGACGTGCTGTTTCACCGCGACATCTTACGGCGGCTTGTCGAGTCATCCCATGAGAACGCGCTGCTGATGGATGAGACGGTGAGGCAGACCGGCGAAGCGTGCATGGTGGTGGTGGCGGGAGGCCGTGTCATCGCAGTGAGGAAAAAGATGCCGGACCGGTACGACTAT
>JABMDH010000071.1:20992-26016 GCA_015904075.1 Nitrospira sp.
GTAAGCCGGTATGCAAGAGGTCATCATTGCAGCCGGCGTCGACAAGCACCTTTGGGAAGTTACACAACATCGGCCTAAGTGTCTGATCGAGATCGGTGGACGGTCGCTGTTGCACCGATATTTGGAGATCCTGGCCGGCCTGGGGATCAGGCGGACGACGATCGTCGTTGGCTATCGGCAGGAGATGATTCGTGCGGCAGTCGAGCGCGATGCCTGCGGTGTGACGGTCGACTTTCTGGTCAATGATCAATTCCATCGCGGCAGCATCTCTTCGCTTTGGATCGCCCGCGCAGCCCTCGACGACGATGTGATCGTCATGGACGCCGATGTGTTGTTTCACCGCGACATCTTGCGGCGGCTCGTCGAGTCATCCCATGAGAATGCGCTGCTGATGGATGAGACGGTCAGGCAGACCGGCGAAGAGTGTATGGTGGTGATGGCGGGAGGCCGTGTCATCGCATTGACGAAAAAAATGCCGGACCGGTACGACTATGCCGGTGAGGGAGTAGGATTTCTGCGGGTGCGGCATGCCGACACCCCGCACATGGTAGAGTCTCTTCGGTCCCACATCGACAAGGGTTCATGGAACATGGAGTACGAGGATGCCTTGCAGCAGTTTTTTCAAACAGTAAAAGTCGGCCATGAGAAAATCGGCGGGCTGCCTTGGACAGAGATTGATTTTGTTGAGGACGTGAAGAAAGCAGAGTTGGACGTTTTGCCAAGATTGTGAGAAGGTTTTTCCGGGAGCCGAGACCGACGTTCAGTCGTGGATAATCCTGATGAGCGAAAGTATTCTTCAGCGGCGAGTGGAGGTCCAGGGACTGACGACGGCTATCCTGTTGCCCTCGGTCAGTGTGTTCGGCGCACAGACTGAGCACCGGCCGGACACAGTGGGGCCGTTGACGAATGTCGTGGGAATCGGGTTGTTTGCGCGTGCGGTGCTCACCTTGCAGCGGGCCGGCATCCGGCAATTGATCGTGCTGGCCGGGGCCGAGGAAGACCAACTCAAACAGGCATTGGGGAATGGGCCACGGGTCACAATCCCCGTTCGCTGGATGCCCATTCGGGAGTTTCCACTCGATGATTCGAGGACGTGGGATTTTCTTGCGACTGAGGTCCGTGGCTTTGCGTTGATTGCGAGCGTGAACACGGTATTTTCACGGGGGTTGGTCGAACGCCTTCGCCATGATCTGCGGGAAGGTGAAGCGGTTGTCGTGGCGCAGGAGGCATCGAGACGGTCTGAGCCGGTGACCTCGGGAGGACTCCGGTTGAAGGTCCAGTCTGATCGATTGACGTCGTTTGCGCCGGCGCATTTTGACGATTCTGCTCCCTGCGCTGCAGAGTTGGTCGTATTACCGGCCGGCTTTATGAGTACCGGCGGGCATCTGCCGGCTGATAACGGCCGGCTTCCGATCCGTCGATGGCTCGAACGGGCGGCGGTGGACGGCCGTGTGTGTGTCGTGGCAGCGGAGGAGAAGCGTGGAACGTGGTATCAGGATGTGAGGACGCTGTCCGATGTGCCGCTGGCTGAAAAGAAACTCTTCAACTCATTGAAGGGGGAAACGGAAAGTTTTGTCGATCGACACTTCAATCGCAAACTCTCGCGCTGGTGCACGCGCCTGTTTCTCGCCGCAGGGTTCTCACCCAACGCAATTACGGTTGTCGCGGCGTTCATCGGGTTTGTGTCGGCTGCGGGGTTTGGATTGGGGACCTATGCGGCAGGGGTCGTCGCAGCGCTGCTGTTCCAGTTGGCGGCGGTGATCGATTGTTGTGACGGCGAAGTTGCGCGTCTGACCTTCACCGAGTCGCCGTTCGGCGCCTGGTTCGATCTCGCGATGGACAATGTCGTGCATATGGCGATCTTTGCAGGTATTGCCGCCGGGATTTATTCAACGCAGGTAGGCCAGCCCGCGGCTTGGAGAACGCTGGCTTGCGGGGCGGTTGCTGTGTTGGGGAACGGTCTGTCGTTCCTGTTGGTGGAACGGGCGCAGAAAATCAAGTCGGCAGGTTGGTGGAGAACGCCGGCCCATGCGGCGTGGTCGGATTTCATGCTGAAGAATGTTGCAAGCCGTGATTTCTCGGTCTCGCTGGTGTTGTTTGCGTTATTTGCCAAGCTCGAGTGGTTTCTCTGGTTCACAGCCGCCGGTTCCTTCATCTTTGCCGGTATCATGCTGTGGGTCATTCGTCCGTCCGCCGTCATCGCCACGAAGATATGAGTACCTGACCGCGCGTGCTTAGATACCTCCTACTGACTGTTGGTCTCGCCGTCCTGGGTCTTCTCGTCTGGCACATCGGGCCCGGCAATATTTACGATGCCGCCTCGCGTCTTGGCCCCGGAGCTCTGGTGGTCATCCTGATCCCGTCCTTCATCATGTATGTGATTGAAGCCTATGGGTGGAGAATGGTACTGGGGCCTTCGGCGCAGTCGGTGCCGTTTTGGCGGCTGCTCGCCATTCGCACTGCCGGTGAAGTGGTGAACATGACGACTCCGACGGCGTACTTGGGCGGCGAACCGTTGAAGGCGTATCTGCTCAAGAGCTGCAATGTGCCGATTGCAGAGGGGGCAGCGTCGGTCGTCATTGCGAAGACCACGATGACCATTGCCGAAGTGCTTTTTATTCTGGTCGGTATCGCGTTTGGATTCTGGATTCTCGGCCCAGGCAGTTCGGCGGGACAGTCGGTTGCGGCTGCGCTGGTGAGTGTAGGGTTGCTGGTATGTTCGATTGCCGGGTTTGTGTTTATTCAGCGGCGCGGGCTCTTTGCGTCAATTCTCGGCATGACCAGAAAGCTGGGGTTGCGGATCAGATCTCTGGAATCCCAGGAAGAGCATCTGCATTCAATCGACCAGACGATTCTCAATTTCTACAGCCACCATCAACGGGCCTTCTATGCTTCTACCGGGGTATACTTTTGGGGCTGGATGGCCGAAGCGTTGGAAGTATTCGTAATTCTGTACTACCTGGGTGGTCCGACAGATGCGTTATCAATGATTTCTATCGGCGCGCTCGCGGTCTTCATCAAGGGCGGGACCTTCTTCATTCCGGGCAGTCTTGGCGCCCAAGACGGCGGGAATCTCTTGCTGCTGAAGGCGTTCGGCTACAGCGACGTCACCGGTATCACTTTCGCACTCCTGCGGCGATTTCGCGAATTGGTCTGGATCGGCATCGGCCTACTCTGCCTGGCGCTGGCTGCGGGGCGGTTGCCGTGTTGGGGAACGGCCTGTCGTTCCTGCTGGTGGAACGGGCGCAGAAAATCAAGTCGGCAGGCGGGTGGAGAACGGCGGCCCATGCGGCGTGGTCGGATTTCATGCTGAAGAATGTCGCGAGCCGTGATTTTTCGGTGTCGCTGGTGTTGTTCGCACTGTTTGCCAAGCTCGAGTGGTTCCTCTGGTTCACAGCTGCCGGTTCCTTCATTTTTGCCGGTATCATGCTGTGGGTCATTCGTCCGTCCGCTGTCATCGCTACGAAGATATGAGTACCTGACCGCGCGTGCTTAGATACCTCCTACTGACTCTCGGCCTCGCCGTTCTGGGTCTTCTCGTCTGGCACATCGGGCCCGGCAATATTTATGATGCCGCTTCGCGTCTTGGCCCCGGAGCCCTGGTGGTCATTCTGATCCCATCCCTCATCATGTATGTGATCGAAGCCTATGGGTGGAGAATGGTATTGGGGCCGTCGGGGAAGTCGGTGCCGTTTTGGCGGCTGCTTGCCATTCGAACTGCCGGTGAAGTGGTGAACATGACGACCCCGACGGCCTACTTGGGCGGTGAACCGCTGAAGGCGTACCTCCTCAAGAGCTACAACGTGCCGATTGCAGAGGGGGCAGCGTCGGTCGTCATCGCGAAGACTACGATGACCATTGCCGAAGTGCTCTTTATTTTGGTGGGCATCGCGCTTGGATTCTGGATCCTCGGCCCAGGCAGTTCGGCGGGACAGTCGGTTGCGGCTGCGCTGGTGAGTGTGGGGTTGTTGGTGTGCTCGATTGCCGGGTTTGTGTTTATCCAGCGGCGTGGGCTGTTCGCGTCAATTCTCGGCATGATCAGAAAGCTGGGGTTGCGGATCAGATCTCTGGAATCCCAAGAAGAGCACCTGCATTCGATCGACCAGACGATCCTCAATTTCTACAGCCACCATCAACGGGCCTTCTATGCATCCACCGGGGTGTATTTTTTCGGCTGGATGGCTGAAGCGCTGGAAGTGTTCGTGATTCTGTACTACCTGGGCGGTCCTACTGATGTGCCATCAATGATTTCCATTGCTGCGCTCGCGGTCTTTATCAAGGGCGGGACCTTCTTTATCCCGGGCAGTCTGGGCGCCCAAGACGGCGGAAACCTCTTGCTGCTGAAGGCGTTCAGCTACAGCGACGTGACCGGCATCACCTTCGCGCTACTGCGGCGATTTCGTGAATTGGTCTGGATCGGCATCGGCCTACTCTGCCTGGCGCTGGTGGGAAAAGGCGCGGTGCGTCAAGCGGCAGAACGTCAAGAGTAGGAGAGTGGAATGCCTGCCTGTTTAAGGGATTGCAGCCGTTCGATCATGCGATCCCATACGAAAAGGTGTAGCCGGAGGTTCGCGGCCCGCTCCAGGTGGCCGAACCGAAGTCCCACCTGTTGGCCTCTCACCCATCGGACCTCCGCCTGTTCGATCGGGAGCGATTCCTTCTGATCCGGAAGAATCAAGCGAAGTAGGAGTATCGTCTGTTCCGGCACGGTGCCGGCACATTCAATCGTGCAGCCGAATACCGAGAGGTTCGTCACAAGGCCTTCCCCGATCGTTGCGGCATCGGAAAACATCACCGGATAGGAAGCAGGAAGGGGAAGGCGATAGTGTTCACGCTGATAGGGACGTGTCTGTTCCATCACGGGGCCAGTGTATCGAAGCCGTCTGATCGGACTGAATACCTCGTTAGAGGGGCGAGAGCAGTGACTGGGATGCGAACGAAGGATGTGTGACGGGTGTTGACCTATCGATGAGAGGGTGTGCCTCGACCGTACGCTCTTCGTGCTTTTCGTTATGCCAGATAGT
>JABMDH010000072.1:0-2598 GCA_015904075.1 Nitrospira sp.
TGCTGCTCGATCTGCATCTGCACGGGCGCGCGCATGATCGGTCGGGTTCTGAGGGCCAGGGCCAAAGGGGAAGGGTGAACGCTGGCTGAAAAAGTGTTGGCCGTTCGCCATCCGTGCTTTGTACTCACACTCCATATAATCTCGTTCCACGTCACGTTGACTGAGTCCGTGCGGAGATCTGCCGGTCTTGTACAGGTCTCGTGTGCACCCGGTACCTGCCAGTATCAGTGTAACTGTGAGTAGAGTGAGTCGAATCGTCATAGTACGCAACGGAATCCTGGTCATATCGGACGGCCTGCAATAATCTCTGCGCAACGCGCGGCGCTGACGACTGCACTTTCGATATTGGCGGGCCAGCCCGTGTCGGTCCAGGCACCGGCGATCATCAGATTTTTTACCGGACTCTTCTGAATCGGCCGGAGTACGGCCGCGCCAGGGTTGAGTGACAGCGCAGCCTGGTCCTGACGGGAGATTCCCTCGAATGACAGAGTGTCATGGTTGATATCCGGGAGCAGTGTGCGAAGTTCGGTGCGCCCCAGAGTGGTCAGTTCTTCATCGCTTGATTCCATAAGCGGCGGATGGCTGATCACCGACAGCCGGTACCGGAGTGTGTCAGGTCCGTGGGATGTGATGGTGAGCTGGTGAAATGGCCGACCGGCCAGCAAAAGCAGCCGTGGGTGTGCCACCGTGGCGCGGCCGGAAAACTGGATGGCAATCTCAGGCAAGGTTTGCAGTTCGCCGAGTTGCGCGAAATAGGCATAGCGTGTCAGCAGGCGTTCCGGTAGCAGGGCCGACAACTTCAGATGGGAGAGAGCGGCGACGTACCATTGGGCCTGCAGTTGGGAGCCATCGGACAGCCGGATGCTACTGATACCATCCTGCCCGAATCGAAGGTCCGGGATCTGTATTTGGGGCAGAATCGTGGCGCTATGCTTTTCTATCGCCTCTTTCATGGGGGCGATGAAGCGGTCTCGGATGGATCCATGCAGGTATGTGAGCCTGGCATCCATCGTGTGTCCGAGAAAGATGGTCGACAGCTGCCGGACAAAGACGGCGGCGGAAACGCGTCCCAAGGCATTGCCGGTCAACCATTGAGTGAGCGGGCTCCAGATACGTTCGCGGGCCTCCTGACTTTGTCCAATCGACGCCAGCCATTCGTCTGCAAGCCGGCTGTTCAAGTCTGCGGGAAGTGAGGCGGCCTGTTCCCAAATCTGTTCCAGGTGGGAAAAGAGATTCCAACGGTCATGCCAGGCCAGACCATGGAAGCCAAAGAGGCTGGTCATCCATTGGAGCGCGCCTGGGAGATGAGTGGATTGATAGGCCTCGATATGTCCATCGGGCAGCCGGAATTCAAGAGGAATCGTCGCGTTCGGTCTGATAGTTTCGTTCTGTTCGAGCGAGCGGAGCAGGTCCTGTGTTTTCCGGTGGCATCCGAAGAGCATCGGCGCTGTGTCGACCGGGTCGGTTCCATATCCGTCTTGCCAGCTGGGGTGGTCCAGCAGGGTGACGCGATATCCCTGTTTGCAAAGGGAATAGGCCGCCGTCAGTCCCGTCAAGCCGGCGCCTAGAATGAGTACGGTGGGCGGACTCTGAGTGGTCACGAGAATCGGGAGCGAAACCAAATGCCCAATGCAATGGCCAGCCGATGGCTGGTGGACAGGCTGATACGCGGTCCGAAGACCTGATAGCCGGATCGTTCGATCTCTTTCAAGATGCGGCTGTAAATGCCGCGCATGATTTCCGCGACCGTGAGGAATCGGCGCTCAGATGAAGATAGCGAGGCGAGGGCGGCATGGGCTTTTGCATAATATTCATGGGCCCTGGCGGCCTCTTGTTTCATCAGTGCCGTGAATTCCGGCGAATAGGATTTGGTCAGCAGCGCTTCTTCGGGACAATTACAGGCGCTCAGATCGTTGAGCGGAAGGTAAATGCGGCCTTCGTCCACGTCCACGCCGATATCGCGCAGGATATTGGTTAATTGGAAGGCCATGCCGAGCGAGACCGCATAGTCTTGCGCGCGCGGCGAGGTGACGCCGAAGATATGCAGACAAATCAGGCCTACAACAGATGCGACTCGGTAACAATAGAGCGACAATTCGTCAAACGTGAGATAGCGATTGTGAAAGAGGTCCATCTCGACGCCATTGAGCAGCTCGTCGAAATAGGCTTTGGGGATAGAGAGCGCTTTAACATGGTGTGAGAGGCTGATGGCGATGGGGAAAGAGGGACTGCCGCCGTAGGCGGCGTCCAGTTCGTAGCGCCAGCGCCGGAGCTCTTCTTTCGGGTTGCTGTTGGCCGGTGGTTCATCGACGGCGCTGTCCACCGCTTTGCAAAAGGCATAGACCGTGTACATGGCGTTGCGTTTGGCTCTGGGCAGAAACAGAAACGAGTAATAGAAGTTGCTGCCGCTCTTCTTGGTATAGGTCGTACAGTAGGCTTGTGCGTCAGCAGCGTTCATGATGGCCATAGGCGGGTTCGGAGCTCAGCGAGCTGGGTATCGCGCAAGTTAGGGCTGATGGCGTCGGCTTCGTGCAGGCCTTGCACGGTGTGCGTGTTGGTGATGGCCAGCACTTTCATTCCCGCCGTTTTGGCTGCTCT
>JABMDH010000072.1:2698-8044 GCA_015904075.1 Nitrospira sp.
GCTTTTTTTTGCATCAGGTCTTGTACGATCGCTTTGGTTGACGGGCGTTGGTTCACGCGCAGCGCTTCCAGAATACAGCCTTGATCATCGAAGCCGAGGTAATTCGCATAGTAATCGGACTCAGTCAATGGAATGCCGATGGCGGCGAGTGTTCGGCGCAGTCCTTCGAAGTGCAGGGGTTCGGTGTCGGCGATCACTCCATCGAAATCGAAGATTATGGCCCGCATGGCTCGTTCACTTTCTCTCTGCCTGGTGTGAAATAGATGCTAAGCGGGCCGCAGTATAGCACAGAGGGCGGCGACACAGAATGTGTGTCGCCGCCCTCTGTGCAGGAACTCTGTGCGGATCGCTGACGACTGCGTCAGGGATTCCGCTTCAGTTGTTTTTCTGCGAGCCACCCTTTGGTGCCGTAATTGCTTTGCACGTAGTAGACCCATCCGTGCTCCTGCAAGTCGCCATCGAGAATCGTGAAGGCGGTTCCAGGAGGAATGGCCGGACCAATCTTTGACCCTTCCGCATCCTTCCGGAGAGAGACCTTTTGGCTAGGCGCGCCCGGGTTCGGCAGAACCGTTACTCGTTGTCCTTCGGTGAACAACGGATCCGGTGTTGCAACCGTCGGCGGCACACTTGCGGTTGGAATCGGGAGGCTCTTCGGCGCCGTCGGTGCGGGTGCTGACGCGGCCGGCATACTTGGCACTGGTGCGGGCGTCGGTAGAGGTGTTGGTGCCGGTGCCGGTACGGCTGCCTGCAGAGGCTGGACCGGTGCTTTATCAGGAGCCGGCGCAACTTGCTGCGGCTGGCTAGGCTGTGTGTTTGGCAGGGGGGGCTTCGGTGCAGCTGGCTTCCTCGCCACCGGTGGCTGGGGAGGAGGCTCTGGTGTTTCACCGAGAAGTGGTCCGACAACATCCATGACCATTTCCGGCTCCATGGCGACATAGGCGCCGCCCCCTGCTGCTACCAGCAGGAGAATCCAAATCAGAGGGGATCCGCCCGATTTCTTCGGCGATTTCTTAGGAGGTGACGATCGGACGTCCATCGTTTGCTCCAACTCTTCTTCCGTAAATTCCAAGTCCGGTTCCGGCTGACGGGCAAAGAAGAGATTCCAGGTCAGAGGGCGGCCGGCGAATGACGGGCCTTCAGCGGTAGCAAACATCAAACACCTCCCTGTGGCGAACGAGTCTTGATCGAAAATCTTGTGAACGTACTTATCACCAACCTCACAGAGTGTCAATTTCACAGAGAGTTTCGGCAGACTGATTTATAACTTGTATGGCGAAGGAGCTTCAAAGTTTGTGCTTCGTCGCGCGTGCTTTGTGAAGCCACAGTATCGTGGCCGGCGTTCAACCATGATGCCTCGCTCGTTTCTGCCCGGGTAGTGTTGTCGTAAGGCGATCTGTGCAGTGGATTTCCCGGCTCACAGAAAAAATTATCCGCTCTTGAATCTCTCGGCGTCCCGTTGGCACAATGGGCGCGCCATGAAATCCTACCGGGAGGAACTCTGGTTCGAGACGAGGACGAAGCGGGCCTATCTCAACATTACGTCACAGATTGAGACGGCGGTCACGAAGAGCGGTGTGCGGGAAGGTCTGGTCCTGGTGAACGCCATGCATATCACGGCGAGTGTGTATATCAACGACGATGAGCAAGGTCTGTTGCGCGACTATGATGAATTTCTCGAGCGGCTTGCTCCGCACGAGGCATCGTATCAGCATAATGAGACAGGCGAAGACAATGGAGACGCCCACTTGAAGCGGCAGGTGATGGGGCGTGAAGTCGTCGTAGCCATTACAGGCGGCAAGTTGGATTTCGGCCCCTGGGAACAAATATTTTATGGCGAGTTCGATGGGTGCCGGCGTAAACGGGTTTTGGTGAAAGTCATCGGCGAATAGCCGGATGCTGAAAAAACCCGCCAGCGGCGTTCTCGCATCGCTCAGAGGCTCAACGTACCGAAGCGTACGCTTCGCCTCTTCGCTCGCTGCGGTCTTGCGGGACGGTCTTTTTGAGCCTCCGGCAAGAGCCGGTGCGGCAGCATCCGGATGGAACGCAGGTGACGTGGCGGGAACTATCTCGGCGCTTGCACCTGGCTGGAAAGTTTGGCAACATGGATTTCGTATTGTGTCGGGAAGAACAATTGGTGTTGTCGGCTCATACAGGCTTCCTCGCCACCGGTGGCTGCGGAGGAGGTTCTGGTGTTTCACCGAGAAGTGGTCCTACAACATCCATGACCATTTCCGGCTCCATGGCGACATAGGCGCCTCCCCCTGCCACTACCAGCAGGAGAATCCAAATCAGGGGGGATCCACCTGATTTCTTCGGCGATTTCTTAGGAGGCGACGATCGGACGTCCATCGTTTGCTCCAACTCCTCTTCCGTAAATTCCAGGTCCGGTTCCGGCTGACGGGCAAAGAAGAGATTCCAGGTCAGAGGGCGGCCGGCAAATGACGGGCCTTCAGCGGTAGCAAACATCAAACACCTCCCTGTGGCGAACGAGTCCTGATCGAAAATCTTGTGAACGTACTTATCACCAACCTTAGGGGGTGTCAATTTTGCAGAGAATTTCGGCAGGTGGATTTGTAACCTGTATGGCGAGGGTGCTTCGCGGTCTGTTCTTCGTCGCTCGTATTTTGTGAAGCCAGGGCATCGTGGCCGGCGATGCGACGATGATGTCTCGCGCGTTTCTGGCCGAGTAGTGTTGCCGTGAGACGATTTGCGTATTGTATTTTTCGACTCGCAGAAAAAAACATCCGCTCTTGAATCTCTTGGCGTCCCGTTGGCACAATGGGCGCGCCATGAAATCCTACCGGGAAGAACTCTGGTTCGAGACGAGGACGAAGCGGGCGTATCTCAACATCACGCCACAGATTGAGACGGCGGTCACGAAGAGCGGCGTGCGGGAAGGTCTGGTCCTGGTGAATGCCATGCATATTACGGCGAGTGTGTACATCAACGACGATGAGCAAGGCCTGTTGCGCGACTATGATGAATTTCTCGAGCGGCTCGCTCCGCACGAGGCATCGTATCGGCATAACGAGACGGGCGAAGATAATGGAGACGCCCATCTGAAGCGGCAAGTGATGGGCCGCGAAGTCGTTGTGGCCATTACGAGCGGCAAGCTGGATTTTGGCCCCTGGGAACAAATCTTTTACGGCGAGTTCGATGGGTGCCGGCGTAAACGGGTTCTGGTGAAAGTCATCGGCGACTAGCCTTCTTTGCCTGCATCGTCGCTTCGCTGTGCGGACGAAGCAGGCTCAGTGAGGCGAGCGTATCCCGTAAAGCGTGAAGCATAGGACGGAAAGAGCACGTGTTTCATCTTTGTTTGCAAGATACGAGGTACGCTTCACGAACGGCGGAAGTCGCATCGGCGTCGTGGTGGGAACTATCTCGGCGCTTGCACCTGGCGGGAAAGTTTGGCAACATGGATTTGGTATTGCGTCGGGAAGAACAATTGGTGTTGTCGGCCCATAGGGAGCGTTCATGTTAGCCTGGTCTCGTCCCGACCCTCTCACCCGAGATCTCATCCACCTTATCAATGCCCGGCGCCATGACCATGGCGATACCGACGATGCGATCGATACCCTGCAGGCGTTTCTTGAGCAGGGACGGGAGCATGACCTCCTGACGGTGCTCGCTGCGCTGGACGAAGAAATGGCGGAGTGGCTGTTCGATCTTGTTGCCGAGGCTAGTTGCACGTTGCTCATGGACGGGCCGAGCGAGGATAAGCCGTCCTATGCCACCATCGCGGCCCTGGCGCTTCCGCTGCAAGCCAATCTTACGTCTCCGCTCAAATTGAAAATCGACCCGATCGCGACGGCCGAACTGCTCCACCGGCATTTACAGCTTCCACCGGGAACGGTTGTTCGTGTGGAGCCGCGCTTGCTGACCGATGCCACGCTTGAAATTCTCAATCTTCAATCGCTTCACGATCACCTCGCCACAGTGGCCGACTCGCGCCGCGCACCGTCGGTGGCGGCGAGGCTTCTGCCGCCGGTCGAAAATACCGCATTTCTGTTGTTCGAACTGATTGGAGCACCGGACCCTGGCTTGCCGGATTCATGGGAGGATCGCTATCGACGCGCGATTCTGGAAGGACTGGTGGAGCAATGTCCGGAGTTGGCCCACGCCCCCGATACGATTGATGCACCGGTCTATGCCGCCTATGCGATGTTTGATGCGCAGAATGCCGTGCGTCTTCACCACTTAGCTGATGAAACGGCGGCAGTTTGGCGGGAGTTGGACCCGATGGTGCGGTCTCGTACTATCGTGCATCTGCATACCCAATGTGGAAACGGGGTCTATATGCCTGTATGGACCGATCTGTTCGACCCTGAATTGCCTGAGGAGCATGGTCCGGTCTGGACCTCTTCCGATGTGTGGGTCTTTACAGCCGATCTGCCTATCGAGTGGCCCGGTGAAATGTTGACAAATCGCTTGCTGGCCGAAGGCTGTACCAGGTTTGAGAATCATATCGTCGAAACGCCTGAAAACTAGCCTGCGTCCGTATTCTTCTGTCCCTATTCTCGCCAAAGCAACAGAGTGCCAGTAGGCGATCTGCCGGGTGCTGCGGGAAATACGCGTTTCAGTGATTTTCTCGCTGCCTTGTTTTATTCTCGGCGACATGGGGAGAGCGCAGAAACAAGCACCTTCCGGGAAAGCCCTGGCGGGCGTGGCGTCGCTTATCGGGTTGGCTCTAGTCTGGAGTATCGTCTGGGCCAATCTGCCTTCACGGGAAGAATTGTTGTCCGAGCAGCCGGCGATTCCTGTTGCGCCGGCCGTGTCAGAGCTGGATCTGTCGATCCCGGGTGTGTCCGCTAAGCCGCCTGGTGCACCGACGGGCTCAACGACAACCGGCGGGTTTTCCGTGCCCCGTGAGATTCGCGCCAAGCAAATTGCGGAAGTGAAATGCGATGCGGAAGCACAGCGAGTCTGTCCGGATTCGCTGATGGGAGCCGAGCGGTTGCAGTGCATGGCCCAGCATCTGAAGCAATTGTCCCCACCCTGCCAACATATCGTGCGCGAACGGATGGCGCGATAGTCCTCGTTTAGTCGAAAGTCCCAATGGCGCACATTGAGTGCTGAGTTGTGAGCACTAAGTGATCAAATGCAATGCGCCAGTCGGTTGCCACTCTTGACGCATTACCTCTTGCGTCAGAATGTCGTCACCCATCAGCTATCGGCGCTTGTTCTTCTCTGGATAGGAGGCTATTGGGCAATGGGATTACGCGGCAATCCGTTCAACGACGCTGCGGAGAGCCTGGGCGAATTCGCCGCCGGTGCGATAGCGGCGCACGGGGTCTTTCTGAAGCGCACAGGTCAGGATGTCTTGGATGAGGGGAGGCAGATCGGCGC
>JABMDH010000072.1:8144-10519 GCA_015904075.1 Nitrospira sp.
GCTTGATGTCGCGATGGACGACACCCTGCCGATGGGCATAATCCATCGCATCGGCGACAGTGGCGAGAATGGGGATCAGTTTGCTAACAGGCATGAGATTGTGTGTGTGTGACCACTCCTTGAGCGTCGAGCCCTGAAGCAGTTCCATTGCGATGTAGACCAGATGGTCCTCTTCGCCGGCATCGTAAATCGTGACGATGTTCGGATGAGACAGGCGGCCGGTCGACTCGGCTTCCCGGAAAAACCTGGTTTTGATTTCCTGCAACTTGTCATCGGCATCGATTTTGTCGAGCCGCATCGTCTTGATGGCGACAAACCGCTGAATCGTGGGATCTTTTCCCAGGTAGACGACACCCATTGCTCCCCGTCCCAGTTCTCTGAGGATCCGGTATCGGCCAAGCGTGCTCGGGGGATTTTTATTGGCATTAAGAATAGCGGTGCCGGCCTCTATTTCACCGCTGGACTGATCCGGCTGGACCTCTCCGTGTTCTTCCGCGGTGAGGGTCGATTCATCGCCGTCCTCTTCCGGCGTGGACACAGAAAAGAAACGGTGGAGCGCGTCAAAATTCAGCAGCCAGGCGGCGGTAGCCCAGAGGGCCGTCAATGTGAGACTTGCGGTGTACGCGAGGGCGTAGTGCTGTGATCCGATCTGTTCAATGAGCGAGAGTCCTGCCATGCGGAGTGTTTTGTCTGTTGCGATGAGCACGAATATGGCGGTGAGCGGCAAGACGAGCGTGCGAATGAACGAAAAGCCCTGGCCGTTGTCGGGCATCCGCCGATATCCGCGGAGCGAGAGGATGCAGAGAGTCGCGAGCCCGCTTCCCTCAACGATCAGGCGAATGGTCTGTGCACTGTCCAGGCCGAACAGCGTGAGAGAAACTGCCTGTGCGGCCGGCAGTTTGCTCAATGCCGGACCGACAAGAAGGACAAAGAGCACGACGACAAGATATTGGAGCGTCCAGCTGGATGCGTTGATCATGGATGTGTGAGTTTCAAGACTGAGCAAAGTCTAGCGGATAGCGGAGGGGAGTCAATGAATAGCAGGAAAGTCGCAGGCGGCGTATCCGCCTAACGCTGGGCAGCTGTATTTCTCAGCTTGTCGAGTAGTGATCCAGGCACATGCAGCGTGCCTTTGCCGATACCGACATCAATATCAGGCTTGGTGAGACCGTGGAAATCGCTCCCGCCGGTGACGAGTAAGTCCAGTTGTTTAGCCAATGCTAAGTACTCGCGTGTTTGCCGTGGGGTGTGCGTGCTGTAATGGACCTCCACGCCGTCGAGGCCATCGGTTTTGAGCTGGCGGACCAGATCCGCCAATGTGCCGTTCGTGTTTTTAACCCAGGTCGGGTGGGCGAGGACCGGGAGCCCCTTGGCTTCCCTGATCCACTGCATCGCGTCTGAAGGAGTCGGGAGTTCACGCGGAACGTAGGCCGGACGCCCGTCGGCCAGCCATAGGTCGAACGCTTCCTTGGCCGAGGCGACGACCCCTTTCTCCATTAAGACCCTCGCAATATGTGGCCGTCCAACGGAATCGGTGCCGGCAAGTGCGCGGACCTCTTCATAGGTGATCGCGATACCTGCCGCTTGCAATCGCTCGATGATTTTCGGATTGCGGCGGTGGCGGCTTTCTCGAAGGCGAGCGAGTCGCTCGTCCAGCCGTGCATCCTGGTAGTCCAGGAAATATCCAAGAATATGCAACTCCGAGTCCCCCAGGATCGAGCTGATCTCAATGCCAGGAATGACGTCGATCCCATGCTCCTGTCCGGCCAGAGTGGCTTCGAGTATTCCCGTCGTGATGTCATGATCGGTAATGGCCAGGGTTGTGACGCCGGCCTTGTGCGCGAGATCAATCACTTCGGTCGGGGTGAAGCTTCCGTCCGAGTGGGTGGTGTGCAGGTGGAGGTCCAGACGGCTCATGCGGGCGGACCTGAACGCATTGGTTTGTGGGCCAGGAGTTGTGCGGTGTAGACCAGGTTGGAAGTCTGGTTTCCCGTATGGCCACCCTCGTCGTAATGGAGAATCTGAAGACCGGAGGAGAGGCGCAGTAATTCGTTGGGCGTCAGGCAAAACTCCCAGCGCTTCGGGTGTTGATGGTGAAAGTAATTGTCGATCGTGAAGGTCTCATAGGCCAGGACGCCCCCCGGCTTCAGTGCGTCGATGAGCGAGGGGAACAACGACCGATAGAGGTAGAAGAAGACGACAATCACGTCGTACTTCTCCTTTCCCAGTCCGGGGTCAAAAGGCGCCGGCTGTTCGAGGTCGAGCGTGCGTGTCGTGATAGCGGAGCATGCGCGGCTCTTTGCCGTTGCTGCGAGTTGTGCCAAGGCGGTTTCGTCACGGTCGATGGCATCGACCTGATAGCCGTGTGAGGCGAG
>JABMDH010000072.1:10619-17923 GCA_015904075.1 Nitrospira sp.
GCAGCTGGGCAAGACTCAAGACCCCCTCCGTCGGGTGACTGCGCATCGCCGCCCATTCATCTTCCGTAAACTCTCCCGGCTTGTTCAGAACCTCCAGTGGGATAGCCGATTTTCCCATGTCATGAAAGAGCGCCGCCAGACCGAGGTCGGCCAGTTCAACCTTCGGGTAGCCCGCGCGATTCGCTAAGGCGATCGACAGGAGCGCGACATTCACGGAATGCTTCTGTGTGTATTGGTCATGACAACGCAGCGTCGTGAAACCCAACATTGCCGGTTCGTCGGCCTTCATGAGATCGACGATGTTTTGAATGGCCCGCCTGGCCTGCTTGAAGCTCAAGGTGCCGCCGTCGCGAGTTGCCTGAGTCAGGCGGCCGGCCGCATCGGATGCTTTTTCATAGGCGGCTTTCGACCTGGCTTTCTGGCGAAGCTTTGGGTTCGTTTCCGTGGCGTCGTCGCTCACTGCGAACATGCGTGGATCTTCGAGCTGAATGCTGGTCACGGCGAGGGCCGACAATTCCTGCCGGAAGTCCACGATCGACTTGGTGGCGGGATCGAGCCCGGCAAAGAGCGCGGCAAATTCACGGAGGTCTTTGGAGCTGGTCGATGAGGAGAAGGTCAGGCCGCCGATTTTCCACTGGTTCATGGTATCGATCACGCTGGAGATTACCAGCATTTGCTGCGCGCTCACTTTGAGATGACTGTCACCCAGAAAGAGAAAGTCGTTCTGCAGCCGTATCGTCACCGGTTTCTCATGTGTCAGCGTTTGAATGAGCGTGAGCATGGTGTCGACGGGCTTGTCGAGGGCCGCATTGGTACGGCCGTGAATCTTCGAGGTCTTGATTAGCGTATTCAGCTGGGTGATGAGCTGGAAGCCCAACATTACCAACTGCTGGTCAAGGATATCGCTGGCTTCTGAGCCGTGCCCGACTTTTTTCGATAACGATTTTTCGTGCGTCAGGATCGGCTGTGTTAGCTCTTCGCTGGCCGGTGACGGGGCTGCATGAGACTCGTTCACGATAGACGCTCCCTACTGTTCTGCTTCGGCAGCGGGTTTCCCTTGTTGCCGCCGGTGTGCGTGCGATAATGCGTGGGTGCAGGCTTGACGAACCGTGGTGCCGCCTTTTTTTGCTCCGAGCTCGAGCGCGGCTGTGGCAGCGGGAGTGGCCAGTTTGCCGAGGGCGTCTGCTGCCAGAAGAGCCAGCTCCTCTTTTTTCTTCCGGTTGGTCCAGGACCATTCCGTCAAGAGGCTTTCCCAATACGGCACGGCTTCATCGCCGCAGGTTGCTCGAACGGCCTGAAAGATGGCCCGGCGCTCGCTCATCGGCCGGTCCATAAACTCATCTTCCGATAGGGTCTGGGACCAACTGGAAAATGGGGCCGTGTATTGTCCCGATACGAGAAGCTTTAAGGCCGCGATGCGGACACTTTCCTCCCCATCGGCCATGAAGGAGATGAGTTTGACGCCATTGCCGCTTGGGCGGAAGAGACTGATTGCCCGCACGACGTCTTTGCGTACCTGCGTATCCGGATACCGCACCAGCTTTTCCACCGGCTCGGCGAATTTCGGATCATTCCACTTCATGAGGATGGCGAGGAGGTTGCGGACATAGGTTGGACGCCGGTCCAACAGCCCTTTAATCAATAGATGAGAGTGGTCTTTTGCCAGGACTGTCAGTGCGTCCGAGACGACGGCCTGATGCGCGGGTGAGTTCAGATTTGCCAGCAGGGAGCAGAGGACCGGCACAGCGTCCGGCGTCATTGCCAGCAGGACGGCGGACAATCCCTCCGTTTGTGCCTCGGACGTTTGATTGAGGAACGTCTCGATGGCTTTCACCCGGTCTGCGCGACCGATCCCATGCAAGAGCGAGAGGACTTGTTGTTTATGTTCGTCGCTGAGATCCGGACGAATGGTGTCGGACTCATGAAGCAGGTGCAGGATATGCTCGATGATCGTCCATTTCCCCTGGCGAAACAGCGCGTCCAGGATATCGCCCCAAATGCTGAAGAGTTTGGCCAGCAGCGCCGAAGATTTCTCCGAGGCAAGGATGGCGGTCAGCATGTCCATGATGTAGAGAAGGCTGTCCCGGGTGCTCTCGTTGTCGATTTCTACTGCCAAGGCGGCGAGTTCTCCCTCGCTGACTTCATAGCCGACCAGACCGGATTGGAATCGTTTTTTCTGGCCGGCCGACTCTCCACTGCCTTCTGGTTCATTCCCTGTGCGCCCCTTGCGACTGCGTTCCAGATCCAGCAACATTCGAAGCGTCGAATCGGACGAACTCATACCCCCGTCGGCTTGTGTGGCTCCGCCTCCATCAACCGACGATCGCGCGATTTCTTCGGCTGTGACGATCGAAATGGTCGGAAGATTGCGAGCCCACAGGCGAGTCACAATGTCGTCATCATCCAATGTGGGATCGAAGCTGCCCCAGAGAGAGTCCAGAAAGTAGGCGAGGTCGTCCTCTGTGAGTCCTTGATGCAGGGATAATTCCCGGATACCGTCCGCGTAGAGTTTGAACGCGACACTCTCGCTGCCGCTGTCTTTGTCCGCTTCGGATACCACAGACTCTCGAAATAGGAGCGCTGACCGCTGGATGAGGATGGTGAGTTTCGAATATGTGGTGAGGTGGCCGGTCAATTCTTGAAAGAGCTGTTGCGAAAACTTTTGGGCTACGGGGTTTGTCGAGCCATAAGTCCGGTTTGACTTGGCGGTTTTGTCGAGTAGCTTGAGTACTCGTTTGACGGACGAGATCTCCGGGTCCTCCGTCCCTTTTGCCGCCACTGCAGCGGCCATCATTTCTTGCGCCGTTTTGAGATCGGTCATGACGCTACACCTACCGTGAGATGGAGGGTTCGTCAAGAAAATCGCCATTCTCCACGGCGGCTCAGCCGCATTGCCACCGGTCACAGGGATTGCCAGTAGCCTGCCACGCAGGATGGAGTACTTCTGTTACAATTGTCCGTCTTTGCCCGATGCTTGTGAGAGGGGTGTATGCGATGACCCGATCGACTCTTGTCATCTGTTTCGGAGACAGTCTGACGGCGGGTTTTCAATCCCCGGGTAGAGAACATCCAACGGGAATGGATACTCCCTATGGGCAATTCTTGCAGGACCATCTTGGGACAACGGCGCAGGTTCACACGAGCGGGATATGCGGCGAACTGACCGGCGAAATGGTTCTGCGGTTTCGGCGTGACGTGTTGGAGCACAAGCCCGGCTATGTGCCGATTCTGGGTGGGACCAACGATTTGGGTTGGAATGCCTCGCCGAGAGAAATCATGCGTAATCTGGTCAAGATGTATGAGCAGCTGTTTGCGGCTGGAGGCCTTCCGGTTCCGGTGACAGTTCCCTCGATTCGAGTGGAAGACGCCCAGGACAGCCGGGAAGGGCGAGAATGGGTCGCCGGGCATGTGGCTCGTCGAAATGAGCTGAACCAATTGATCCAGAGTTATGCGATGTCAAAGGCCATTGCCTGCGTCGATTTGTTTGCGGCTACGGTAGATCCTGATAGTGGCCAACTGGCGCAGGTCTATTCGAACGACGGGATTCACCTGACCACTGCCGGTTATCGGCTGTTTGCGGAACAGGTTGCTCTTGTTCTGAAACCCTTGCTGTCGGGTACGTTGGAGTCATGAGGGCCACACTGCAAGCTGTCACCGATCGGCAGTTCGATCGGGTGATCGAAACGAGTCCTGCCCCCGTGTTGGTAGAGTTCTGGAAGCCCGGCTGCGGTCATTGTCAGAGTTTGATGAAGGAGTTAGAGCAGTTGCAGCAAGAGTTGGGCGAGCGGGTATTCATCCTGGCAATGAATGTCGATGAAAACTTTCAAATCCCCGCCGAACTGGAAGTCTCATCGCTTCCCGTTTTGGCGCTATACCGCAACGGAGTGTTCGTGAAATTTATCGGCGGGTTGGGAAAGAAGGATGAGATTCTAAAACAACTTGAGTGCGAGCTGGGCCGGTAGCGATGGCGATCGATCGTTAGAGCACTCGCCAGGATCGTCCGTCGTTTTGGATGAGACGGTCCGCTTCCACCGGTCCCCAGGTTCCGGCTTCGTATTCGGGCAGCCAGCGCTGTCCCAGTTTTTCCCAGGCTTCAAGGACCTGGGTGATCCACGCCCAGGACGCTTCCACGGCGTCGCGCCGCATGAACCGGGAGGCGTCGCCTGCCATGACGTCGAGCAAGAGGCGTTCATAGGCCTCCGGCGAGGGACGGCCGAAGACTTCTCCGTATTTGAAGTTCATCTCGACGGGGTGCGTTTGCGCGCGCGTGCCCGGCACTCGCGAGACGATGCGTAATGAAAGCCCTTCTTCCGGCTGAATCCTCAAGGTCAGGACGTTCGGCGCTTGCGGTGCCTGGGTGTTCGCGTTGAAGAGGATTTGCGGGATTTCTTTGAATTGCACGGCTACTTCGCTGGCCCGGAGCGGCAAGGCTTTTCCTGTTCGCAAATAAAACGGCACACCGGACCACCGCCAGTTCTCTACAAAACATTTCAGGGCGACGTAGGTCTCGGTGACCGAATCGGGTTTCACGCCTTTTTCGCGCCGATAGCCTGGGACCGGTTTACCGTGCGCCGTGCCTTCTGTGTACTGCGCCCGCACTGTGTACTGCTCTACGTCTTGTGCAGTAATGGGCCGGAGGCATCGCAGGACTTCCATTTTTGAATTCCGCACCACGTCCGGATCCAGCGAGTACGGCGGTTCCATTGCGACGAGACAGAGTAGCTGGAGCAGGTGATTCTGAACCATGTCCCGCAAGGCGCCGGCTTCTTCATAGTAGGTGGACCTGGTTCCCACGCCTTCCGCCTCGCTCACGGTGATTTGAACGTGATCGATATATTTGTGGTTCCAAATAGGCTCAAAAATGCTGTTGGCAAATCGTACGACCATGAGGTTCTGGACCGTTTCTTTGCCCAGGTAATGATCGATGCGGAAAATGGCCGATTCGTCGAACACCCGGCCTGTCACCGCATTGATCGCTTGTGCCGAGGCCAGATCGTGCCCGACGGGTTTTTCGACGATAATGCGGGCATAGGGCGAACGAGCGGCCGACGTTCCTGCGAGTCCGGATCCGGCCAGTCCTTCGCAAACGGGTGTGAAGGAACTAGGAGGAATGCTGAGGTAGAAAATACGATTCCCCGGCAGTTGGAATGTGCGTTCGAGTTCCTCTGCGCGCGCTTTGAGTCGCACATAGGTCTGGGGATCGTCGTTCTCGCCGGCCAGATAGAAGATATGCCGGGCAAAGGCGTTCCAGGTGTCTTCGATCAACGATTGCCGGGAATGTTTGACGACTCCGTCGCGTACGGTGGCCCGAAACTCTTCGTCGCTCATCGGTGTGCGGCCGAGTCCCAGCACGACGTAGTTCGAGGGGAGCAGTCCATCGAGCAGCAAGTTGTAGATGGCCGGGATCAGGCGGCGGCGGGCCAGATCACCTGACCCGCCAAAGATAACCACGGTGCAGGGCTCGACGGGCGGCAACGTTTCTTGCACCGGACCGTTTTCGATTCGTTGATTTTGTGAGGCCATGATGTCCTTCTGCAAAAATCAATTCAGGATTATCGCCGGACCGCATGGCCGCCGAAGGCGTTCCGCAACGCGGCCAGCATTTTTTCCGCGAAGGATTCCTCTTGCCGCGACCGGAAGCGAGTAAAGAGCGCGGTGGTGAGCGTCGGAACCGGGACGTCTTTTTCAATCGCATCGGCGATCATCCAGCGGCCCTCACCGGAATCTTGCACGTACCCTTTCAGTTTTTCCAGTTTTTGATCATCTTTGAGCGCGCAGGAGGGCCAGTTCCTCTTTTTTCTTCCGGTTGGTCCACGACCATTCCGTCAAGAGGCTTTCCCAATACGGCACCGCTTCATCACCGCATGTCGCTCGAACGGCCTGGAAGATTGCCCGGCGTTCGCTCATCGGCCGGTCCATGAACTCATCTTCCGATAGGGTCTGGGACCAACTGGAAAATGGGGCCGTGTATTGTCCTGATACGAGAAGCTTTAGGGCCGCGATGCGGACGCTTTCCTCCCCATCAGCCATGAAGGAGATGAGCTTGACGCCGTTGCCGCTTGGGCGGAAGAGACTGATCGCCCGCACGACGTCTTTACGGACCTGCGTATCCGGATACCGCACCAGTTTTTCCACCGGTTCGGCGAATTTCGGATTATTCCACTTCATGAGGATCGCGAGAAGGTTGCGGACATAGGTCGGACGCCGGTCCAACAGCCCTTTAATCAATAGATGGGAGTGGTCTTTCGCCAAGACCGCCAGCGCGTTTGAGGCGATGGTCTGATGCGCGGGTGTGTTCAGATTTGCCAGCAGGGAGCAGAGGATCGGCACAGCGTCCGGCGTCATTGCCAGGAGGACGGCGGACAATCCCTCCGTAGGTGCGTCGGGAGTTTGATTGAGGAACGTCTCGATGGCTTTCACCCGGTCTGCGCGACCGATCCCATGCAGGAGCGAGATGACTTGTTGCTTATGTTCGTCGCTGAGATCCGGACGAATGGTGTCGGACTCATGGAGCAGGTGCAAAACATGTTCAATGATCGACCATTTTCCTTGGCGAAAGAGCGCGTCCAGGATATCGCCCCAAATACTGAAGAGTTTGGCCAGCAGCGCCGAAGATTTTTCCGATGCCAGGATGGCAGTCAGCATGTCCATGATGTACAGGAGGCTGTCCCGAGTGCTCTCGTTGTCGATTTCTGCTGCCAAGGAGGCGAGTTCTTCCTCACTGACTTCATAGCCGACCAGACCGGACTGGAACCGTTTTTTCTGGCCGGCCGGCTCTCCACTGCCTTCCGTTTCCTTCCCTGCGCGTCCCTTGCGACTGCGTTCCAGGTCCAGCAAGTTTCGAAGCGTCGAATCGGACGAGCTCATGCCCTCGTCGGCTTGTGCGGCTCCGCCCCCATCGACCGACGACCGTGCGATTTCTTCGGCCGTGACGAGCGACATAGTCGGAAAATTGCGAGCCCACAGGCGAGTCACGATGTCATCATCATCCAGTGTGGGATCGGAGCCGCCCCAGAGAGAATCCAGAAAGTAGGCAAGGTCGTCCTCTGTGAGTCCTTGATACAGGGATAATTCCCGGATGCCGTCTGCGTAGAGTTTGAACGCGACACTCTCGCTGCCGTTGTCTTTGTCCGCCTCGGATACCACGGACTCTCGAAATAGGAGAGCCGACCGCTGGATAAGAATGGTGAGTTTCAAATATGTGGTGAGGTGGCCGGTCAATTCTTGAAAGAGCTGTTGCGAAAACTTTTGGGCTACGGGGTTTGTCGATCCATAGGTTCGGTTTGACTTAGCGGTTTTGTCGA
>JABMDH010000073.1:0-2130 GCA_015904075.1 Nitrospira sp.
AACGCGACGGCATTCTCAAATTCGAGGGCTGCTACCATGGCCACAGTGACTATCTGCTGGCCAAGGCCGGATCAGGCTTGGCGACACTGGGGATTCCGGATTCACCCGGCGTCCCGTCCGACTTCGCGAAACATACCCTGACCGCACCCTATAACGACGTTTGCACGCTCCAACAGCTGATCAAAGAACACCGGAACACACTCGCGTGCGTTATTCTTGAGCCGATCGCCGGCAACATGGGCGTGGTGCCTCCGGCGCCGGACTTCCTCGCCGCACTCCGCCGGCTGACGGCCGAGAATGATATCCTGTTGATTTTCGACGAAGTCATCTCAGGATTTCGCGTGAGCTACGGGGGAGCGCAAGCGCTCTATGACATCAAGCCGGACCTCACTGTGCTGGGGAAAATCATCGGAGGGGGATTGCCCGTCGGCGCCTACGGCGGACGGCAAGAAATCATGGATCTCATCGCGCCGGTCGGACCGGTCTATCAAGCCGGCACATTATCGGGAAATCCGCTCGCCGTGACTGCGGGACTGGCCACACTCAAGCAGTTGCGGACAAAAGGACTCTATAAGAAGCTGGAAGCCTCTTCAGCAGCTTTGGCAAAGGGTATCGGCGAAGCGGCCAAGAAAGCGGGAGTCCCGCTCACGCAAACCAGAGTGGGGTCGATGCTGACGTCGTTCTTCTCACCGGGTCCTGTCGTGGATTGGAATACAGCCAAGCAATCCGACACGAAGCGATACGGTCAGTTCTTTCATCACATGCTGGAACAAGGCGTCTATCTCGCCCCGTCCCAGTTTGAAGCAGCCTTCCTCTCCACCGCCCACAGCACGCAGGATATCGAGAAGACGATCCGCGCCGCGCACACCGCATTCAAAGCACTCTAAGGACCGTCGCTCATCGTTCGTATCTCGTGAGATACAGAATCGCTCATTTTAGATACAGAGCAACCTGCCATATGAGCTGCCTGTGTCTGGCAGTCGGCTCAAAACGAGTTCATTGCTAGGCCGCAACGAGCAAAAACCAGAAGCGTACGTCGTATCAGTACGTTGAGGGTTTGAGTGAAGTGAGAACAACGCAAGGGACCGTTTTCAGCAGACTGCGCTATTCGTCGTCCTCGTCATCCGCATCCATCGCCTCCTGCCGCTTCTGTTCTTCCATCGCATTATGGAGCAGCATGCGGATAAACATCGAATAGAGCGACCCTTTTTCCAAGGTTCCACCGGGGGGAATGGCGATTCTCCCCTCCTTAATCATGCGATCCATCCAGGCTTTCTGATCAGGGGCGATCAATACCGGAATCTCGACCAACCCCACCCGTCCCATCATATCCATGTCGTCATCCTCCGTGAAGCGTCGTTCGTATCTCGCTAACCAGAACTACCTGAGTTCCTCGTGAACGAGATCCGTTTCACGAGCAACGAGATACGAGTTCCATTGCAGCACGCCATTTTCCTCATTGTCAACCAACCTGATTGTGGCACGGCCTGTGCTGATACCTGTAACCATGGACATCTCACGAATAGCGATCATCCCTCTGATGCTCGTCATGTTCCTTGGGTCTGGTCCATGGGAGCCTTGGGCGAACGCCGAGCGCCTGTCGAAATCCGATCTTGACTCGACTCTGCAACCCCAATGTGATCTCTGCTGGTACCCGACCCCGGATGAACCCGATTCAAATCGCCTGCCGACCTACAAACAGCAGCGTCCCCGCCGTCCGCCAGACAGCCGCCCCCAACGGTTTCCGAAAGGCCGCTACAAATTGGGGCCCAAGCAGAAACAATCCCGGACCTCGACCCTACGCACTCAATTGCGAAGAAACGCGAGACTGCTCAGCACCCTGCAAATATCCGCCGTCGATGGAGACACCATTCGCGCAGGGCCGGACCGCATCAGGCTCCGCGGCATCGACACACCGGAGCTGAGCGAGCCTGAAGGGGAGGCAGCCAAGCAACGACTGGCCGAACTACTCCGCACCGGCATCGTGCGTATCGTCCCGCGAGGCCGCGACGTCTACGACCGCCTGATCGCCGATGTGTTCGTGGACGGGCAGAATGTGGCGGAGATTTTGAGGAGTGAAGGGTTCGCAAAAGGGGGATAGTTCCGTATCACTGCTGTTCATCGCGAGGC
>JABMDH010000073.1:2230-16184 GCA_015904075.1 Nitrospira sp.
GCCGCCATCTTGTCCCGATTCCCCATCCCGTAGCCGACGGCACAGACACGGATGCCGGCATTGTGGCCGCCGTTGATGTCGTTGGTGCTGTCCCCCACCAGGACAGCCTGATCTTTCGAGATATTCAACTGTTCCATGACATGCAGCAACATGCCCGGTTCCGGCTTGAGCCCGAACCCGTTGTCGCCGCCGACGAGATACGTGAAATGCTGTGCGCCTAACCCGTTCAAGATGACACGCGTATATTCGATCGACTTGTTGGTGGCGACGGCCTTCTGTTTATACGCGAAATGGCGCAGCATCGGTTCAATGCCGTGGAAAAAGGTCGTCCGATCCAGACAATGGGCGAGGTAATGGCCGCGGAAAACCTTGAGGGCATCTTCGAAGCTGGTTCGGCCCTCCTCCCCCACTGCGAGACGCAACAACTTCTTCACGCCATCGCCGACAAAACCGAAAATCTCTTCCAACGGGCGTTCCGGCAAACCCAACTCGGCCAAGGTCAAATTCACGGACTTTGCGATATCCCACTTGGACTCGATCAGTGTGCCGTCAAGATCGAAGATGAGCAACTGTACGGACGTCTTCCCCATTTATTTCGCCTTTCGCAAGGAACCCTCAAGCGCCGTCAGGATGCCGCGCTGCGCCGCATCCTGCTCACGGAGCGCAGCTTCGCGCGCAAAGTTCACCATCCGCGGCACTCCGATATGAGGCGGAATCACCGGCTCGACGATACGCCAGTTGTTTCGCACAGCCTTCACATGGAACCGCACTTCTTCCGTCTTCTCCTCAGGCACGAAAACCGCGGACTTGAAATTGACCGACCCCCGCACCCGAAAGGTGACAGGGATGATGATGTCCAGATTGTCGATGATGGTCCACTGCCGGTAATCCTCCGGCACAATAGCCTCCTGAATCACCACGACCTGGTCCCACGACGGCTCTTCTTTCCAATCGACATACGGCGCGAGCACGTCGAATCCCATAGCCTCCAGACGGGCGCCTTTCTGATCCAAGCGCACGTACCGCTTGACGATCTCGGCGGGAGAGCGTTTCAGCGAGCCGCTCTGGGTGAAGCCGGTCTGGGCTTGCCCAATACCGGCCGTCGCAATCAGGCCGAGGATGACACACACCCCAACGGCATAGCCCGCGAACCTGACGATTGAATTGGTCACATTCCGGCGGGCCGGACCGATATCATGGGCAAGGCGTAAACTTCGCACGGTGGATAACCCTTTGTTCTCTCTCGTTCAATACGGGAATCTCGGAATGGCCGTATGAAGTGTGTCGCACAGTCGACGGCGAGTGTCAGCCGAGTCGACGCGTATTCTAGCAAACAGCCACAGAGACATCCAGGCAAGCTTGCGAACTAGCCTGCATGATTCATGAACGCTTCTGCTGCAATCGCTGATCCGCTGCTGCGACAAGCTTTCAGTCGACGGGCTCGCCCCTCGGTCCTTCGACGTACTGCACGCGTACGACTCAATACCTCCGGGCTCCGGGCTCCGCGCGCCGCTCTCGCCACGCGGCTCCTCGATTTCGCGACCACCCGCCATCAATATTACAGGCATACAGATCTCTGTCTATCTGCCACCGGGACACGCAGGATAGCCACACAGGTGTGTCATCTTTGTGTGCGGGTGAGGCTCACCTGACTAAGCGTTTTAACAGAATTGCAGGCTGCAATGACTGCACAAGAGGCGAAGATTGCCTGGGGGTCGTCGGAGGCAGGAACGGTCGTTGTGAATACATCGAGGGAGAAGGAAGTCTGCAGAGGAACGGCTGACAATGCCGTCTGCTTACACGGCTTTCTTCCGTAAGAGCTGCTTCTTCAGACTGGGAGAAGGCTTCCGCCGTTCTTTCTTCTGCTCCAGTACATAGACGCCATCTCTCCATCGAGCCTGGACCTTGATCTGGTGAGCTTTGCAGATACTGTGCGTCTCACGAAAGTCTTCCAGCGGCGCCTTTTCCCCGATCAATCCGATGTCCCCTTCTCGGCGGCACCAGGAACAGATGATTCTCATGGCTGACTTGTATCTCCTTGGAGCTTGTCTGGTAAAAGCAAAAATCGCGCCCAAATGAAAATCGCGTGGCGACAGAGAACACCTTTGGAAACTGCGGGTTCTGAGACACCGTCCAGACAGTGAGGACAGAGAGACATCTCATGACAGTTTTTTGGCATCAGGTTGGGCAGATGTGAGCAACATCGGTTCAGAGCGGGTTTCTTGACCGGTTCTCCTCCTGCGTGATAGGGTGCGCCCCCGGTGATGAAAACAACTCGGTCTGCCAAACTCTTCAGCGAAGCCCAACAGCTTATTCCCGGCGGTGTGAACAGCCCGGTGCGCGCCTTCCGATCGGTCGGAGGCCAGCCGCGGTTTATTCAACGAGCCAAGGGGTCTCGTCTCTACGACGTGGACCGAAACGTCTATATCGACTACGTGCTGTCCTGGGGCCCTATGATCCTCGGGCATGCCGCGCCTTCGGTCGTCAACGCCATCAAGAAAGCAGCGGGTAACGGCACCAGCTACGGCGCCCCGACAGAATTGGAAGTTGCGCTTGCGAAAGAGATTCGCGCAGCCTACCCCTCCATGGAAAAGATCCGCCTGGTCAGCTCCGGAACCGAAGCGGTCATGAGCGCAATTCGCGTGGCGCGTGGCTTCACCAAACGCGACGGCATTCTCAAATTCGAGGGCTGCTACCATGGCCACAGCGACTATCTCCTGGCCAAGGCCGGGTCAGGCTTGGCTACACTGGGAATTCCGGATTCACCCGGCGTCCCGGCTGATTTTGCAAAACATACCCTGACTGCCCCGTATAACGACATTCGCACAGTCCAACAGCTCATCAAAGAACACCGACACACCCTCGCCTGTGTCATCCTTGAACCGATCGTCGGCAACATGGGCGTGGTGCCTCCGGCGCCGGACTTTCTCGCTGCACTCCGTCGGCTGACAGCCGAGAATGATATCTTGTTGATTTTCGATGAAGTCATCTCAGGGTTTCGCGTGAATTACGGAGGAGCGCAAGCGCTCTATGGCATCAAGCCGGACCTCACGGTACTGGGCAAAATCATCGGCGGGGGATTACCCGTCGGCGCCTACGGCGGACGACAAGAGATTATGGATCTCATCGCGCCGGTTGGACCGGTCTACCAAGCCGGCACGTTATCGGGAAATCCGCTGGCCGTGACTGCGGGGCTGGCAACACTCAAACAATTGCGGACAAAAGGACTCTACAAGAAACTGGACGCCTCTTCAGCTGCCTTGGCTAAAGGGATCGGCGAGGCTGCCAAGAAAGCGAGCATCCCGCTCACACAAACCCGCGTGGGATCGATGCTGACCTCGTTCTTCACGCCTGGCCCTGTTGTGGATTGGAATACTGCCAAGCAATCCGACACAAAGCGGTACGGTCAGTTCTTTCATCACATGCTGGAACAAGGCGTCTATCTCGCTCCGTCCCAGTTCGAAGCCGCCTTCCTCTCCACCGCCCACATCGCGCAAGATATTGAAAAAACCATCCGCGCCGCGCACGTTGCGTTCAAAGCACTCTAAGGACCATCGCTCGTCGTTCGTATCTCGTGAGATACAGAATAGACCTATCTAGATACAGCACCACCAGCCATGTGAACCACATGCGCCTGGCAAGCCGCTCAAAATGAGTTTATTGCGAGGCCGCAACGCGCGAAACCCCGAATCGTACGTCGTATCAGTACGTTAAGGGGTTGAGTGACGTGAGAGCAACGCAATGGACCGTTTTCAGCGGACGACGCTATTCGTCGTCCTCGTCATCCGCATCCATCGCCTCCTGCCGCTTCTGTTCTTCCATCGCGTTATGCAGCAGCATGCGGATAAACATCGAATAGAGCGAACCTTTTTCCAAGGTTCCACCGGGAGGAATAGCGATTCTCCCCTCCTTAATCATGCGATCCATCCAGGCTTTCTGATCAGGGGCGATCAATACAGGAATCTCGACCAACCCCACCCGTCCCATCATATCCATGTCGTCATCCTCCGTGAAGCGTGAAGCGTCGTTCGTATCTCGCTAGAAAGAACTATCTGAGTTCATCGTGAACGAGATCCGCTTCACGAGCAACGAGATACGAGCTCCATTGCAGCACGCCATTTTCCTCATTGTCAACCAACCTGATTGTGGCACGGCCTATGCTGACACCAGTGGCCATGAACACCTCACGAATGGCCATCATCGCGCTACTGCTCGTCGCCTTCGCCGGAGCCGGTCCGCTGGAGCCTTGGGCACAAGCTGAGCGCCTATCAAAATCCAATCTTGAATCGACCCTGCAACCTCAATGCGATCTCTGCTGGTATCCGTCGCCGGAGGAGCCCGACTCAAATCGCCTGCCGACCTATAAACAGCAACGTCCCAGGCGTCCGCCGGACAGCCGCCCTCAACGGTTTCCCAAAGGCCGGTACAAACTGGGACCCAAGCAGAAACCGTCGCGGCTGTCCACGCTCCGAACGCAATCGCTCCGAAACACCAGACTACTCAGCACCCTACAAATCTCCGCCATCGATGGGGACACCATTCGTGCCGGGCCAGCCCGCATCAGGCTCCGCGGCATCGACACGCCGGAGTTAAGCGAGCCGGAAGGCCAGGCAGCCAAGCAACGGCTGGCCGAACTGCTCCGTAACGGCATCGTGCGCATCGTCCCGCGAGGCCGCGATGTCTACGGCCGCCTCATCGCCGATGTCTTCGTGGAAGGGCAGAATGTGGCGGAGAGGCTGGAGAGTGAAGGATTTGCGAAAACGAAATGATTACCAGGTTGACTCCTCAAAACCTTGCCTCATGATACGAATTTTCGTATAGTTCCACACGGACCCTTGAGAGGCATCATGAAGAAAGTTCGCGCAGGCATCATACGTGGAAACAGCAATGTGTTTCTCGATCTCGGCTTCCCCCCACATGAGGCAGCTGTGCTGCTGTTACGTTGTGATATTGCCGAGGCATTACGAAAGTGGACGGCCGTGAGGGACTGACCCAGGCACAAGCAGCCAAGCGCCTCAGTGTCGTGCAACCACGCATCTCCGAGATCGCACGCAACAAGGTAGACAAACTCTCGCTCGACTATCTGGTCGGCCTCTGCGCAAAAGCCGGCGTCTCGGTTACCGTGAAATTGGCCGCGTGATATGGTGGTTCGTAAATATTCTTCAAGGGTATGGAAAGAAATGCGAGGTGGTCCCGCTTCGACTAGACAAAGGCCAAACCGAACCGGTTATGTCTCGCATGAAGGAAGGTGCCATCGCAGTCACCCTCGATCCGAATGTCGCCTCGGTCTTTAGCTCTTCCAATGCAGTGAGCACATTCCTAAGATCCGTCATCGCGACGATGTCCAAGCTGGATCGTAAACGAGAGAAAGCTATCCGACAGTTCCATTCTAGTCTTTCCCCCTCATCGCCGCGCAGAAGAATCGAGAGTGGAAGAACGTAGGCCGTGAAAACACTGGGCTGGCGTGTTGCATAGCCACGCTCACGGAGAATACTGGCGAGAGTGAGCATTGACAAGTGATTGAGCAGGCGCAAGAATTACGCGCCGACTTGCAGATTGTCGGAGCATGCTATAACAGTAAGCACGCTCAATAGGTAGACCCCAGTTAGCTGATGACTAATCTCAACTCATATAGGGATTTTACAGAGCGCCTGAAGCTCCTCGTTAATAAGCACCCGATGCTTATCACGACGACCCTGAGCAATATCTTCACCATGCGCTTAATCGGCAACAAGACTCATGGCGATCTGGCTGAAATTGCTATTGCCGAATTCATAAACCAGTACATGTATGATTTCCGCTCAGTTCATGTCGGCAAGGACCTTTATCGTGCTAAGTCGCAAGAAGAGGACATCAAGATCATCAACGAAATTACCAAAGCGGAGTTCCCAGTGAGCCTCAAGGCGTATGGAATGGCCCACTTCAGCTTTCCACAGACAAGACTTCATCAATGTTCCCACGGCTGCAGAAGGTGGGCAAGGAAGTTACCGGCGCCAACAAACTGAAGGCAATCTTTGCCGACCCTGCCTTTTCGGCATTCACTACAATCAATGTTCTCCCGCTTATCTACGACGAGAAGGCTCAGCGGTGCAACATCCTGGTATTCGACAGCAATCGTGCTCGCACTGCTACTGCTCGTATTACACTCGAATCTGCTGGCCGTGGCAGAAAACACCCTGTCTATCGCTTCTATGATACCGATGGTGACTACATATGCGAGGGCCGATACGGAGACGCGGCAGCAAACGCTCTTCAGCGCGGACTTTGGACTCACACCAAGAATGGACTGAAGTACTTCGATAGCATCACGGGCGGATGGATCGACTACTCTCACAACAAGATACTTGTGGCTCTTTTCTCGCACGCGCTCGTGTCATCTGAGGCAGGCCATGCTTCTGCGCTAGACAAGGTGAAAGAAGATATCGAATTGCTCAAGAGACGGTCAGGGCTTATGAAATGACAGGGCAACTCGGACTTTTCAAGGATGTAGTTTGTGATGTGCCCGCAACAGAGGGCATTAAATACGCTGGTTCAAAACTGAAATTGCTCCCCGCCATTCTTGATCTAGTGCAGAAGACCGGGGCTAAGACGGTACTAGACGGATTTTCCGGTACGACTCGGGTATCCCAAGCTCTCGCAAAACGTGGCTATTCCGTAACTTGTAATGACATCGCGGCATGGTCTGAGGTGTTCGGAACCTGCTACCTGCTAAACAAAAAGCGACAGAATGAATATCGTGAACTGATTGACCATCTCAACGCAGTTCCCGCAGTAGATGGCTGGTTCACGGAGCATTACGGGGGGGGACCAGAACGACGGATGTTCAGTACAGAGAGACGGTTTCAAAAAGCCCTGGCAAAGGCACAATACTCGAAAGCTAGATGGCATTCGCGATGAGATTGAACGCTTGGCCCTCGGCAAAGTAGACAAAGCCGTGGCGCTTACGAGCCTTATCCTTGCTCTGGATCGCGTTGACAGTACGCTCGGACACTTTGTCTCATATCTTAACGATTGGTCTCCGAGATCCTATAACCAACTGCATCTCACTACCCCCAATCTGTCAGTGTATGAGGCGGATCACCAAGTGTGTCGCAGAAACGTCTTCGACTTGGTCGGTGACATATCAGCGGATCTTGCCTATTTCGATCCGCCCTACGGATCTAATAACGAAAAGATGCCACCTTCGCGGGTGCGCTACGCTTCCTACTATCACCTATGGACCAGCGTATGCCTCTATGACAAGCCAGAGCTGTTCGGAAAGGTAAATCGCCGCAAGGACACATCCGACACCGTTGCCGCATCCGTGTTCGAGGAGTTTCGCAAGAACGCTGAAGGCCGCTTCATGGCTGTCCAAGCAATTGAGCGACTTCTTAGCGCCACAAGGGCGCGGTGGGTGATCCTGTCCTACAGTTCGGGTGGGCGAGCCACGGCGGATGAGCTCAACCAAGTAGTGAGCTGCAATGGTTACCTACGGGAGGTCATTGAGCTAGACTACAAGAAGAACGTCATGGCCGGCATGAGATGGACTAACGAGTGGCTGCGAGATGCCGAAGAGCCCAACAAGGAATTCCTGTTCCTCATTGAGAGATAGGCAACCCCTTAACTGGTTGCGTCTGCCGCTCCTTATGAGGGGATGCGTGAAAACCATGAGGTCGTTGCTTGACTTGACACCTCGCACAACCGAGGCACCTGCCAAACGCCTTCCCCGACTGGCTTGAGTCCCTGAACAATGGACCCTGGAACATTTGTTTGTCACCAACACGTAGGATCTGCACAGATATCGTACTCCGCATCAATCGTCGCGGATATTTCAGGGTGGTGCTGAGGACATCCACGCACATATCTGCATTCGCACTGCGGCTGTTTGACCTGATTTCGGAGACCATGCTACGGTCCCGCCCTCTCTATTGAACGCGTAACTGAGGCAAGAGCGCCTTTGCCTACCCCTCGACGACTTCGGGCCCCTGTAGCTCCGTTTATATTTTTGCTCTTCTTGTGCTGCGCAATCGGCATGGCAGGGGTTCCTTCTGCCATTGCAGCACACCTCGGCGAGAGCCCCTCTCTCGAAACCACGCTCAGCCCCCCGGCAAAGGCAGACGATAATACACCGGCCATAACACCTCCGCAGAAAGCCAGAGACCTCCTCACGCTACTGCAGGAACGTAGAGGCGTGCCTCTTCCAGGCTACGTCGGGGGGCGCGACTTTCAGAACCGGGAACGGCGCTTACCACGAGGCCGCTATCGGGAGTATGATGTAAATCCAAAATTGCGAGGCCGCTCGCGCGATGCCGAGCGGATTGTGATTGAGCAGCGGACTGGAAAAGCCTATTACACGGGGGATCATTACCGGACGTTTCTTCCCCTCAACTGATTTCAACATTGCGCTGAGCCCGCATATGGCCACAAAACAGACCGTACAGACCCATCTTCAACACGCCACCGCCCCCTGGTTATCCCTCCTTGTCACACCTTCAGGGGCAACCGTCACATCCCTGGTCAAACCGCCGACGGGATATGCGCTCCGGATCGTTCACGGAAAGAACTGCACCACGCCGACGGGCGTCTTCGAGGAGTTTGCCCGCGCCCTCGAATTTCCCGACTACTTTGGACACAATTGGGACGCGCTGGAAGAATGCCTGGCCGATTTGGGATGGCTTCCCGCAAAGGGCTACGTCGTACTCATTACCGAAGCACAATCCGTCATTCTCGGCGATGACGAGGGATACGAAATCCTGCTGGAGATCCTCAACAACGCGGGTGAGGCCTGGAGCAAGGGGCAAACGGCTGATGAACGGCGCGCGCCGTTCCACGTGTTCTTTGTGGTTTCTGAGCAGAACAAGTCGAAGCGGAAACATTGGGGACTCAAGGAACTCCCGTCACTCGATCGAAAGACACCGAGTCCAAAACGGAGCACGACACGTTCGGTCAAACCATCAACACGAAGGAAAACCTCATGAGTCTCTTTGATCAGCTAGGCCAAGCAGCTGGTGGAATGATGGGTGGCAGCGGGAAATATAAAACGGGGACATTCTGAATTTCGCCGCGGGAAGCGGGTACTTTTCAGAATGTCCCCGTGAATCGGGTCACGCGCGGCTAGAAGTCGCCAGTTTTCACATAGGGATGGCTCCAGAGTGTGAGCTGGAGCAAGCAGGATTTCACCCACGCATTGTACATCTTGTCGACATCCTCGGCCTTGTGCCCCTTCTTAGCAAGAAACGGCTTCAAGGTGAACGTCACCGGGAAAATGAGCGCGAACAAATCGCGAAACGGGACGATGGCCGCCGCGGCGGCAGCGCCGTCGGTCTGATTCTTCTTGGAACGATGGTGGCGGAGGCCGATCTCGTGCTGATAGTCGAGCCACTTCTGATCGTACTCGGCTTTGGCCGTGTCGAGAATCCACTGACCGAAACGCTTGCGCACTCCGCCCAGATAGTCACCCAACGGCTTGCCATCGCTCTTGCCGAGGAATGACGCGAGCAGCTGCGGCTGAGAACCAACGAACCCGTACCAGACGTCGAGAATCGCTTCGACCTGATCCTTCACCACGTCGTGCGACTGACGCAAAGCCTTGATGTCTTCGTCGCCGAACAACGCACTGTTCTTCATCAACTCAAATTCGGCGAGCGTCACAGGAGACTTCGCCACAGCAGGAGTCCCTGCCGTATATCCGGGGATGTTTGCACTTCCACTCATAAGCTGATTCCTTTCCGATTGTTGTTGAACCGCACCGCTGCATCACGGTGTACTGACTCTCACGCACCGATGTTATGGAGCGCATGAGGCATCTGTCAAGAAGGCTGTGGAGGAGATTGCAGTGCGGCAACCATCGTCTTGTCCAGGCGCTTCACCTTGCCGTTGCCGTCCGTTACAGCGAGCCTGGCCGATCCTTCCACCACCACGCGCCTGCTGACTTTTTCCGTGACTACATGCGCGAAGGTCACTGACGCGGCTGTCATGTCGGAGAGCACCGTCTCGATGACCAGCGTCTCGCCATAGCGGGCAGGCGACCGATAATCCGCTTCCGCATGCACGACGACGAAGACCGTTCCCTCATTCATAAGCCCCGCCACCGACAGGCCCCGCTCTTCGAGATACCGTGTTCGCGCCCGCTCAAAGTATTTCAAGTAATTGGCGTAATAGACGACACCCCCGCAGTCGGTGTCTTCGTAGTAGATGCGGACTTCCATCGTATCTCGTCGTTCGTGAAGCGTATGGCTCTCCACCCGGCAAAAAGGATTTTCTCAAAGCCAAGTCGGATTTTGTACATGAAATGGTGCGTTGGGGTGGGTTAGACAAGCTTCCTTCCGGCACGACGGTGTTAGATGTGGGCTGCGGCATCGGCGGCAGCAGTCGCATGGTGGCGCGGGAGTATGGCCTTGCGGTCACCGGAATCACCCTCAGTCCTCAGCAAGTCCGACGTGCTCAAGAATTGACCGCGCCGGAGGTCAATGCCCGCTTTCAGGTCGATGATGCGCTGGCCCTGTCGTTCCCCGATGCCAGTTTTGATGTGGTCTGGTCGGTCGAGGCAGGACCGCACATGCCGGATAAGGCACAATTTGCTCGAGAGCTCATGCGCGTGCTGAAACCGGGTGGAATTCTGGTTGTTGCCGATTGGAATCAGCGGGACGATCGCCAGATTCCACTCAATTGGTGGGAACAGCCGGTGATGAGGCAACTGCTGGATCAGTGGGCTCATCCGGCATTCTCTAGCATTGAAGAGTTTTCAGAATTGCTGGAGGCAACGGGACTGGTGGCGGGTACGGTCACCACAGCGGATTGGACTGCCGAAACCTTGCCTTCATGGCTCGATTCCATCTGGCAGGGAATTGTCCGTCCAGCGGGGATTGTCCGGTTCGGCGTGAGCGGGTTGATTAAATCATTACGAGAAGTGCCCACGATTCTGTTAATGCGTCTGGCATTCGGGGCAGGGCTGTGTCGCTTCGGCATGTTTCGGGCCGTGCATGCCGATGTCCCTACGAGTGAGCGGTTGTCTGCGCAGATGGATGACAGGCTAGTACGATCATAAACATGGAGACGCAGTGAGGAGAGATCTATGAGCCTCTACGACATCGACCTTGTCACGATCGACGGTACGCCGCAGAAGATGGATGTCTACCGCGGCAAGACGCTGCTCATCGTGAATGTCGCGAGCCAGTGCGGCTACACACCACAGTATGAGGGACTCCAGGCGCTCTACGGAAAATTCAAAGATCGGAATTTCGTGGTGCTCGGGTTTCCCTGTAACCAGTTCGGACAGCAGGAGCCGGGCGGAGAAGCAGAGATTGAGCAGTTCTGCACCAGCAAATTCAGTGTCACCTTTCCGATGTTCGCCAAGATCGACGTAAACGGCACGAATGCCCACCCGCTCTACCAATATCTGAAATCAGAGAAGCCCGGGATTCTCGGTACCGAGGCGATTAAATGGAACTTCACCAAGTTCCTCGTCGGTTCCGACGGCACGGTCCTGAAACGCTATGCGCCGGGCGATAAGCCGGAGATGATCGAGGCCGACCTGGCCACGAAGCTCTAGACGACCGCGAAATCTCTGCGCGGGGGAGCGTACGTGGGCGGCTGGGAGCGTCGAGAAGCGAAGTCTTTACCTGCTCGGAAATTCAGAATATTCCCGTTTATCTTCCTAATGTGCAACAGAATTCATAGCCGCCAATTCAATCAATGGTCCCTTGTATCTCTCGGCATACGGCATAATACTGCCGCGCATCACGCATTGGGGCCTGACAGACCGTCGGTTCCAGGGTCGTTCCCAGACCGAGTGTCAGCGTGGGTCGTCAGGCCTCGTCACCTGTAAAGCCCGAACAGTTGCGAGGGCCGTGGAGCCCGCATTTCGCAAGGCTGGGCACGACAGGAGGTTATCATGAGCCCGCTCGTCTTCGTCGGGATCGATGTCTCGCAGGCTCGTTTGGATATTGCGGTTCGTCCTGGTGCGTCGTCTTCGCATCCGCATAATGAGTCGGCCATCGCCGCAGTCGTTGAACAACTCTGTGCCCTCAGCCCCACCCTGATTGTGTTGGAAGCGACAGGCGGGATGGAAATCCCGCTCACGAGTGCGCTCGCCACCGCGGGGTTGCCCGTGGTCGTCGTCAACCCTCGTCAAGTGCGTGACTTCGCCAAAGCGAGTGGGCACTTGGCGAAGACCGATGCCCTCGATGCTCAGGTGCTCGCGCCGTTCGCCGAGGTGATGCGCCCCCAACCACGACCGCTTCCGGATGCGGAGACACGGGCGCTGGCTGCGGTATTGACGCGCCGCCGACAGCTGGTCGAGATGCTCACGGCCGAGAAGAATCGCCTCCTGAGTGCCGCGGCGCCGATCCGGAAGCGAGTGCGGGTCCATATCGCCTGGCTTGAACGAGAGCTGGACCATACCAACACGGACCTGGCGGAGGCGATTCGTCACAGCCCCGTGTGGCGTGAAAAAGATGATCTGCTGCAGAGTGTGCCGGGAGTCGGTCCGGTCTTGACCTCGACGCTCTTGGCGAGTCTTCCGGAATTGGGCACATTGACGCATAAGCAGATCGCCGCCCTCGTTGGCGTGGCCCCCCTGAATCGCGATAGCGGGACACTCCGAGGGAGACGGACGGTGTGGGGCGGCCGCACGCAGGTGCGTGCGGTGCTGTATATGGGGGCCATTGTTGCCGCCCGATTCAATCCGGTGATCCGGACCTTCTATCAGCGTTTGCTGCGAGCAGGCAAAGCGAAGAAGGTCGCGCTCACGGCGTGCATGAGGAAACTGCTCACGATCCTCAACGCGATGCTGAAGCATCGGACACCCTGGCGAGTGGTGGAGGCCCACCATGCTTAACTCGCAAGACAGTTGCTGACACTGACGTTCTGGATGGTATATCAGGACGACTTTCTAGATCTGGGTAACGTTAGAATGCTGGACTTTCTGAACTCATCGCTGGGGAATACCCGGCCGGTTAACATTGTGTCGAAGATGTGATCGAATACCACGCCGGGCGTCCCCTTGGTTTTACCGGATCGAAAATAGGAATGCCCTTTGGGCGGGTCGTAAATGGTATTCACCTCATCGCAATCAATGGCGTACACGTTCTTGGGCGTCCGCTCCATATCCTCGGGGCCGGAATGGCCGAGACGGCGTGAGGCTTCCGCGTTCTTCAGGTTCGAAACTTTGCTCGCCCGCAATGCCAAGTCGTCGGATGCGTAATAGACCACCACATTTCGTGATGCATGGCTGATCAATTCGCCCGGTTCGCCCTTATGCAGCGATTCATTCAAAATGTCGGCCGCTACGAGAAAAGTGTTCCTGAATAACAGCGGCAATCCGTTCGGTTGATCGTATTTCTGCCAATTGCTTAGTGTTTGTCGCAGGACGCGATTGCCCATGGAATGAGCCAGTACGTTGATTCGTTTCAGGCAAGGGTCGTCTTCGGGATTGAGCTCAGCGGAGCTTCTCCACTCCATGAATTTCTGGAGCATTCGGGCAAACGCGAAGGCACTTTGATCTGCCGACTTTTGATCGTCCCAGTAGTCTTTCACAATGCCGAGATCGTTGTCGCAGGGCCAGATGATCGGAATCACCAAGACCTCGCCCTCCTTTTGCTTGTTGCAAAGGGACTGGAATTCCTGGGCGTTTTCGAAGACCTGTTCCGGAAGATTGGAGAAGCCGTGAATATAGATCAGGACTTGCCGGGAGTTGGATTCCTTAATGGCGGACAGCAGCCGTTTACTTCCGATTTCTTCGTGCACATCTTTTTTGATGCGGCGACAACAGAAAAAGCCTCGGCTTGAGGCGTTATTCTCAAGATCAAATACAAAGTTGGTGTTGAGTGCAGGCTCGGTGTTTTTCTTCGGCTGGCGGCTTGTGATAAAGAGCATGAGTGTGCATTCAAGATCCTAGCGCAACAGTTGGTGAAAAGCATGCGCCGGGCTGTGCCAGTTCAGCACTTTCCGCGGTCGATCGTTGAGCATCGCCTGT
>JABMDH010000074.1:0-2047 GCA_015904075.1 Nitrospira sp.
CGCCGGGATCGTGCCCTCGTACTCATAGAACCGCGCAAAGACGCGACTGCTGGCATCATCGATGTAGGCCATCAGGACGCAGCGGGGCCCACGCCCCTCGAACCAGTCATGGTGTGAGCCGTCCAGTTGGATCAGTTCCCCTACATGCGCTCGTCGCTCCCGCCAGGTCCGATGCGGGCGCTTCCGTCGTCGAAAATGCTCCACCCCGTTCTCCAGCAGCCACCCCCGTAGCGTCTCGGCACTGATCGGCATCCCGTGGCGCTCGGCCAGCTTCTCCGCCGCCAACGTCGGTCCAAAGTCCCCATACTGTGCCGCATACAGCCGCAGCACCTTCGCCTTGACCGGCGCCGCGATCCGTCGATTCGACGGCTTCCCCCGTCCCCGATGGACCAGGCCCTGGTCACCCGCCGCATTCACCCGCCCAAGCAGGCGCCGGATCTGGCGATCCGTCAACTGCAACATCTCCCCGGCCTCCCTCTGCGTGATCCGCTTCTCCTGCAGTTGGCGGAGCACATGGACCCGCCGCAACTCTTTCGCACTCATCGTCACCGTGTCCTCTCTGACCATCCCCCCCTCCTTCTAAGAGTGGGGAGTCTAGCAACGAAGAGGACATTTCTGTTTTGGGCAAACCGGACATTATCATTTTGGGATTACACCCCACAACTCAGCTCATGAAGGATCTGTGGGTCTATGGCGGGTACGAGTGGTGGAACCTCGGGATCAAGGAACGTGCTTTCGAGACAGGCATGTCGGATTGCAGGCGGCTGGGGATTGATGGGGGGTATACCAAAGATCAATTGGAATCCAGAAGACGAGAGAATTGGAGTTTTCAGGGACAACCGGACCGATGACTTGTACAATTCTCAAGCCGAATCCAAATGGGAAGCACAGGCCAGCACAAAATGAGGGGAGTTTTCTCCAATAGGCGATCTCAAAGTCGCGTGGTGCGTTCGGATACGACGTGTCCTTCGGTACGTAGGGTTAGGCACACGCTCGCATGGACATTTGTATTGTGGACGTTGATGGGAGTGATTGTTGCCGGACCGGCCTATTCCGTTGAAGTCCCGCTGACAGGCTCTATACCTGCGGACATCCACTCCATTGAACTTTCTTATGTGGGAGAGCAAGCAACCCCAAGTGTGACGATCAATGGCCCCCCTGACTCCGTTCCTTCCACCTCTGACAGGCCGATATCGCCCGTGCTCGACCTCCTGCCGGGCTTCAATCATTCGCAGGTCTTTAGTGTGTGCCGGGGGCTGCTGTCGCGACCGGAAGGGGACAAGACTGTAACTATGACGTTTGCCGAGGCAGGCAGTGGTCGCTGTGGGCAGAGGATTGAACTGAGGCCGAACGGAGGGGTGTTAGATCTCTTGTCATACAAGACCATCAGGCTCAGAGGACAGGCCCTGGGTCGCATCTCGTTTGCCATGGAGGATTGGGCCTCCGCGATCCGACAGGATAATGTGCGGTTCGCGACTGTGCGCGGTGCGTTCGATGTGACCATCCCGCTGGTTGAACTCGGTCGCTCGCTGGATTTACGAAAAGCCGCGGCTCTGGTCGTAACGACCGAGGACCCTGAGGCACAGGTGGTGATTGAACAGATGGACCTGGCCCAAGACCGATCGGGTTTCGAACAGTCAGGCCGATCCGGTGTTTGGGTTTGGAGGTATCGGGAGGCCATCGAAGATCCGGGCGCCATTCTCTCAACCTGTCGCCGCCACAGTTTTTCGCGAGTCATGATTCAGGTGCCGGCTTCGGAGGATGGACCGGAAATATGGCGAGCATACGTCCGGCTCCTCGTCACACTCAGAGAAGGCGGTATTGAGGTGGTGGCCCTCGACGGCTACCCGGAGGCGATTTATGATCCTCAGCAGCTTGCCGGGAAAATTCGCCGTCTGTTTAGTCTTGTGGAGCCTCATCTAGTGGCCGGGGTGCAACTCGACATCGAGCCGTATCTCCTGCCGGGATTTCTGGACAATGAGGCCGGTCCGATTCAGTACCTGAACGCCATTGACCTGATTAAAGAAATGATCGGACAGCGTACACA
>JABMDH010000074.1:2147-17018 GCA_015904075.1 Nitrospira sp.
GCTGACCAGGGGCCGTGTGTTGCTTGCCAGGATTCGGGCGAGCCCGCTTCATTACGAATGGACAACGGCCCGCCGTACTCACGTTCGTACTGCATCACAAGTTCGTCTGTGGATGGAGCTGTGCCGCGATAGCCGATGAAGTAGAGGGGCGGGCGCTTGGCAGACGGCTTGGGGGTCTTCTTGCGAATTCTCATCTCAGGGTCCGTATCTCGTTTCTCGTGAAGCGTATCTCGCAAGCGAACGACGCTTCACGCTTCACGAACGACGTGTCATTTGCTCGACTTTTTGGCCTTGCGACGGTCTTCCGGATTCAACAACCGTTTGCGGAGGCGTAGGTTTTTGGGAGTCACTTCTACCAGTTCATCGGCACGAATGTATTCTAATGCGAATTCCAAGGTCATTTCACGCGGAGGCGTGAGCACCAACGCTTCGTCGGATCCGGAAGCCCGCATGTTCGAGAGATGCTTCTCTTTGCACACATTGACGTCCAGATCTTCGTCGCGGCTGTTCTCACCGACGACCATGCCGCGATAGACCTCCACACCGGGGCCGAGAAACAACTCGCCGCGTTCCTGCACCATGAACAGCGCGTAGCCCGTGGTGGTGCCGTCTTCGAAGGCGCAGAGGGAGCCGTGGGCTGTCACAAGGAGATCCTGTTCGTGCGCCGCTTCGTAGGCCTTGAATACATGGTGCATGATGATCGTGCCGCGTGTTTTGGCCATGAGGATGTTCTTCAGCCCCATGATCCCGCGCGTGGGAATATAATATTCCAGGTGCATGTCGCCTGGGCCTACCTCAGAATGGACCAGCTTCATGTGCCGCATTTCCCCACGGCGTTTGCCGATCTCTTCGATAACGGCGCCCTGGTAGGTTTCCGGCACTTGGATGGTCAGCTCTTCGTAGGGCTCCGTAACCTGGCCACCGTCACGATGGAGAATGACTTCCGGCTGTGACACTTGCAACTCGTAGCCTTCCCGCCGCATCTGTTCGATCAACACGCCGAGGTGCAATTCGCCGCGCCCGGCGACCAGAAAGCGGTCGGCGCTGTCGGTTTCGCTCACACGGAGCGACACGTTCGTTTCGAGTTCCCTGAACAGGCGCTCACGCAGGTGGCGCGAGGTGAGGTATTTCCCTTCCCGGCCGGCAAAGGGGCTGTTGTTGACGGAGAAGGTCATCTGCACCGTCGGTTCGTCGATCGTCACGCGGGGCAGCGCGAGTGGCTGCTCGGCGTCGGCGATGGTATCTCCGATGCTGACCTGATCCAGTCCGGCCACAGCGACGATTTCACCCGCTTGAGCTTGTTCGGTATCGGTTCGTTCAAGACCTGAATACACCGCGAGATCGGAGACTTTGCCGGGAATCTGCTCGCCGTTCTTGCCGAGCACCAGTACGTTTTGCCGTCGGGCGATCGAACCGGATTGAATCTTACCGATCCCCATCTTGCCCTTATAGGAGTCTTGCACGAGGGCCAGGACGAGAATTTGGAGCGGAGCGTCGGCGTTGATGGCCGGCGCCGGGATCTTTTCCAGAACTGTATCGAGCAACGGCGCAATGGCGGTTCCCGGTTTGTTCGCGTCGAGTGAGGCGATTCCTTTGAGGGCCGAGGTGTAGACAATGGGAAAATCAAGCTGTTCGTCGGTGGCGCCCAGATGGACGAAGAGATCGAACGTGCGATTGACGACGTCGTCGATCATGGCGTCCGGCCGGTCGATCTTGTTGATAACCACGATGGCTTTGTGCCCGAGCGCCAAGGCCTTCCGCAACACGAAGGTCGTTTGCGGCATGGGGCCTTCTTTTGCATCGACCAAAATCAACACCCCATCCACCATCCGGAGCGTACGTTCCACTTCGCCGCCGAAGTCGGCGTGGCCCGGCGTATCGACGATGTTGATCTTCACTCCGTTATAGATGACGCTGGCGTTTTTGGCGCGGATCGTAATCCCGCGTTCGCGTTCCTGATCCATCGAATCCATGATCCGCTCGCCCATGTCGTCGATTTTTCTGTGGACATGGGTTTGGCGGAGCACAGCGTCGACCAATGTGGTCTTGCCGTGGTCGACGTGGGCGATGATGGCGATGTTGCGGATGTCGTCACGGCGGTCATGAGGGGCGCGTACTGTGGACATAGTAACGGTACTTCCTTAGATGACAAAAAAAGACGCCCGCTAGTGAGGCGCAAACTAGGTAGTATACTCGAACTATATTCTCTTGCACAAGCCTATAACTCTGCTCATAGAGGGTCTAAGAGGTTGTGGTGGGTAGGAGCGGTGGAACCTCTGGATCGAGGAGCGTGCTTCCGAGATTGGCATGTTGGATTCCAGGCGACTGGGGATTGATGAGCGGGGTTATACCGAAGATTCATTGGAATCCAGAAGACGAGAAATTTGGGGTTTTCAAGGACAATCGGACCGATGACTTGTACAATTCTCCGAATCCAAATGGGACGCACAGGACAGCACAAAATGGGAGTTTTCTCCAATAGGCAATCTCAAAACCGCATGGCGCGTTTGGATACGATGTGTCCTTGGCTACACAAGGTTAGGCAGACGCTCGCACGGGGATGCGTATTGTGGATGTTGATGGGAGGGATCGTCGCCGGACCGGCCTATTCCATTGAAATCCCGCTGACAGGCTCTATACCTGCAGACATTCACTCCATTGAACTTTCTTATGCGGGAGAGCAAACGACCCCAAGTGTGACGATCAAGGGGCCCCCTGATTCTGCTCCTTCCAGCTCTGACAGACCGACATCGTTCTTGCTCGATCTTCTGCCTGGCTTCGATCATTCGCAAGTCTTTGGGATGTGTCGGGGGCAACTGTTGCGACCGGAAGGGGAGAGCATGGTCACTATGACGTTTGCCGAGGCAGTCGGCGGTCGCTGTGGGCAGAGGATTGAACTGAGGCCGAACGGGGGGTGTTGGACCTCTTGTCATACAAGACTATCAGGATCAGAGGACAAGCCCAGGGGCGTATCTCGTTTGCCATGGAGGATTGGGCCTCCACGATCCGGCAGGACAATGTACGGTTTGCGACCGTACGCGGCACGTTCGATGTGACCATTCCACTGGTTGAACTCGGTCGCTCGCTGGATTTGCGAAGGGTGGCGGCTTTGGTCGTCACGACAGAGGACTCTGAGGCACAGGTGGTTCTGGAACAGGTGGACCTGGTCCACGACCGACCGGATCTCGGACAGTCAGGCCGGTCCGGCCTTTGGATTTGGAGGTACCGGGAAGCCATCGATGATCCGGGCGCCATTCTCTCAACCTGTCGCCGCCACAGTCTTTCGCGAGTCATGATTCAGATGCCGGCTTCGAAGGACGGACCGGAAATATGGCAAGCCTACGTCCGACTCCTCATCACACTCAGAGAAAGCGGTATCGAGGTGGTTGCCCTCGACGGCTATCCGGGGCGATCTATGAGCCGCAACAGCTTGCCGGGAAAATTCGCCATCTGTTGAGTCTTGTGGAGCCTCATCGATTGGCCGGGGTGCAACTCGACATCGAGCCGTATCTCCTGCCGGGATTTCTGGAAAGTGAGGCCGGTCCGATTCAGTACCTGAACGCCATTGACGTGATCAAAGAGATGATCGGACAGCGTACACCCCTCTCGATCGTAATGCCGTTTTGGCTGACCACTGTGGCTGTGCGAGGACGCCCGTTGGCGTTTTCCGTGATGGATCGAGCGGATGAAGTGGTGGTGATGAGTTATCGGACCGATTTGGAGGAAGTAAAGAGTTTTTCAGACGATACGCTGCGGTATGGCGATCGCATCGGGATTCCAGTGTGGCTTGCCGTCGAGACGATTCCGTTGCCGGTCGAACAACGCGTGACACTCAAGCGAGAATCGCGCCTGCATCTTGCCGATGCGGTTTTGGATCGTCTACACCGTCGATTGATTTTCTCGCCGTTTCCCTCACCGCTTTCGAACGATGTTCCCCGCGAGGGATTCCGAGTTCACCACCGCATCACGGTCAGGCCTGAGCGAATCACCTTTGCCGGGCGTCCACGGTCCGACGTGGAGAAGGCCGTGCAGACACTCCTCAATACGGTCGCGCACCGGAGTTTCGCAGGCATTGTGATTCACGATTTCGATGGACTGCGGGCCTTGGCCGAATAATGAAGTGGCCACCTGAATTGGACTAGAGGATCCTTTGCCCATTCAGACAGAGCGACAGTCTTGCGCCAGAGATAGGTCGTTACGGAGGTCTCTGCGTGGATGAGTCCGGTGGGCCGGTTCGGCCAGTGGTAGGCTGCCAGGAATCGCATTCAACTCGCTGTCGCGCATGATACAGGGAGTGTACGGGCGATCATCGATTGTCCGAGTGGGTTCTGCGCGTAGCCTGATGGAAGACCTTGCTTGAGTTTTAGGGGGTTGCATTGTAAGGTGCTTTCAACACCCTCGCTGACTACCAATTCACCATACACAGGAGTTTTGTTCGGATGTCGGGCGGTGATCGCTTTATAGAGATTCAGAGGCGGCCCAATCGGAATTGGCGCTTCTGGGAGTGGCGCTGGTGGCAGATTGCCCTGGTCGGATTTACTGTCTGTACGATCGTCGGAGCCACGACGATCACGGGAGTGATCTGGTACTTCTCACAGGATCTTCCGTCGCTCGAACAGCTTCAGAACTATCAACCGAGTCTGGTGACCACCGTGTACTCGGACGATCGGCAACCCATCGGCCAGTTCTTCATCGAACGCCGTATTCTGACCCCGCTTGCTGAAATTCCCAAGGCCCTTACTCAGGCGGTCATTGCGACGGAAGATGCGCGATTCTTTGAACATCCGGGTTTGGATTACATCGGAATGTTGCGGGCGGCTTGGACAAATATCCGCCATGGCGGGAAAAAGGTCGAGGGGGCGAGCACGATCACGCCGCCATGGCGGCAAAAAGGTCGAGGGGGCGAGCACGATCACGCAGCAGTTGGCCAGATCGTTGTTTCTGTCATCGGAGCGGTCCTATGAGCGCAAGATTCGCGAGGTCGTCTTGGCCTATAAAATGGAAGCGGTGTCCGGGAAGGAGCAGATTCTTGAAACCTACCTGAATCAAATCTACTTCGGGCAGGGATCTTATGGTGTGGCTTCGGCGGCCCAATCATATTTCGGCAAAAAGATTTCGGATCTGACTCTCGCGGAATCGGCTTTTCTCGCTGGACTTCCAAAATCTCCCAGCCGATTCTCCCCGTTTACTGCGTACGATCGGGCGAAGAAGCGGCAAGAGCATGTGTTGTTCCGGATGGAAGAGGCGGGTTTTATCACGGCAGCCGATCGCGAAGCCGCCGCCGCCGAAACGCTCAATTTCCATCGACCGGGCAGCGAGCACCTTGCCCCGCACTTCGTTGAACATGTTCGCCAATTGCTGATGGCGAAATACGGGGAAACGATGGTGTATAAGGGTGGCCTGCAAATTCACACCACTCTGAATCTTTCGATGCAAAAGGCCGCAGAGGCTGCGTTCATAGCAGGAGTCCGTGAACTCGATAAGCGACAAGGATGGCGAGGGCCCCGGCGAACTGTGGATCTCAGCACACTCCAGTCGTCGATGCGTGCATCGGAAGACAAGCCGCTCATGCCGGGCGACATAGCAGAAGGCATCGTGTTACGGGTCGCGAAGGATTTTTATGTGGTGCAAGTCGGATCGGTTGCGGCCAAGTTGGCTTTCGACGACATGGCGTGGGCGAAGCGGCTGCTGAAGGGGCCTGATCCAACTGTCAACTTCGTGGTGAATCCCAATCTCAAGCAGACCCTCAAACCCGGCGATGTGGTCGAGGTCGGAGTGAAAAAGGTCTCCAGAGAGGGGATGCAATTGACACTTGAACAGACACCGATCGTCGAAGGAGGCCTGATCGCTATCGATCCAAAGAGCGGCGCAATTCGAGCAATGGTCGGAGGGTATGATTTTTCACGAAGCGAGTACAACCGGGCCGTACAAGCGCACCGGCAACCGGGATCAGCGTTCAAACCGCTTATCTATGCGACCGCGATGAGCCAAGGCTTGAGTCCGGCCACACAGATTCTCGATGCGCCGGTCGTCTACGAACAGGAAGAGGACGACAAGACGTGGAAACCGGAGAACTATGGCCGGAAGTTTCACGGCATGGTGAGTTTGCGTGATGCGCTGGCGCATTCGCACAATCTTGCGACGGTGCGGTTGCTCGATAAGGTGGGGATCAAGAATGTCATCGAGTTTTCCCGTGCGGTCGGTATGGTCAGTCCGTTGCCGGCCGACCTTTCGTTAGGCTTGGGATCGTCGTCAGTGGGTCTGATGGAATTGACGTCAGTGTATGGGGTTTTTCTGAACCAGGGGACCCGCGTGGAGCCGTATGCCATCAAAGTGGCGACGGACAGTACGGGCAATCCGCTCGAGTCAGCTCAGCCTCAATCACAGGAGGTGCTTCCCAAAGAAACGGCATACCTCATCACCAATATGATGGAAGATGTGGTGCAGAAGGGAACGGGTCAGGCTGCGAAAGCGCTTAATCGTCCCATTGCAGGGAAGACCGGTACGACCAACGACTATATCAACGCGTGGTTTATCGGCGGAGCTCCTAATTTGGTGACCGGTGTGTATGTGGGATTCGACGATCGTCGTTCGCTCGGCGAGAGTGAAACGGGCGCTCGCGCAGCGCTGCCGATATGGATGGCGTTTATGAAGGAGGCCTTGAATCAGCTTCCCGTCGTGCCGTTTGAAATTCCAGACGGCGTCACCTTTGTGAAGGTTGACTCGTCGACAGGATTGCTGGAGTCGGAACAGGACGGCGAAGGGCAGAAGGGGGCAGTCGAAATATTCGCCAAAGGCAGTGAGCCGACACAGGCGGCACACCGCCGGGTTGACCCCACGGATTTCTATAAACTGGATCAGATTCCGGAAGGGTCGCCGGTTGGGGAGGGTGGCCGTTGATTATCTATCCGTAGTCAGGATTTTGAGTCCTGGTATTCTTCATGCCAGGCCATCTGGATTGTTTCGAGGATTTTTTCGTTCGACTTCTTTGGGTCGTCCTTGAATTCCGGCAAAGCGACGACCCAGGCATGCATATCCGTGAACCGAACGGTGAGCGGATCGGTTTCCGGATGTTCCTCGACCAGACGAATCGCGACCTCTTCCGCATCCTGCCACTTCAGATCCATCACAATCCTCCCTGAGCGTAGTGCATATAGCGTATGGCAGTGACCAGGAAATTGATCCTGTTCGTGCTCGGAGCCATACACTATACAGCTATTAGCTTGTTGCTCACGTCACTTCCGTGACTTTCTTTCCCTGCAGGCTTCGTTTGAGTGAATCGTCCAGCATGGCGACCGACAGCGGCTTGGCCGTCTGCTCGAGGTCAGCCATGCGCGCGCGGATCGTTTTGGGATCGGTGCCGTCTTTTGCCGCCGTCAAAGCCGTCAGGGCGTCGCGAATGGCAGCAAGCATGCCCTGGGCGACGAGTCGGGCGCCTTCCGAGAGAGATTTTTCAGTCGTCACGATCAAGGCTTCGGCATCGAGCCTTGCTTCGATCAGCTTGCGGGCGGTGACGTCCTCCTGTGCAAACTTAAACGAGTCTTCGATCATCTGCTCCACTTCGTGGTCCGATAGACCATACGACGGTTTGACGTCGATCGATTGGCTTTGGCCGGTTCGCATGTCGCTGGCCGTGACGTTCAGAATTCCATTCGCATCGAGCAGGAAGGTCACCTCGATCCGCGGTACACCGGCCGGGAGCGGAGGCACTTTCAGGCGGAAGCGGGCAAGGCTGCGGTTGTCCTTCACCAACTCGCGCTCCCCTTGCAGAATGTGAATGTCGACACCGGTCTGGCCGTCGACATAGGTGGTGAACAACTCTTTGGCGCTGGCCGGAATGGTGGTGTTTCTGCGGATTAAACTGCTCATCACCCCGCCCATGGTTTCGATGCCGAGCGACAGCGGTGTCACGTCGAGGAGCAGCATATCGGTCGTGCCGCCGCTCAGAATATCCGCTTGCACGGCGGCGCCGAGGGCGACCACCTCGTCAGGATTGAGGTCACAGTGAGGTTGTTTGCCGAACAGTTCCTGTACGCGCCGCCTGACGAGCGGCATGCGGGTCGAACCGCCGACCAGTACGACTTCGTCAATGTGAGCCGGCGTGAGCTCCGCGTCGTTCAGTGCCAGACGGCAGGGAGTTAACGTGCGTTCGATGATGTCCATCACCATGGACTCGAGCTGATTGCGTGTCAGCTCTCTGGTGTAGCGGCCCTTCCCATCCGGGAGCTCGATGGCAATCTGCGTATTTAATTCGTCTGAGAGGCGAATTTTTGCCCGTTCCGCTTCCAATCGGACTGCCTGCATGTGATCGGGATAGGTCGAGAGGTCGATGTGAGTCGCGGTTCTGATCTCGTCGAGAAACAAGTCGGCAATCCGGCGGTCCAGATCATCCCCGCCGAGATGTGTGTCTCCATTCGTAGACAGTACTTCGAAGATCCCGTTTTTGAGTTTCAAAATGGAAATATCGAAGGTGCCGCCGCCGAAGTCGTAGACGGCGATTGTGCCCTGCGTCTTGTTCTGAAGGCCATAGGCGAGTGATGCGGCGGTCGGTTCGTTGATTATGCGCAACACTTCCAGCCCGGCAATGAGGCCGGCGTCTTTGGTCGCCTGGCGCTGACTGTCGTTGAAATAGGCCGGAACAGTGATGACGGTTTTCGTGTCCGACGATCAGGCCGTTGTCCGTCAGGGCCACCACGGAAGGGACCATGGCGCGACCTGTGCGTCCGGGAATGACGCAGGGTTTTCCGTCCTTCATATACGCGACAAGCGAATTGGTGGTGCCGAGGTCGATTCCGACAATGCGTGGCATGTCCGTTATCCGATCGTTGCGGCGAGGTCGTTGACAATATTCTTCACGTAGGTCCGGTTGGAGAGAATCTCCCGCATCTGTTTCAGGAGGCGATCCCGTTCCGTACGGGCCTGGCTGGTGGCTTCGCCTCGGTCTTGCAGCGCATCCCAGTCGGTACAGATCTGTTGGAGGTGATGTTCCATATCCTGTTTGCGCTGTTCCAAGGCCTGTCGTTCTGCCACAAGCTGCGTGAGCAGTTGCCGGCCTGTTTCGGAGGTGCGATCGCTTGCCCGATACGCTTCAACCGTTTCTTGCAACTCGAGAATTTCCTCGAAGAGGTCGCTCGGCGGCGATGTGCGAATGTCCTTGACCGATCCGGCCTCTAGGTCGAGCAGATACTCAGCGCGCTGAATGGGATCACGAAGTGTGCGATAGGCCGTGTTGAGAGTGGCCGCGTTCCCAAGGCTGATCGTCTGCTCGGTCTCGCTCTTGTTCTGATAAAAGTCGGGATGAAATGCGCGGCTCATCTCGTAGAATTTCGCTTCCAGCTTCTTCAGGTCGATGGTCAACCGGCGAGGAAGGCCAAAGCACGTAAAATAATCCGTCTCTTTCGAGACGGGCTGGACCTTCACGCAACGTTCGCAGAAATACTCACCGGACATTTCGGATTGGCAGTGCCAGCACATGCTTCTGGCCATCCGAAGATCGCGTGAACCGGTGTTGTGCGTGTGGTGCTGATCCATATGTCACTCCGCCTATGTTGGCCTGACGGGACAGCTGCTTGCCCTACCTGCGTAGGTTGCTGAAAGCGAACCGCCGGCTTCTGAGAGGTGAAGGCACAGGCTGAGGGCAAGGCGCGGTCTGTGTGAGCCGCCAGAATGTGCAGCGCACAAGCTGTCTACGCCGAGAACGACTCTCCGCAGCCGCAGGTTTTATTGGCATTCGGGTTCACGAACTTGAAATTGCCGCCCATGAGATCTTTTTGGTAGTCGAGTTGCGTCCCCTGCAAGTAAATCGCACTTTTGGCGTCGATGATCACCCTGACTCCGTCGAACTCGAAGACCTGGTCGTACTGCCCGATCTTATCGTCAAAATTGATCGTGTAGCTGAGTCCTGAGCAGCCGCCACCCTTGACGCCGAGGCGAAGTCCGCCGCTCTCGATGCCTTGCACGTTAATGAGGCGCTTGACTTCTTTCAATGCCGATTCGCTCAAGGTGACGACCGGCTCGGGCGTTGTCGTCGTTTCCGGTGTATCCATGGGCGCGCTCCTTCCCTTTACCTCTGCTCGTTGTCTCTGCGACGGGGTTATCGGGCTGTTTCTGTCTTGTCAGCCTTTTTCTGATAGTCCGCCAGCGCGGCCTTGATGGCGTCTTCCGCCAGCACAGAACAGTGGATCTTCACCGGCGGGAGATTCAATTCCTGCACGATGTCGGTATTCTTGATCTTCTGGGCCTCCTCGATCGTTTTGCCCTTGAGCCATTCGGTGGCCAAGCTGGAACTGGCGATGGCAGACCCGCAGCCGAAGGTCTTAAACTTGGCGTCGACGATCATATCGTCTTGCACCTTGATCTGCAGCTTCATCACATCGCCGCATTCCGGCGCGCCGACCATGCCGGTACCGACGCCGTCTTCGTCCTTTTTGAAACTCCCCATGTTACGGGGGTTATTAAAATGATCGACGACTTTATCGCTGTATGCCATGACGTCCTCCTTGTATATCGCGTCGTGTCAGTTCAGTGGGCTGCCCATTGAACCGACTTCAGATCGACACCTTCTTTAGCCATCTCATAGAGCGGAGACATTTCCCGCAATTTGGTCACAATCTCAATAACCTTCTTGATCGTGTAGTCAATCTCTTCTTCGGTGTTGAACCGGCCCAGGCCAAAGCGGATCGACGAGTGGGCAAGTTCCACCCCAACGCCGAGTGCGCGCAAGACATATGACGGTTCCAGTGTGGCCGAGGTGCAGGCCGATCCGGATGAGAGCGCGATGTCTTTCATGCCCATCAGCAACGATTCGCCTTCGACATAGGCAAAGGAGATGTTCAGATTGCCCGGCAGCCGGTTGGTGGGGTGGCCGTTCAGAACCCGTGGATCCATCGGGGTGGTCGAATGGTTGTCGAGGAAAATCGGAAGCTTCATCGGTTGACTCCTTGTGTTGACGGCGACTGAATCGTAATCAGCGGCGTGCCGCCCATCATATCTTGCAGGGTCATACTATTGAGCAGTTGATAGATGCTGTCCTGCACCTTCAACAACGGTGTGCGGATGTTGCAATGTTCCCGTTGCATGCAGAAGTCACCATCTTTTTCATGTGAACAGTCGGTGAGTCCCAACGGACCTTCGATGCTTTCGAGAATTTGTGCGATCGTGATATGGCTCGCGTTTCGGGCGAGTAAGTATCCCCCCTTGGGGCCGTTATGGCTCTCGATCATACCGTTTTTGGAGAGAGCCTGGAGCACCTTCGCCAACAGTTCCAATGGAATGTTGTATTCTTCGGCAATCTCCTTGGTGTTCACGACGCGACCCGGGGTCACATCACCGAATTGGACCAAGGCAATATGTTGGAGCGCCATGAGTGCGTAGTCGGCTTTTTTTGAGATTTTCAACATGCCTATTGCCGATCAATACTATCGGAGACTATAATGATCTCCGATCAAATTAGTCGGACTAAAGATAGCACGCAGAATTCAAAGCTGTCAACATGATGATCCGAAGCACCATTACTCCTAGTGAATCATATGAGCGAGAGTGAGGCTGATAGCGAGAAAGGAACAGGTCGATGGGTGGGACAAATCCCTATATTGAAAAAGCTGAGTATAACCTCCCCCAAACTGCGTATACCGTCACCTTTATTCAGCCGGACGGGACGGTTACGAAAGTTGCCGTAGATCCGGCCAGAATTCCCTATGGTCCAACGGGACTTCCGGGGAGCCTTCTTGATATTGCAATGGGGAATGGAGTGGATTTGGAGCATGTATGCGGAGGGGTTTGTGCCTGCTCAACCTGCCATGTCATGGTGAAACAGGGTCTTGATACCTGTAATGAGGGCACGGATGACGAATATGACCAGCTCGATGAAGCGCCGATGACCACACTGCATTCACGGTTGGGATGTCAGTGTGTGCCCAACGGTACCAAAGACATTGTGGTCGAGATCCCGGCCGTCAATAAAAACCTTGTCCGAGAAGGACATTGAGCCGGTCGTTGTCCGTCATGCCCCAATCGTCATGTGCTTCGAATTCCGCCGTTAAGCCCGAATCTCGAACAACCAATGACGTGTGACGATACGCGGTATCCTCGCAGGTTGTGGAACCTTCACAGGTACTACTCAATCCGTCGCACATCTCGATGGCTGAGCCGACACCCCTAAAACCATGCGGGATGCTCAAAGTGGCCGTCCAGCGACGCAACTTGCCTGCGCGAAGCGCTTCGGCGAAGGCGGGGAACAAAGTTGGCGGATTATTTCAGCGTCCTGCTAGTCGTATGTTTCCGTCTTCACTTCCTTCCGGTCATATCCCGTTTCGACAAAATACCCTCGTAGGGGCCGTACAAATCCCTTAGTCCCGCACAGCATGGGGATAATCTTGGATCGGTCGTTCACGAGTTGGCGTAGCATACTCACGGTCAATGAGACAGCGGACTCATCACTAGAGGCAACCAGCGGAAGATAGCGAAACGATGCGCGCATGAGGGCAAGCGAAAGCAATTCCTGGTGGTAGAGCAATTCATCTTCTGCCGGCCCGACGGCGATTACGAGAACCGGTACGGTCTCGCGATGGGCGTACAAGGCTTTGAGCATGCATCGAATCGGAACCAGACCGGTGTATCGGGCGATGAACAACAACTCCCGATCGAGAGGCTGAGGGAGCACAAAGTTGCCGTAGGGGCCGGATAACAACAATTCGTCTCCGGCTCTGATTTGGCACAGATACCCGGACCCCAATCCCTGCGGCACCCGATCAAACACGAGGGTGAGTTCGCCGGAGGGCGACACCGGGACTGCCATGGAATAAGCGCGGTTGAGAGGCGGTGTAGAGCCGACCGGTAGCTTCAATGAGACCCATTGCCCCGGTTGGAATGTGAGTTTCTGTGTTGTGGGAAGAAGAATGAGTTGACGAACGTTGGGAGTGAGATCGGTTACGGAGAGCACCCGAGCTGTCTGCGTAAATTCCGCCATGCCCCTCCCTTCCGAGACGTTCATATCAGAAGGACGCCCTAGATAAAAGACAAAATAGCCGGGAGGGGATCGATTCTGTACAACACTTTTCCGTGCATGCTATAGATACCGTCTTTCAGCGAGAGGTTCGTCCTATGACGCAAGTTCGCGTGCGGTTTGCCCCAAGCCCGACAGGGTTTCTCCACATCGGGGGAGTGCGTACCGCTTTGTTCAACTGGCTCTATGCCAGACAGCAGCAGGGCGTCTTTATCCTCCGTATCGAAGATACGGACCAGAGTCGATCGACCGACGAATCCATACAGGCCATCATTGACGGCATGAAATGGGCCGGGCTCGATGTGGATGAAGGCCCCTACCGGCAGACTGAACGGATGGATCTCTATCGCAGCCATGCGATGCGGCTACTTGAAGCCGGTCGCGCCTATTGGTGTGTCTGCAAGGCAGAAGAATTGGAAGCCCGGCGCAAAGAGGCCGAAGCCAAAGGGCTTTCCCCTCGATATGACGGTCGTTGTCGCAGCCTACATATCACGAATCCTGCCGGCGAAGCGGCATTGCGATTTAAGGCTCCGCAGGAAGGGCAGACCGTTGTCGATGATCTCATCAAAGGCAAGATCATTTTCGACAATGCCGTCTTGGACGATCTCATCATTCTACGGTCGAACGGGTATCCCACGTACAACTTTTCCGTTGTGGTCGATGACGCGCTGATGAACATTACGCATGTCGTGCGCGGAGACGATCACTTGACCAATACGCCACGCCAGGTTCCGATTTTTGAGGCGTTGGGATTTCCAGTACCGCAGTTCGGGCATCTGCCGATGATCCTGGGGGCTGATAAAACGCGATTGTCCAAACGCCACGGTGCCACCTCGATCATGGCCTACAGAGACATGGGTTATCTGCCCGAGGCGATGGTAAATTATCTCGTTCGGCTTGGCTGGTCGCACGGTGATCAGGAACTATTTACGCGCGAAGAGTTGATTGAGAAGTTCTCATGGAAGCACGTGCAGACGTCGGCGGCTGTCTTCAACCCCGATAAGCTGCTGTGGATGAATGCCGAGTATATCAAGACCAGTTCGCCTGTCTCTGTCGCTCAGGCGCTTGCTCCTCTGTTGGAGCAGGCCGGTTTGGGAGCCGACGTTCGAACGGTGACCGCCGAGTGGCTCGCCCAATTGGTGGTGTTGGTCAAGGAACGCGCAAAGACGCTTATTGAAATGGTCGAGTGGGTCAAGCCGTACTTTGGACCGGTGGCGCCCTTTGAAGAAGAGGCAGCCAAGAAGTTTCTTACGTCGGCCGTCGCGCCGATCTTGTCCAAGCTGGTCGAACGGTTCGAAGCGTTCCCGGTCTTCTCAAAATCTGAATGGGAAACGGCGTTTAAAAAATTGGTCGAGGAAGAAGGCCTCAAGATGGGCCAGCTGGCTCAGCCGGTGCGCGTGGCATTGACAGGGCGGACCGCCAGCCCTGGCCTTTTCGAGGTTATGGAAGTACTGGGGCGGGAACGGACGCTTTTCCGTCTCCGAAAGGGAATCGAGCGCGCAAACACCGGTCCGTCTTGACGCACGACGGCATCGTATATTACGTTGAACGCCGGTTGGGGGATCGTCTAGAGGTAGGACGTCAGTCTCTGGATCTGACTACCTAGGTTCGATTCCTAGTCCCCCAGCCAAAAATCTCTCTCCCGGTTCAAGCGTTGTGAAATGTTTCAGGACGCACTGGGGAGTCATTTTGGGATGCCAGTTTCTGGAGCTGATCGACTAGGTTCGATGCCTAGTTCACGAGCCAAAAATTTTCCAGCCTGTGCTAGATCTACCATTCGTTTCCGTACCGCGCTGGGGGATCGTCTAGCGGTAGGACGCCGGCCTTTGGAGCCGGCTACCTAGGTTCGATTCCTAGTCCCCCAGCCA
>JABMDH010000075.1:0-3885 GCA_015904075.1 Nitrospira sp.
TATGGCGTCGAACTTGAGCTGTGAACAGTGCAGAGCCTTAGCGTTCGTCCAAGAACAGCCGCTTATTCACCCCGCGTAGTCGAAGAAGAGGTCGCGTGACTGGACCAGACGGATGTTTGCTAGGTGGCCGGACGTGATATCGGAAGCGAGCGAGTTCCAAATCCGTTCGGCAAGCTGCCCGCCCGTGACCTGCTGAACGCCAAATACCTGGCGGAGATCCTGACGATCGAAGGTCTGCACCACTTTGTCCTGCACCACGCGATCCAGCGCGCCGATATCGGTCACCATTCCGGTCGTCGGATCGATCGGGCCGCGGACCGTGATGAAACAATCCCACTCACAGCCTTGATTGCCGTCCAGAATGGCAGTGAATGAATAGCGCCGGGTCACGGCTGCAACATCCAGTCCCGCTGCCGCCGTCACTTCGGCATAGAGATCCTCGTCCTCACACAGGCGAACGGTCTGCAGCACACCGATGTCCGGCTGAGGCGCCAGCTTTGTCCAGAGCACACGTGCGAGGTTTTCCGATGTGGGAATCCGGTCTTTGAAATAAGGCATGTCGAGATTCAGATTCTTGTGATCGAATTCTTCGATCACGTCGAGCAGAACCCGCTTCAGATCAAATAGATTGACGACCATGCCCGTCTGCCGGTCGATCTCGCCGAAGACGGTCACTTCGAGCAGATAGTTGTGGCCGTGGGCAGGAGGGTTGTAACAGAGGCCGAAAGCCGCACGGTTCTTCGCCTCATCCCACTCCGGCCTGATGTAGCGGTGGGACGAAGAAAATTCGATGCGCTTGGTCAATAATACAGAATCCGTCATGCTCAATGTTCCATGTTCCGCGTTCAACGTTTCTATAGACAGGCTTACGCGCTCAAATCGGAGAGCCATTCCTCTCTCATGCTGCCCGGCACGGCCGTTTGAACACGGTATTCACCATGATCCACCGTAAGGAGAACCGGCTGTCGAAGATCGGCAATCGCCGATTGCATGGATGCGGTCGGACGAAATCTGACGAAATGCACCGCGCTGATCTTCGTGTCGTGGCTGTGGCCTCCTTCAAATTCCCCAAAGGCCCGGTCACTCCCGGCCACGATTGCTACCTTTTCTCCATGATCGAGTCCCATGAACTGATCAAGCCAATGTTTCATCATGGCTTCCTCGGTGATCTCGATCAAGAGGGTAGCACTCAATTCACCAGCCGCCGGAAGGATCGCGTTATAGACATTCAATTCGTCCTGAACCTTCGCCGGATCGAAAATCCGCTCGACGCGGATCATTTCCTGGATTTGAAATTGCAACGTCGCGCGATTCTCAAAAATCATGGTCACTAACGGACCGATGGAAATCCTCCGCCGCTGCTTGAGCGCAATGATACGGGACCGAAACTCCTCCCGCTGTTTCTCATACGCTTCGTACGGAATCACATCTTCTGGAGCGATCACTTTCACGGATACTCCCCTCACTCGCCGAGTGCGAACTGCATCTCGCGAGAAAAGCGCGACGGGCCGAACAGGTATGGCGAGTCGCGCCTTTCCCACCCATCACCCCTTACCCCTCACCGCTCTGACGGCAGCCCGTAGGCGTCACGGACGATCTGAATGGGATGGAGGGACGCCTTGCCTCCCGTGTGCGCCGAAGCCCCGGCTTGATCCAACTGCATTCCGGCCAACGGGCAATCGGACGCGACCAGATCAGCCGGAGCCTGCTCGATTGGCATGCGAACGCTCGGCTTTCGCCAGCGTCTCAAACCATTCAGCCAACTCGGCGAACCCCTCTTCGCGGGCGGTCTTCGCCATGCCCGGATACATTTGGGTATACTCGTAGGTTTCGCCCTCGATAGCAGACTTGAGGTTCGTTTCGGTATTGCCGATCGGAACACCGGTCGCCGGGTCACCGACTTCCTTCAGAAAATCCAAGTGGCCGAAGGCGTGGCCGGTTTCGGCCTCCGAGGTGTCTCGAAACAGCCCGCCGACATCAGGATAGCCTTCGATATCGGCGCGCCGCGCGAAGTAGAGATAGCGTCGGTTGGCCTGCGATTCGCCGGCAAAGGCATGCTTCAGATTGTCGTGGCTCTTGGTTCCTTTTAAACTCTTGCTCATGTTGTCCTCCCCGTTGTGTATGTTCGATACAGGATCAATCTGATAATAAATGAGAAGGTCCTATGCTTGTTTGAAAGTGCTGTAAGATAGCGCAGCCGTCATAACCGGTTCAAGGGCTTTTCTTGTCCCATATCCGACAATACATCCATAGTATCCAGAGCGGACCTTCCACCATCATCTGTTCTTCTCACTTCCGTTTGTGGCACCATCGTCCTCCACGCAACAGCAATTCAAGGACAGTGCCCTGCCATGCCCTGTTACCGTTGCCCAGGGCAAGTATGTTAGACTTGGTACCAATTGCTCCCCATGCGCCGTGCTTGGCGAGAAGGACATGACGATGCGTTCCCGTCTCCTGAACAATCTTGCAGCGTACACGCTCATCAGCTTCGCCTTAACCTTCTCAGGCTGCGCACGTGATACATATCAACATCGTGCGGACATCATCAAAGATCATGTGGAGGCGTTCTACTCCCATCTCAAAGCCAAACGAGTGGGGGCCGCCGTACATGAAAACCAACAGATTGAAGCCATGGCCGATGAGATGGCGGAAACGGTGAAGAAACGCGCGCAACTACAGGGCACGTCGCATGCCCAACGGGAGTTCGCGCTGATGAAAACGGCCAGGGAAACGGCGGCGCAAAACTGGATCTCGCTCGGTCAGTACTTTGCCATCCATCAACAACCCGACCAAGCCCGTACGACCTATCAACGAGTGGTTGAGACCTATACCAATCCGACGGAACAGCTATACCGGGAACAGGCTGCGCGAGCGCTCAAAGATTTGCCCATCGTATCCCCAGCCCCCAGTCAGACAAGTCCTTAGGTTGGGATCATCATGATATCCGTCTGTTCAAAGACAACCTCCTGACGACGCCAGCATGCCTATGCCTGTCGGAATCCTCGTCCTCCTGCTCATCCTATTGACCGGATGCGTACACCACATCCATGTGAATCCGCTTCCCACCGGTCCTGCGTCAACGACAATCCCCAGATCGCTCCAGATGACAATCGGGCCGCTTGCGCTCGAAGGCGCAGACCATCGACCCGGAATTACCTTATTGGATTGGCCGCATCAGGATCTGAGTCAGGCAATTATTCGGTACGCGCGGCGGCGGGAAACATTCGGTTCGGTCTTCACCAACCCTGCCGACCTCACGCTCCACATCACCACGAAATTGGCGCTGACCGATCGGCAAGGGCGCTATCACTACCGTATCCGAATGCAGGCGGAGATACACGAGGGGGACCGGCTCATCAAAACCTATCTCGTCGAACACACGACGGTGGGATCAGTGGCCCGCTGGCTCACAGCGTCAGACCGTGAGCCTATCGAATCGGCGCTTCAGCTGGCTTTGGATGACGTATTTTCCAGGATCGAGGCGGACCGCCCGCTGTATACGGACAGGGTAGTCACGCCCGTCAGATAGCGATGGCCCAAGCCCATCAACATCTGAAAAAACGGCGACCCCTTGTCCTTCTACGGTCTTCGGAGAGGCCGCCGAGAGAATCAGGCTTTTTTTGCCACTCTGATGGGAGTCGCAACATATTCCGGACAATCGAGAAGGAGGGACTGATCGCCAAACGGCACATCGAAAAACTGACAGTGATGCCGCTTGTCTCCGCTCTTATGGGCATTCGGACTGAAATGCTGGCATGAGACACACATACGCGCGACAGGGATCTCTCCCTTCAGCTGCAACACCCGAATAAGCTTCACCAGCGCTGATAACAGACTGACCTGTTCTTCCACCGTCAGTTGCTCTGTCGCAGCAGACAAAATCTC
>JABMDH010000075.1:3985-13253 GCA_015904075.1 Nitrospira sp.
GGATCACATCTTCTGGAGCGATCACTTTCACGAATACTCCCCTCACTCGCCGAGTGCGAACTGTATCTCGCGAGAAAAGCGCGACGGGCCGAACAGGTATGGCGAGTCCCGCCTTTCCCACCCCTCACCCCTTACCCCTCACCGCTCTGACGGCAGCCCGTAGGCATCACGGACGATCTGAATGGGATGGAGGGACGCCTTGCCTCCCGTGTGCGCCGAAGCCCCGGCTTGATCCAACTGCAATCCGGCCAACGGGCAATCGGACGCGACCAGATCAGCCGGAGCCTGCTCGATCGCCCGCACAGCTTTCCCCGCGATTTTCATCGAGAGCGGAAAGAACTCTGTTTTTGCGGACCATGCGCCGTCGTGCCCCGAGCATTTTTCGATCACATCGACCTGCGCACCGGCACATTCCATCAACTCTTTTGATTTGAAACCGATGTTTTGGTCTCTGAGATGACAAGGAATCTGATACGCGACGCGGCCTGGGCTTTTCTGAAAATCCGTCACCAGCACGCCGTCACGCCGTAGCTTCATCAGGTACTCGCATACATCAAACGTCCGTTCGGCGGCCTTCTTCACGGCCTCCCCGCCGACAACCTCAGGATATTCGCGCTTCCACATGAGACTGCAGCTGGCTGTCGGCACCACGATGTCATAGCCTCGCTCAACCCACGGGAGAAATGATGCGACATTCGCTGCAGCAGCCTGTTGAATCGACGCCGTATCACCGATGTCGAACGACGGCATGCCACAACAACGCTGTTCCGGCATAACTACATGGACGCCGTTCTTCTCCAGCACCTGAACCGTGGCCTTCCCCACATCGGACGCTTGGTAGTTCACGAGGCAACTGCCGAAGAGCGCCACTTTTCGCGCTCCAGCTTCTGCCACCTGCGCTCCGCCACGCCTGCTCCACCAACGGGCAAAGGTCTCGGATGAAAAATTCAAGACGTGGCGATCCCGATGCACCCCCGTAATGGCCTCTCCGATCAGGCGGAGGACACGGACCCCGAGAAGCCGATTGATCAGGGGGGCCAGGGCGCTGCCGATCGTGCCAAGCACGTCCGTCTTGATCAGCCACCGGTCCCGCCAGGATACGCCCCTGGTCGTCGCCAGATGCTTTTTCCACGCAATCATCAGGCGCGGGAAATCCAACCCATATTGATGCGGCGGTGTGTACGGGCAATGGTTATAACAAAGCTTGCAGTAGTAACATTCATCGACGATGCGGTGGTGATCGGCCTGCGTCAGCTTGGCGACGTCGCCTTCGTACGAATCGATGCCGTCGAGCAGCGTATTGAACGAGGGACAGAGGTTGAAACAACGGCGGCAGCCGTCGCACACCTCATAAATCCGCTGCGTCTCCTTCTGGAGCCGCGTCGCGTCGATGGGGTTAAGCAAACTCAATCCGTTCACAACTCGTATTGTCCCTTGGGATTCCCCCTGAATACAAGATCGAAAAAGAAAAGGGTGGACTAGGTTGCCCTAGCCCACCCTCGCATCGGCATCGATAAAAAGCACTACCCCTTCAGACCGTCGAGCCCCTTCTGGAACCGGTTGGCATGCGAACGCTCGGCTTTCGCCAGCGTCTCAAACCATTCAGCCAACTCGGCGAACCCCTCTTCGCGGGCGGTCTTCGCCATGCCCGGATACATTTCCCTTCAGCTGCAACACCCGAATAAGCTTCACCAGCGCTGATAACAGACTGACCTGTTCTTCCACCGTCAGTTGCTCTGTCGCAGCAGACAAAATCTCAGGCCATCCGCTCGAGACCTTTCCGGCCTTCGCTCCCAGAGCCGTGAGATGCACCGTGACGATACGGTGATCGGCCTCCTGCTGACGCCGACGCACAAGACGTTTCTCCGCAAGCGTCCGGATTACCTCGGAGGCGGTAGGCAGCTTGACCGTCAGTTCACGCGCAATCGTCGAGACTGTCGCCGCCTGATTGGGACAGGACCGGAGATACGACAGAACTTGCACCTGCAATGGGCCGACGCCCTTTTGCCCTTGCCGCCTCCAGGTTCGGCTTTTCATCGCCAAGCCGATTTTCGAGAGCCCGGTCACTAAGCGATCAGGAAGACTGTCTTGTTTCATCTTTACCGCTGAAGCCATGGTATCCTCATATGCTGTTGGAATGGTCTGGCGGAGCGTAGTGTATTGCGCAAAGATCCTACGCGTCAAGTCCGATACATTCTATCCCGACAATCGGTGACACCCTGGGCTGATCCTTTCTCCTCATCTATCCGTTCATGCTGTGTACTGCCGGTTCATGACTCGCGGCAACCCCCTTATCGACTGTCCCACAATAGAAACCGCATCGTTCGACGCATGCAACCCGCCCTGTCCGATCATCGAACCACAAGCACGGAACAGGCGGCATGCTGCACGACACGAGTCGAGACGCTGCCAAGCAATACCCGGCCGATTGCCCCCAAACCTTTGGCGCCCGTGACGATCAGATCGGCCTTCTCCTGTTTCGCTGCTGTAAGAATCTGGTCGGCTGTCTTTCCCAGCCTCATGGACTCATTCACCTGAAAACCCGCTTTCGCCACTCTGTCCACATAGCGCTGCACCAGCATGGTTCCCGCTTCACGCAGTCCCGGATACTTCAGATCAGGCATCACATGCGCAATGGTTACCATCACCGGCTCACGATCGGGACCATCGGGAGCAGGATTGATGTATCGAAGCAGAAACCGAACCGCTTTGTCCGATGCCGGTGAACCGTCGATGGCCAGGAGAATCCGACGCACAGGCCGAGGCGTCTCCTTCACCACCAACACCGAGCAGGGCGCATGATGGATCGCATAGTTCGACACACTGCCGAGCATGAATCGATCCAAGGTGTCCAACCCTCGCGAACCGATTGCCAACAGGTTGACACCCCGCTTGGCGTGTTTCATGATCGACGTCGCCACCCCGCCCCGATCTACAATCACTGTTCCGTTCAAGCCCGACTCTTTCAGTACCGTTTCCGTCTGCTTTTTGACCGTCTTTGCGTTCGCCTCCATCCGTTTGATCTCGTCTTGGAGATACCGCCTTGTTCCCACAATCATGGGTTGAATCATGAAAGGCGTGCGCACGCCTGCGACATCCACAACGTGTAGCGCCCGGACTACAGGCTGAACCGTCAACGGTATCTGTGCCGTCCATTCAACAGCCCACCGTCCATATTTCGACCCATCCGTCACTGCTAAAACTTTCATACCATCATCCTTTCTCCTGCGGCTGACCCACCCCCGGTTCAGCCAATGCCGGAAAAGCGCGTGCGAAATGCCGCCGGGGAAAGTCCGGCCAATACGGCGCAACGGCCAAGTCTGTCCGGATCATTGAAATCCTCCTCGGTCAACCGGATCATATATTGCCGGGCGGTCTGGTAGGACTGGGAACCGATATCCACCATCCTGACTTTCGCCCGCCCCGTCACCGGGTCCAGCATGTGTTTGAACGGAATCGGCGTGAAGCGCCCGTCCTGAATCGATACCATCGCTGCCGTACCCCCATCGAGTACATACTGGGAGGCAGAGTAGCCGAGATCGCGGGTGTATTCGATATCGTACGGAATGGGGTCCGCACAGCGCAATTCGTAGCCGACATTTTTAGAGACGATTGAAACGGAAAGCCCCAACTCCTTTAACCCCTTCGTGACTTCCCTCCTGAGCACATCGCCAAGATCGACCTCCGACAGGCGCATGTGGCCATGCTCATCTCGTTCGATCTGTTCCAGCCCGCGAAGGTCCTGAGAATCCACAATCTCGATCAAACCCTCCGCCAGCACGGCAACCCCATCGGCTTGGCCGCTGGCGAGCTGCTTGATGATGACCCCGATCAACAGATCAACCAGACGCCGCAGTTTCACAGGACGTTCCGTGAATTCCTCCGGAATAATCGTCACCGTCGCGCCGGCGGCCTTCCCGATCCCCAGCGCCAAGTGGCCGGCTTTGCGCCCCATTGTAACGACGAAATACCAACGAGCGGTCGTCTGAGCATCGACCATCAGATTTTTCACAATGCCGACACCGACGTGCCGCGCGGTTTGAAACCCGAATGTCGGAATGCCGTTGGGAAGATCAAGATCGTTATCGATCGTCTTCGGCACATGGACAACCTGAATCCGGCCAGCCGACCGCTCCTCTACTTTGAACGCCGAGAAGGCCGTATCGTCTCCGCCGATAGTGATCAAGCGCGTGACCCCGAGCTGTGCCAGGGTAGATAGAACGCGGTCCAGAAGTTCAACCGTCTTGGTCGGGTTGGCCCGTGACGTGCCGATATAAGACCCGCCGCAAAAGTGAAGCCGGCTAACATCCTCCGTCGAAAGCGACCGGACATTCCCCCGGCTTCCCTCCATGAGCCATTTGAACCCGTCAAGAATGCCGAGGACCTCGCAGCCGCCGAGAATGGCGCGGATCGTGGCTGCGCTGATGACGCTGTTGATGCCGGGCGCCGGTCCGCCCCCGACCAACATGCCGATGATCGTTCGTGGTGAGGCCATCCTTGCCTGTTCTTACCTGTCGGCCCAGCCGTCTTCCGATTGATTCATGATCTTCTTCGGCATGGTTGTATACTCCATTTTACCGAGAGGCAAGCGATGCGACTCGAAGAAATGGCACAGACAGTTAGGGAATGAAGGAGAGGGAAGAAAAACTAAACGGGCACAGCACGCCACTGGGCTTGCCCCGCCTCTCCTCTGAGGGGCTACATTGTCTTCACCTCTCACCGTCCAACAACATCGGTGACGGATTGTCTCCGAGACGGCTACTCAGACAAACAGCAGTTGGAGCGACTCGTTCATAATTGGACAGATGAGCTGGAAAACCCACTTGATGCAGGGCCATCGCGACCTTCGATTTATCCTCCTATATCGGTCGACTCTCTTGTGGTACCCTGAGCAAAGGATTGTTCCTGACCACACCGAAGAGGACGATTATGAAGATGCTTCATATTGTCTGTGGGAAGAGGTTTGAAGAAGAGATCATTACAATATTTAAGGAACGAGGTCTCAACGGCTATACAGTCATTTCAGGTGTGGGCGGCTCCGGTGTGACCGGAACCGTGTCTGGTTCGGACACGTCAACCGGCCACAATAGCAACACCAGCAACACGCTGTTTATGGTGGCGCTCGATTACGAGTCTATTTTTCTGCCAGAGATTCTTGCAGCTCTAAAAGCCATGCGTGCGAAGCATGTTCAAGGGCATCTCAACCATGAAATCCCGTTGAAGGTCTTTCTTCAACCCTGCGAGATCATCATTTAGAATTCGCACTCTGTGCGTCGCTCCATCATTCGGCCACAATTTCAAATCCCAGGTTGGGCGTCATGGCGCCTGGCCGATGATGTGGACTCTCAGGCCGTGTGAGAGCGGGATCAACCTATCATCCTCCACATAGCCGCCTAAAACCCACTCGAACAGCCGCTTCGCGTCGTTCAGTTCCGGGTCTTTAGGAAAACCGTACTGTTCTTTTTGCATCGGTTCATCATAGAGACCGATGCAGCCGTGCGAAGCGGGATGGCCCGGCAGGTCGCGCCCGTGAATCCAGTACGACACCCCTTCTCTATCGATATAGAACCGCAGTGCGTAGTTCATGGGATACGGACGATCGGTTCCTTCGACCGTAAATAGGCTGGATCGATGGTGGCGATGGGCGGCCGTCAGTCGAAACTCACCGGCCGGTGTGAAGCCCAACCCATTCCCAGAGGCAATCGGCATGGAAAATCTGAGCGCGCCGTATTCATAGGCGCCGAGAAACTGCTCCGACAAGTCGACCAGAATGAGTTGCTTCTCCAATTCAGCCGGCGAATAGAATACGGGCATCGGCTGGAACTCCGCCAAATCATCAATCCGTCTCGGGACTTTGATGGACACACCGGCGTGTGCATGGCGCCGGTCAATTCGATTGAGCCGCGCCACATCAATCCAATATTCACCGAACAATGTTTCCAGGGATTCCTTCGGACGCAGCGTCCGGCAGTCCCACTTCACCGCCGCATCGCTCGGATGGACGACGGCACATGGGCCATGCTGCTTGCGTAGCGATTCCGCGTGAGAGGCGATGGGAAGGAGCACTCCTACCGCAAGGAAGACCACTCCGGTCCACCACTCACATCTCATCACTCGTCCGAAGAAAGAGTGTATGGCGCGAGACCGGAGCGCAAATCGAAGCACTCCCATAATAACCTGATCCAATCACGTACTCTACGCCATCAGCTATATGCTCTATCCCAACGAGATACGCTTCACGAAGTACTTACAACCAGTACTGCCAGGCTTTCATATAGCCGAACAGCAGGTCGCAGCGGGCAAGGACTCCCACCAGCTTCTTGTTGCGCACAACAGGAACACGGGTGACATAGCGGTCCCGGAGCAGATCCGCTACTTGGGCAAGTGTCTGGTCTTCAGTGACTGCCACAGGATGGATCGACATGATTTCCGTGGCCAGGATCTTCCGAAGATCACGGCCGTCGATCATCGCCTACAAAAGATCATATTCCGTGACGATCCCGACCAACGTGCCATCGTCTTCCACAACCGGAAGACTCCCGAAATTACGATGGGTCATTAGGTGCGCGATCGTTGCGGCGTCGGTGCGAGCGGTGCATTGCATGATGGCATCCTGCATCAACTGTCCGACGGTAAAGATCTTCAGATCACAGCCTTTCATAAAGAGTTCGGTTTGTCGCATCGCCTTTCCTCACTTTCTATTCGGTGAGCCGACAGACAGATAGGTTCTCAACACGTCGCGCCGAGCGATGATACCGACCAGGCGGTCTTTGGCATCGACCACCGGCACACGGACGAGATCGCTCGCGCGCAGCACGTGCACCAACGTTCCCAAATCGGTTTCGGGACGGACGGAATATGGATTCCCCGTCATGACCTCCTCGGCCGTCAGGGCGCCGAGCTTCTGTCCATTGTCGATCGCGCCCAGCAAGTCGTGCTCACTCACGATCCCAATGAGCGTTCGCGTCTTGTTGATGACCGGGACCGCACCAAACCCTTCGATCATCAACGATGCGATCACGTCACCCTTGGTACGAATATGGACGGACTGCACCTGCGTTTCCATCACGTCTTTGACGGTCATCGAAACACAATCCTGTTTCTTAACGACTCGCACCTTTTTCTTCGTCGGCATGTATCTCCTCCTCACAGTTGTGATTTCGTAACAAATTCTCGCGAAGCGTAAAGCGCAGGACAGAAGGAAAGGGTACTTTATCTTTGTTCGATATACGCTTCACGAGATACGAACGACGAAGCATCCGGCCTCGCCTTATCGACTGACGCCATTCACCACAGTGGGACTTTCCGCTCTGCTGCAAAACACCGCAGTCTCCCCTTCGGTTTTACGATCAAGCTGTCTTACAACCCCTGGTAACAGGCTGATTCTTCCCTCTTTGGACCTTTCACTACAGGCATATCCAATGCAGATTGGATACCTGAACGCTCGGGAACGAATGGGCAGTCTACGAGAAGAGGAAGAAGTAGCCATGAAAATCCTTTGTGCTGTGGACGGGTCGGAATTCTCGCAATGGGCCATCGAAGCGGTGGGCGCTCTCGGGCGAAACGCCCTCTCCTCTGTCACCTTGCTGCATGTGGCGGACACGCGGCATTTGAAGTCTGTCGGCGCACCCCATTTGGCAACCTATCGGGGCGCGAAGGCAGCGCTGGAGAAATCCGGCGAAGATATCCTGCGCCGTGCCGCCAGCCATACGGAGGTGGCATTGAGTCAGTCGGCGGTGCGGCCGCGCACGGCGGTCCGCACACTGTTGCTGCGCGGATCTCCTGCTTCAACCATTGCGCGGTGCGCGGCGCAAGAACGGTCGGATCTGATCGTGTTGGGTACGCGAGGCCTAAGCGACATTAAGGGGTTTCTCCTCGGCAGCATTGCGCGACAGGTGGCCTCACTGGCGGCCTGCTCGGTCCTCGTCGTCAAGCGGCCGATCAAGACCGCCAGACAAATCCTCTTGTCCGTAGACGAGTCGAAATACTCCCAGCGGGCGGCCAAATTCCTCCGCTCCGGCATCCTTCCGGAAACCGAAAACATTATAATTTTCAGCTCTGCGATCACTCCCATCACTGAACTGGCCGCCCGCCATCTTACCGAGCAGCAAATCAACGCACTGAATAAGCCAATTCTTGAACGGGCGACCGATTTCGTAGCCAAGATGCGGGACGATTTCATCAAGGAAGGCTTCACTGTGACAACGGAAGTGCAATTCAATCATGTGGTCGATGCCATCATACGGATTGCCACATACAACCACGCCGATCTCCTTGTTGTCGGTTCACGGGGACTATCAGTGCGTGAGGGGCTCCGGCTCGGCAGCGTGTCCGAAAGTCTGTTGCGGCATGCTCCGTGCTCGATCCTTATCGTACGAGACGCGCGTGCCTGACCTCCGGTATCACGACATCAACCGGCTTTCGATCGAGGAGGCACTGAAACGGCTGGAGTCCGGGAGCAGTGGCCTCTCGCCCGACGACGCACAACGGCGGCTGGCTCAGTACGGACCAAACATTCTCACCGGGCCGGATCACTACTCGATCCTTAGTGGACTCCTCCGCCAGTTCACCCATTTCCTCGCCATTCTCCTATGGATCGCTGCTGGTCTCTCCTTTGCTGCCGACTACATGAAGCCGGGTGAGGGCATGGCGACCCTAGGCTGGGCCATTCTTGGCGTCATCATCAACACCGGGTTTGCCTTCTTCCAGGAATACAAAGCAGAACGAGCCGTCCAGGCTCTCCACCGACTATTACCGGACAAAGCCTGGGTCACGAGAGGCGGACAATCCGTCGAAACTGATCGGAGCGAGATTGTGCCCGGCGATGTGCTCATCTTGGAAGAAGGAGAACGGGTACCGGCCGATGCGCGCCTCATCGAAGCCGCGGGAATGAGAGTGGACAACGCCGCCTTGACCGGCGAATCGAAACCGAAGCGGAGGACCGCCGAATCCGTGGAGGATGGACACTGGCTGGATCTCCCGAATCTCGTCTTCGCCGGCACGACCATCCTCTCCGGTCATGGCCGCGCCCTGGTCTTCGCCACTGGCATGGCCTCGGAGTTCGGAAAAATCGCCGATCTCACCTCGACGATCGAAACCGGCCCCAGCACCCTGCAGAAGGAAATCATCAAGGTCACCCGCATCGTCGCCGCCATTTCCCTGACGATGGGAACCGCATTCTTCTTGATCGGATTAGGGACAGGGCTCGGCTTTTGGATCAGTGCGATTTTCGGAATCGGTATCATTGTGGCCAACGTGCCCGAAGGAC
>JABMDH010000076.1:0-13544 GCA_015904075.1 Nitrospira sp.
AGGATGGGTCCGGCGATGGCATCTACGCCCGGCGGTACGATGCCACGGGGACCGCCGTAGGCGGGGAAGTGCAGGTCAACAGCACGATAGCCAATAGCCAGTCTCAGTCTGCCGTGACGGCACTGGCCGACGGCGGGTATGTGGTGACGTGGACCTCTTCTAACCAGGATGGGTCCGGCACTGGCGTGTACGCGCAGCGGTCCGATGCGGCGGGGGTGCCAGTGGGCCTCACCGTGACTGGGAGTGCGGGGGCGGACCGCTTGAACGTGGGGACCCATTCGCTGCTCACGGTGGATGGCGCTGGCGGTGCGGATCAGCTGACCGGCGGCGACGGGGCCGATATTCTTCTGGGTGGGGCCGACAGCGATATGCTCACCGGCGGAGCCGGAGAAGATTATTTGGACGGCGGGACCGGCGCGGATCTGCTGATCGGTGGTGCCGCCGGCGATCGCTACCTCGTCGACCATGTGAGCGATCGCATCGCCGAGACCGGCACTAGCGGTACCGATATCGTCCAGGCGAGTGTGCATCATACGCTGGGGGCCACCCTCGAAGATCTGCTCCTGACCGGAGTCGGCAATCTGAATGGGACCGGCAACGCCACCGGTAATCTGTTGCAAGGCACCAGCGGGGATAACGTCCTCGACGGCAAGGGTGGTGGTGATCTGTTGCGCGGTGAGGCGGGGACGATCGCCTCGTGGGCGACACCGGCGACGATGTGCTCATTGGAGGGACCGGCGACGACGAACTGATCGGCGGGACGGGACGGGATATCCTCACCGGCGGGGACGGGGCCGACCAGTTTGTTCTGCATGCCGCCCTCTCCGCGACTACCAATGTGGATCAGCTCACGGATTTCGATGGAGGCGTCGATACGATTCAGTTGAGCCGCAGCGTGTTTACGGCGCTTGCTCTGGGGACGCTCGATGCGGACGCGTTTCAGAGCGGCGCCGGCGTCACCACGGCCGCCGATGCCGATGATCGCATTCTCTACGACACCACCACCGGCGCCCTCTACTATGACGTCAACGGCACGGCGGCGGGCGGCCCGATCCAGATCGCCACGCTGACCGGCGCACCCGCACTCAGTGCTAGCGACATCACCGTCATTGCCCCGCCGCTCAATGCGGGAGCGGTGATCGCCCCAGCCGCCAGTGCGGCGAACCGGCTCACAGCGCCAACCGCGACCAGTGCAGACTCCCACGCGCACCAGATCATCCAGGGCACGAGTGGCGACGATCTATTTGCCGGACGCGGCGGCGATGATGAACTCACTGGCGGCGCCGGGTCGGATACCGCCTGGTACGGCGGGTTTGCCCAGGAGTATCTGCTCGCCACCGAGGACAGCGTCCTGACCGTGACGGATCGGCAGGCGGTGAACGGCGATGAGGGGACAGACCAGCTCACGACGATCGAGCAGCTCCAGTTTAGCGATGCGCGTCTCACGGTGACGAGTGAACGCCGCGTCAACAGTGAGACGGCTGCGGATCAGAACGACGGCCGGGTCACGGCATTGGTCGACGGGGGCTATGTGGTGACCTGGGAGTCATTTGAGCAGGATGGCGATTTCAATGGCGTCTATCTGCAGCGGTACGATGCGTTCGGGCAAACGGTTGGTAGGGAAGTGCAAGTGAACAGTACGACGACCGATCACCAGGAGGACAGTGCGGTCACGGGGTTGGCCGACGGGGGGTATGTGGTGACGTGGACGTCCTCCCTCCAGGATGGTTCCGGCGCTGGTGTCTATCTCCAGCAGTACGATACAGCGGGAGCAACTGTGGGTGGAGAAGTGCTCGTCAACAGTACGACGGCCAATAGCCAGTCCGACAGTGCGGTGACAGGGTTGGCCGACGGGGGCTATGTGGTGACGTGGGAGTCGGACGGGGGACAAGATGGAGACGGCTATGGCATCTATGCGCAGCGGTATGATGCGGCGGGCAATAGGGTTGGGATCGAGGTGCAGGTCCACAGTACGATAGCTGGGGATCAGAACCAAAGCGCAGTGACCGCGTTGGCCGATGGGGGCTATGTGGTGACCTGGACCTCTGAGGAACTTGATGGGGAGCATGGGAGTATCGCCCTTCAGCGATATGATATGGCGGGGAGTGCCGTTGGTGGGGAGGTGTTGGTCAACAGTACGACGGCTGGTGATCAGGAGGACAGCGCGGTGGCAGCGTTAGCCGATGGGGGATATGCCGTGACGTGGGAATCTTCAGGACAAGATGGGGACGGCTACGGCATTTACGTGCAGCGGTACAACGCGGCAGGGGAGGCCGTGGGCCTCGTAGTGACCGGCACGGCTGGCGATGAGCGGCTGAACATTGGGACACACCAGCTACTCACGGTGGATGGGGCGGGCGGCAACGACACCCTGACCGGCGGCGCGAGTGCGGATATTCTGTTAGGCGGTACCGGCACGGACAGCCTCATCGGCAATGCGGGCGACGATTACCTGAACGGCGGCATCGGAGCCGACAGGCTGCTTGGCGGGCTGGGGAATGACACCTACGTGGTCGACAATGTCGGCGACCGCATCACCGATACGGGTGGGAGCGAGACGGTTGAGTCCAGCGTTAGCTACACGCTTGGGCTCGGGCTCGAAGATCTCATCCTGACCGGCACCGGTGACCTCCGAGGGACCGGCAACGCCAATGGCAATCTATTGCAGGGCAATAATGGCGATAATGTGCTCGATGGGCAAGCGGGGGGGGACCTGATTCTGGGTGGAGGGGGTACCGACACACTATTAGGTCGAGCGGGTAACGACATTCTGAGGGGCGGGGACGGAAATGACGATCTGTATGGGGGTGTCGGTCACGACATTCTTGCCGGTGGGGAAGGCGAGGATCGGTACGTGTTTTATACGGGCCTCTCGGCGACGACCAACGTGGATCAGATCTTGGATTTCGACGTAAATAACGATCTGATTATTCTGAGCCGGGGGATCTTTACCACCTTACCACTAGGGACGCTTCAGGCCTCCGCCTTTCGCGCCGGGGCCGGGGTGACCACGGCGGGCGATGCCGACGATCGCATCATCTACGACACGACGACCGGCGATCTTTATTACGATGCCAACGGCACGGCAGCGGGCGGGCCGATCAAGTTTGCTACCCTCGTCAATACTCCAGGCGCGCTCACTGTGAGTGACTTCGAGATCATCGCGGCGCCGACCCAGTTTAGCCTCAGCCCGTTGGCGTCACTCACTGGCAATGTGGCGTCGCGGGCGACGAGTGCTTCTGTCGGACTGAGTGCCGCCGGGAACGATATCTATTATCGTGCGCGCGGGGATGGGCAGAATGTGATCGACGACCGGAGCGGCACGGCCGATCGGCTGCAGTATGGAGCGGGGATCACGTCATCCGATCTGATTCTGAGTCGGCAGGCGAACGATCTCCGGGTCGCCATTCATGGCTCGACCGATATGGTGACGGTGAAGGACTGGTTCACCACGCCGGCGCAGCAGATTGAAACCATTGCTACGGGAACGGGCGAGATCTTGCTGAGCACGCAGGTGGATCAATTGATTCAGGCGATGGCTGGGTTCACCGCCCAGACGGGCCTTGCGTGGGATGATGCGATTGCTGCCCGTCCCGCAGAGGTGCAGGCCATTCTCGCCGCGAGCTGGTAATTGTGAACGGTGAGGGGTAAGGGGTAGGGGGTAAATCAGTGTTGCGTTGTGAATGTTGAGTTGCGAGTTATTCGGATCGAGTGGCTCGTCGGCCGCAGGCCTGTCGGAATAGCGGATCGGTGATTGCAGCAGAAGCGCTCATGAATAATGCGGGCTCGGACCCGTTCTGCTAAGATAGTTGCCATGAGTAGTCCTACGATGCATCATGGTACGCTCAAACTGTTGCCGGCCTATACCGGCTGTACGTCGCTTGACGAGGCGCTGGCCGATTCGCGGAGCCAGGCGATCTTGTGGCTGGAAGTCTTGTTCAACGATCAGTTGGACCAGGCTACCCTGTTGTGTCATCCAAAAGGGCGGGAAGCCTTTGACGTCGCCTGTCGGTGGTATACGCACTTTCGGAGTGTGATCCAATATATCGCGCCTCGCTCGCCGCTTCCGCCCAATGACGGCCCTCTCGACTATCGGCAGTATCGCACCTTCATTGAGGCCTTGCACTTTGTCGGCCCTGACGCTTAACCATATCCTGACGTTGCTGGAGCAGTATGTCCGCCAGACCGGGCGGTCGCTCGACGTAATTCTGATCGGTCGGCTGGCGCTGTATGCCTACGGGTCTCAAGAGGCCCACACTGAGGATGTGGATGCGGAGTTGGCGCACGATGTGGAAGAACTTGGTGCCTTTCTCAAGCACCATGATGTGCCGTCCAATCTCAGTGAAAATATTTCCGGCTGGTCGATTGTGTCCTTGCCGCCTGGCTATCGCGAACGCGTCCGCCTCCTGCACCACAAGGACACGTTACGGGTGTCGTTGCTCGATCCTGCCGATTTTGTGATCAGTAAATTGCGTCGGGGGACCGAACAGGACCTCGCCGATGCGGAGTTTGTGGCACGGCGTCATGCCGTGCCGGTCACCGCGATCCGTGCTGCTGCCGCCGCCGCGATTGCGGCGTCGCCCAAGGACACGGCATTGTTTGTCTTTCGCAAGATCATCGAATTATTCCTCCAACGGCTGGAGTCCATGTAACCGCGTCCGACGATTGTTTTTGACTCGTTCATGGATCACGCGGGTGAGGAGCCTAATCGTTCTCTGACGGCTTCGAGGAGCCGTTCCTCCGACCCTGAAAATCCCGGCATGGTGCGCAGCAGATGCGAGCGAATGAGTTGCTCCAAATCCGGCAGCGTGCGGATGCCGAGCCGGAAGTAGAGATAGGTCACGAGCGAATCGGAGAGGCCCGGCAGCTTCGCCCAATCTTTGACCTCCGGTGGGAGCGGAGTTTTCAATTCCTCATAGGCACGGATTGTGCCGGTTTCAAGAAACTCCCTGATTTTCCCAGCCAGGTCTTTTCCTACGCCGTCAATGTCTTCCAGGCCATGCCGCTGAGCCACGGCGGCGACATCATCTTCAATCTCCAGTAACGCGTCCGCCGCGCGCCGATAGGCCCGGACCCGATAGGGATTGGCCCGTTGGGCCGCCAGGAGTTCGGCCATTGACCGGAAAAGAGCTGCTAGTTGTCGGTTATTCTCGTGCATGGTGATTGTTCACGTAGCAGGTTGTGAAATAAATGTGTGGGTATGAAACCCTCAGGAATCTTGTTGATTAATCCTGAAGGTGCCAGACCCAGGATGCTCAAAATGGCCGTTCAGCGAGGTCGCAGCGAGCAAGGAGGCGAGGCGTACGCTTCGGTACGTTGAGCCTCTGAGCGATGCGACCTGCCTGCGCGAAGCGCTTCGGCGAAGGCAGGGAACACAGCTGGCGGACTTTTTCAGCATCTTGCTAGGCCTATTGTGCGATGCGTCGGGTCCATTGAGCAAGGGGCCTTGATTGACAAGGTGAATTCGCGTCTCATAGGATGACGCACGATGCAGGAGACGATCAAAATCCATGTGAACGGCGAGGCCAGGGATTGGCGCAGCGGCGCAACCGTGGCGGATTTGTTGCGCGAGCTGGAGGTCAAGGCCGAACGTGTGGCAGTAGAGCTGAATCTTGAAATTCTCGATCGCGCGGCGTTCGCGCACCGTCCGCTCCACGACGGAGACCGGGTCGAGATCCTGGGTTTTATCGGCGGCGGATCATTTTAAGAGGACACTATGGCGGACGATCGGCTGATTATTGCGGGACGTGAGTTCAAGTCGCGGTTGTGGGTGGGCACGGGCAAGTATAAGGACTTTGTCGAAACACAAAAGGCGATCGAATTGTCCGGCGCCGATGTCGTGACGGTGGCGGTGCGCCGTGTGAACATTACCGATCGTTCGAAGGACAACCTGCTCGACTATCTCGATCCCAAGAAGTACACGATTTTGCCAAACACGGCCGGTTGCTACACGGTGGAAGATGCTGTGCGGTATTCCCGCTTGGCCCGCGCGGCGGGTGTTTCTGATTTGGTTAAGCTGGAAGTGCTCGGCGACGAGAAAACCTTGTTTCCTGACACGGCCGGGTTGATCGAAGCGGCCAAGATTCTCATCAAAGAAGGATTCATCGTGCTGCCGTATACGAACGATGATCCGATTGTCGCAAAGAAGCTGGAGGATATCGGTTGTCCCGCCGTCATGCCGCTGGCCGCGCCGATCGGATCGGGGCTGGGCATCCGCAATCCCTACAATCTGAAAATCCTCATGGAGTCCGTCAAGGTGCCGGTGATCGTCGATGCCGGTGTAGGGACGGCGTCCGATGCGGCCTTGGCAATGGAATATGGCGCCGATGCGGTGCTCATGAATACGGCCATTGCCGGCGCGCAGGATCCGCTTGCGATGGCGGAAGCGATGAAGTACGCGATCTGGGCCGGACGATTGGCCTACAAGGCCGGCCGGATTCCCAGGAAGCTGTATGCGACGGCGAGCAGCCCGATCGAAGGCATGCTGTAGCAGGATGGTGAAAAAGCCCGCCAGCTTTGTTCTCACATCGCTGGACAGGATTGATGACTATCCTGCCGGCTCTTGCGAACGCCCTTACCCTTCATTCTTAACCTGCTTCTCACATGGCATCCGTTGATTTTCGTCTGCTTCTCGTCACTGATCGTCACCGGACACGCGGGCGCTCACTGCCATCGATTCTCCAACAGGCTGTCGAGGCGGGATTGCCGGCCATACAATTGCGGGAGCGTGACCTGCCGACGACCGAGTTGCTACAGTTCGTGCAAGAGATTCGCGCGATCACGTTGCCGCGCGCCGTTCCCCTGATTATCAATGACCGTGTCGATCTGATGCTGGCGCTGAATTTGGACGGCGTGCATCTGCGCGCGAATAGTCTGCCGGTTGCCGCCGTGCGCCGGCTGGCCGGCGCTGATCGTCTGATCGGACTCTCGACCCATTCGCTTGCGGAAGTCCGGCAGGCCAACCAGGACGGGGCAGACTATGTGGTGTTTGGTCCGATCTTCGACACTCTTTCGAAACGGCAGTTTGGATCTCCGGTTGGATTGGCACAGCTGGCCGAGGTTTGCCGCCTCTCGGCGATTCCGGTGTTTGCCATTGGTGGGATCTCAGGCGCGTCTGTGCCTGCCGTGCGTCGAGCCGGGAGCCACGGCATCGCAGTGATCGGATCGATCCTTGATCAAGAAGATCCTGCGACAGCAACGAGAGCTATATTGGCGGCGCTGACATCGTAGTATCCAGCGCGCGTGATAATCGTGTAGCGAGCCGGAATAGTTTCGTTCTGTTGACCACCCCCAGGTCGAGTGTTAGAATCCCGCGCATGCATACGTGTTTGCGTTCAACCGGCGGTGTTCCGGTCCGTTGAGCCCAACCATGGGAGATAGTAAAGACCGGTCAAGCCGACTCCAGTCCGCCCGAGATACCGTGAAGAAGATCACGCAGCGGTTGTCTGAAGGTAAGTCGGACATGCTACATAAGAACGACGAACACGCCCGCGAGATCGACAAGTTGCGCGCTCAAATTGAGTCGCTGGAAGAAGAACTGCGGCGGCTCTATCAGTCCCGTCATCAATTCGACCAAGCCCACAAGCAGAACGAAAAGCTTGTTACCACGCTGCAGGATGCGAAGGCGCAGATCGAGGCCTTGCGCGCCGAAGTGGACAAGCTGACGGCGCCGCCCTCCACGTACGCGATTTTTTCCGGCATGAACGAAGACGGCACCGGCAACGTCTATGTGTCGGGGCGAAAAATGAAAGTCAATGTTCACCCGTCCATCAAGGGTTCGAAATTAAGGAAGGGGCAGGAAGTCGTTCTGAACGAAGCGCTCAATGTCATCGAGATCAAAGGGTTCGACAGCCAGGGCGAGGTGGTGCGTTTAAAAGACGTGCTCGACGGGGGACGCGCGCTGGTCACACTCCATTTTGACGAGGAGAAAGTCGCGGATCTGGGCGATCCGTTGCTCGCCGAGCGGCTGAGCGTCGGCGATCATCTGTTGTACGATCCCCGCTCCGGGTATGTAATCGAGAAGTTACCCAAGTCGGAAGCGGAAGAGCTTGTCCTGGAGGAAGTGCCTGACGTCGATTATGAACATATCGGCGGACTCCAAAAGGAATTGGAGCATGTGCGCGATGCGGTTGAATTGCCCTTCCTCCATCCACAGATCTTTTCCGAATACAAACTGAGCGCGCCGAAGGGGGTGTTGCTCTATGGCCCGCCCGGCTGCGGAAAGACGCTCATTGCCAAAGCCGTCGCCAACTCGATTGCGAAAAAGCTGGGCGATCGTGCAGGCAAAGAGATTCGGAGCTACTTCGAATACAAACTGAGCGCGCCGAAGGGGGTGTTGCTCTATGGCCCGCCCGGCTGCGGAAAGACGCTCATTGCCAAAGACGTCGCCAACTCGATTGCGAAAACGCTGGGCGATCGTGCAGGCAAAGAGATTCGGAGCTACTTCCTCCATGTGAAGGGGCCGGAGCTGCTGAATAAGTATGTGGGCGAATCGGAGCGGCAGGTACGCGAAGTCTTCAAGAAGGCGAAGGAACGTGCGGAAGACGGCCATCCGGTGATCGTCTTTTTCGATGAAATGGATGCGTTGTTTCGAACCAGAGGCACCGGGATTTCGTCCGATATCGAGTCGACCATCGTGCCGCAGTTTCTCTCGGAAATCGACGGAGTCGAACGTCTGCGTAACGTGATCGTCATCGGGGCGAGCAACCGGCAGGATCTGATCGATCCCGCCGTGCTTCGTGCCGGTCGGTTGGATGTCAAAGTCAAAGTCGGACGCCCTGATGCCGCCGCCGCACGGGACATTTTCTCCAAGTATGTGTCGATCGATCTTCCCTTTGCCCAGGATGAGTTGGAGCGGCATGGGGGCGACCGGCGGGCGTTCGTGGAGTGGTTGACGTCCCTGACGGTGGAAACGATGTACGCAGCCAGTGAGGAAAATAAGTTCATCGAAGTCACCTATGCCAACGGCGAAAAGGAAGTGCTGTACTTTAAGGATTTTGCCAGCGGCGCGCTGATTGAAGGCATCGTCTCGCGCGCGAAAAAGTTTGCGGTCAAGCGGGTGATTTCCGGTGAAGGGACCGGCCTCCGGTCGGAGGATCTGGTGCGTGCGATCCGTGAGGAGTTCAAAGAGCACGAAGATCTTCCGAATACGACCAATCCGGACGATTGGGCAAAAGTCGCCGGGAAAAAAGGCGAGAAGATCATTCATATCCGGACGATCAGCGGCGGGCCGGCCGAATCGCGTCAGATTGAAACGGTTACCACCGGCCACTACCTATAACCATCGCTTATGTCCGAACACACACCGACGAATCGCTCGCGAGTGCTTGGTACGGAAACCGAGTTCGGCATTGCGGCAAAGGACAACTCGTCCGCCGATCCGGTGACCGGTTCGATCGCCGTGATCGGGCACTACACGGGACTGCCTGCGCCGGGTGCGATCTGGGATTACGAGCACGAAAACCCGCTGTTAGATGCCCGTGGGTTCGAAATCGACGGTGAGCGCGAACGTCCCAATCCCGATTACAATCGGCAGCTCAACAAGGTGTTGGCGAACGGCGGACGCCTCTATGTCGACGGGGCCCATCCTGAATACTCCACTCCGGAATGTTCGACTCCGCGGGAAGTGGTGGCCTTTGAGCGGGCCGGGGAGCGGATTCTCGCGCAGAGTCTCCGTGAAATGACCAGAGTCCGGGGTAGCGAACAATATGTACTCTACAAGAACAATTCCGACGGCAAGGGCAACAGTTACGGCTATCATGAAAACTATTTAGTGTCGCGCGCCGTGCCGTTCAACACCATTGCCCGCGTGTTGATCCCCTTCCTGGTCACCAGGCCGATTTTCGCCGGGGCCGGCAAGGTCGGAGCGGAAAATCAGACCACTCCGGCAGAGTATCAGATATCTCAGCGCGCCGATTTTTTTGAATGCCTGCTCGATCTCAATACGATGGTCAAGCGGCCGATCATCAATACGCGCGATGAGCCGCATGCCGAGCATGCGAAGTTTCGGCGTCTCCATGTCATTGTGGGCGATGCCAATATGGCGGAGGTCTCCACCTATCTGAAGGTGGGCACTTTAGATATTGTGTTGGAACTGCTTGAGGCGGGAGCCACGTTGCCTTCGGTAGAGCTGGATGAACCGGTTCGCGTGTTCAAACAAGTGTCCCGTGATCTGGATATGAAGGACACGCTCAAGCTGGTAGGTGGACGTCCGACAACGGCGGTGGCCGTTCAGCGCGCTTATCTCAATGCGGCCGTGAGCTTCTATGCGACGAACGGTCTCGATCCCTCGACTCAGGATCTTCTGCACCGTTGGGAGACCGTGCTCGACACGCTCGATCGTGATCCGCGTCTGCTGGTGAATCAGTTGGATTGGGTGGCCAAGCGCCACATGATTGAGTCCTATATGGACCGCAAGGGCTGCGGGTGGGACGATCCCCGTATCAAGCTGATGGACCTGCAATACCATGATGTCCGCCCTGAGCGAGGGTTGTTCTACACGCTGGAGCGTGGCGGGCATATCGAGCGGATCGTCGAGGAGGCGGATATTCAACGCGCAGAGTATACTCCGCCCCCCGGCACCAGAGCCTATTTCCGCGGCCGCTGCGCGAGCAAGTTTGCCAAGGCGCTCTATGGGGTGAGCTGGACGTCAGTGCTGTTCGACGTCGGCAATGCCACGATCAAGAAAGTGCCGTTGATGGATCCCCATCGCGGGACGCAGGCGTTGACCGGCGGATTGCTCGATACAGTGGATACGGTCGATGCGTTGATTGAGAAACTGAAAGCTTGATATGCCAATTGGTAATTTTCTATGAAGTTGCCCTATTTGCCGAATCACGACGAATCCAGTTTTTTTGATTTCGTCTCGAAGCATCATCCGGGGCTGACGCCCGGCGGTCACGGCGCGGTGCCTGCTGATCGGTGGGCACAGTCGGACCCGGCCCGATCGGGTGGGCCGATGGCGGTACCCCATGCGACGACCGTCTTGGCGATTAAGTATCAACAGGGAGTGGTGATTGCCGGCGATCGTCGGGCGACGGAGGGATTTCAGATCGCCGATCGCCGCATTGAAAAGGTATTTAAGATCGATGAGTTCTCCGCCATGGCGATTGCCGGTGCTGCCGGTCCCTGCATTGAGATGGCCAGGCTGTTCCAAACCGAGCTGGAGCATTACGAAAAATTAGAAGGGATGCAGCTGTCCTGCGAGGGGAAAGCGAATAAGCTCGGTCAGATGGTCAAAGCCAATCTCCCGATGGTGTTTCATGGGTTGGTCGTGATGCCGTTGTACGTGGGCTATGACCTCAAGCGCGCCGAAGGGCGCATCTTTAAGTACGATCTGGCCGGCGGGCGCTATGAGGAGTCGGATTATCACGCTATCGGATCGGGCGGCAAAGACGCGCGCAACACCATGCGTGAGTATTTCCAGAAAAACCTGTCGGAACCTGACGCACTCAAACTGGCGCTGACTGCGCTGTACAATGCCGCAGACGATGATGTGGGCACCGGAGGGCCGGATCTCGTGCGAGGGATCTATCCGACGGCCAAGTTCGTCACCGCGCAGGGCATCGCCGATGTGGCTGAGGACCAGATCCGTTCCGTCTACGACGGCATGATTGCCGTACGACGATCGAGGGAGACGTAACCATGCCCATGCCGTATTACGTGTCTCCCGAACAGGTGATGCAGGACAAGGCGGAGTATGCCAAAAAGGGCATCGCCAAGGGCCGGTCCATCATCGCCATGGAGTATGCCGACGGCATTTTGTTGACGGCCGATAACCCCAGCGCGTCGCTGCACAAGGTCTCTGAGATCTATGACTGCATCGCGTTTGCCGGAGCCGGCAAGTACAGCGAGTTTGAGAATCTGCGCAAGGCCGGCATCCGGCACGCTGATCTCAAAGGCTTCATGTATAGCCGTGAAGACGTGACGGGTCGTTCTCTGGCCAACGGGTATTCTCAGAGCCTCGGCACAATTTTCAGCCAGGAGCTGAAACCGCTCGAAGTGGAAATTCTGGTGGTGCAGGTCGGCGTCAACGGCCATCCGAACGAAATGTATCGGATTTCATTCGATGGGAGCATCATCGATGAAAAGAATTTTGCGGTTATCGGCGGGAAATCGGATGCCGTGCAGGCTGTGTTGAAAGAGAAAAGCTCCGGCCAGGCCCCGGCGCTGGAGACGGCGTTGGCCCGTTGCCTTTCGGCGCTCGAACAGACTGCGAATCTCAAGCTGCCCCCCGAAGGACTGGAAGTGGCGGTCTTGGAGCGCCACCGCGTCGGCCGGAAATTTCGTCGCTTGCCGGTGGCCGATATTCGCCGGCTCCTCTCCAACTAAATCCCGGGCGCGATTCCGTGCCGTCTGTTGAAGCGCGACGCGCGGGCGTGTAATCTGACTCCACACGACCATGGTATCTCCAGGCCCCATCAAACCGCGGATCTTCGGTCTTGAAAATGAGTACGGCCTGATATTCTCGCCGAACGGCCGGATCTATCTGCCGATGGAAAAGGTTCTGGGGTATATCTTTGAGGGCCTCATTCCCAACAGCTGGCCGTCCAATGCGTTCCTGGTCAACGGCGCGCGGTTCTATCAGGACACCGGATGCCATCCGGAATACTCCACGCCGGAATGCGACAACATTCTCGATCTTGTGATCCATGACAAGGCCGGTGAGCGGCTGTTGGAGGCCTGTTTGCCGGCGGCTGAAGAGCGTCTTCGCGAGGAGGGGCTCTCCGGCGAGATTTATATTTTCAAGAACAATACCGATTCACTGGGCAATACCTACGGCTGCCACGAAAACTTTTCGATGCGGCGCGACGTCGATTTCTGGAAAGTGACGGAGCAGCTGATTCCGTTCTTCGTCACGCGGCAGGTGTTCAGCGGGGCGGGAAAAGTGCTCAAGGTATCCGGTAAGCCGCAGTATTTCATTTCCCAGCGGGCGCAGCATATTCACGAAAAGACGTCGTCGTCGACCACATCCTCGCGCAGCATCATCAACACCCGCGATGAGCCGCATGCCGATGCGGAGCGGTATCGCCGTCTTCATATCATCGTGGGCGATTCCAACATGTCGGAGTTTGCCACGTATCTCAAGGTCGGCACGGCGGCGCTGGTCCTGTCGATGATCGAAGAGGGCTATGCGGTCCATGGGATGGAGCTGGAAGATCCCGTCAAAGCGATCCGCGAGATTGCACGCGATTATACCCTCAAGAAAAAAGTGCGGCTCGATGACGGCCGGCAGTTGACCGCGGTAGAAATTCAGCGGATCTATTTGGAACGTGCCAGGGAGTATCTGGACCGGCACGCGCATGACCCGACTCTCGATGACGTCTATGTCAAATGGCAGCAGGTGCTCGATCAGCTGGAAGACGATCCCATGCAGTTGGTCCATCAGGTTGATTGGGTGACCAAGAAACATCTGATTCAATCGTATGTGGATAAAAAGTCATGCGGTTGGGACGATCCGCGGGTGCTGTTGCTGGACTTGCAGTACCATGACGTGAAACGGACGCGGGGACTGTACTACCTCATGGAATCCCGCGGGCTCATTG
>JABMDH010000076.1:13644-19261 GCA_015904075.1 Nitrospira sp.
CTCATGGAATCCCGTGGGCTTATCGAGCGGGTTGTGGAGGAAGAATCTGTTCAGCGGGCCATGTCTACCCCTCCCCAGACAACGAGGGCCAAGGTCCGCGGCGACTTTATCCGGTTCGCCAGGGCGAAGAATCGCTCGTATACGGTGGATTGGACGTATCTGAAGCTGAACGGCTATTGGGAGGAAACGATTTTATGCATGGATCCGTTCAGTCCCGTCAATCGCCGGGTAGAAGAATTACTCTCTCAAATGTCAGGAGGACGGTTTTACCGATGACACAGCCACAGGCCGTATCTCTATGGCAGCGAGCCGGTGCGACGGTATTCAGTGCCCTGTTTCTGTGGGCCGGTCTGTGTGCGGGTACCTCATCGGGTAGCCAGAGTCCTGACACGCACTATAGCGGCAAACAGGGGCAGATCATCGTGATCACCGTTCCCACGGATGCGGCTTCCGCTCATGTGCAGGGGAAGTTTCTTGGAAGGGCCGTCAGTTTTTTCCCGGAGACACGACCGGGGGAGCCGAAAGGGTATGTGGGGTTGCTGGGAATTGATATGCAGGAGGAGCCGGGAACTCACGAACTGGCCATTCAGATCACGGATGGAGCCCAGGGCAGATCGCTCAGCTATCGTGTGTTGGTGCTGAAAGAAAAATTTCGCGTCGAACACCTCAAGCTCCCGAAGGACAAGGTTGATCTTGATGAACAGGGGTTGGCGCGATGGAAGGGCGAACAGGAGCAGGTCAAGGCGGCGCTTGCCGCCGACTCATCCATGAAACTGTGGCAGCCGAGTTTCGTGGAGCCGGTGACCGGGAAGCGAACCGGCATTTTCGGCAGTGTCCGAATCATGAACGGCCAAGCGCGCAACCCGCATAATGGGGAAGATATCGGTGCGCCGCTCGGCACGGATGTGGCAGCGACGAACGACGGAATCGTGCGGCTCACGGTCGATCATATCTTCTCCGGGAAAGGCGTCTTTCTCGACCATGGGCTTGGATTCTATTCGATGTATTTCCATTTGTCCGACGTGTTGGTGAAAGACGGGGATCTTGTGAGGGCGGGACAGATTGTCGGGAAGGTGGGCGCAACCGGCCGTGCGACCGGCCCCCATCTGCACTGGGGCGTGAAACTCAACGGTGCGCGCGTGAATCCCTATGCGCTGCTGGACCTGCCGTTCAAGGCCGAGTCACAATCGTCAACCCCGACGTCGGCCGCCGATTCCGGTTCCATAGCCGGTGCGCCGGTGCCCTGAGCGTGCTCCGTGAAGTGTATCTGGTGAAGCGCAGGACTGATACAGAGCGTGTGTCATTCTTGTTTGCGAAATACGCTTCACCGTTCGACAGGCTCACGGTCCTGAGCAGAGTCGAAGGACGAGATACAAGCGACGAAGCAAGGTAAAGCGAGGTTCCGAATATGAGGATATTCTTCGGCATCCTTTCGGCGCTGGCCTTCTGGTTTGCAAGCCGGCGATTCGCTCGCGCCGAGGAGGTCGGCTATGACATCGGCGCTCTGTTTCTGCTTCTCATCGGCATCCAACTGTTAGTCACCGCCGCCTTGTTTCATGAACAGCATCTGAGCCGCACATCCAAGCCATCGGCTTCAACGGATAAGGAGCGGGGAGGGGCAGGCAGTTCTTCAGGCACGCCGTAGCCCGCGTGCACTCTCAGTAACCTTCGTACGTAACAATGGCCTCGCTGGCCGGTGGCAGAGGGACAGCCAGGGTGGAGTGCGGCAAATGGGATTCAATTTGCCCTCACAGCGCTTCTGCCCTATTCTTTTGACTAGCCCGTATTCTCTCTCCAGAGAAGCGAATCCGCGAGCTCGGCAGAAGCGTATGATGAATCATACGGGCTATGAGGAGGCGTATGAAAACCGCACCGATCTTGTTCCATGACATCGATGGCGTCTTATTTGGGGACTATGCAGGGGAGTTCCAGCTCAGGCCGGGTGTGAACTCCTGGCTTGCGTGGGCACACGAGCATTTCGAGGTGATCTGGCTCACCTCTTGGGAGTCGGAAAAGATCAAGACTCTGTTGAGTGTTCTGTACTGTGGGAAGTTCTGCAGCAATCCTGAGACGAGGCCGTTTCATCACGCGAACTGGACGAACTGCGAAAATAAGGTGGTCTGGACCCAACAGGCTGTGCAGAAACTGAAGGGCCGCGAATGGTTCTGGATCGACGACGAAATTGAGGCATTGGCGCCGGCAATTCAGAAGTCCGGTCTTCCCCTTGACCGCTGCATCAGATCGAATCCGCTGGGGCAGGATGAGTTACTCGTCATCCGATCCACACTGGCCGGCCGGCTTGAATCATTGAGAAGAAGCATGGGCGGCGCGACGGACAACGAAGAGGCGGCGTAACCCGGGTTAAGTGGTCTGTCTGGTTTTTCCGTCCGGTCATGCTTTGTTCTGCACGCTCATGGGTTGCCACAGGCCATTGTCCATAAACCGTCATTGAGACTCTCCGGTTCGACCGGTACCCAGTACGTTTCGTTTGTGAAGATCCCTCCACCCACGGGGTGTTCGAGGAGGCCTGACGCTTTTCCGCGCACAGTCGAATTCCTTCGTGCTTTTTGTCGAGTAGAATCTGGTTGGTGAGCGGTTCCCTTGCATCCAGTTCCAGTCAACTAACATCTCCAGCGATGCCAGATTTCCTTTTCTGCGGATGGTGTTTGGATCGATGTACAGGGTCTGTAGTCCTGGTGTCTGATACTTATCCTCCAGTGCAACCCATTCCGCATACACCGGGCTGGTGCTCAACGGGAGGAGGCTGATCAGCGCACATACGCTCAAATGAAAGACTAACAGTAGCAGACGTCGGAAAGGACGAATCGTGAATGGCATGATGGCCTCACTCGCACACCATTGTAGAAGGCTGGCGAAGGAGGCGCAAGGATTCTCCTGCGAGCCAGTGGTGGAAGCACACATAAAATGAATGAACGCGCGTGTTGGTGTGTTAACTCAACGTGTCGGGGGCAGGTTTGATTTCTGCAAAAACCGTTGCAGGAGATAAGCGTAGTTCATGGTGCCTGGTCTTCCTACGCCGAGGCTTCGGCACGCCGCCCATAGGCTCTGGCCGACGGGTCTGAGGACAACCTTCGTAAACTATCAGGTTGGCATGCCAATCGAAGCTTTAGCTTAGGGAAAGCGGGAGACGATGTAGGTGTTCATCCGGCGGCGACAATGAAGAGAGGCTTCGCCTGATGAGTCGCCGGTACGCACGAGCGAAAAAACTAAGTCTACTGGAGGCAAAGTACCTATCCGCCGCGATGTGATCGAACGCGGCGGGTCAAGCGAAGCTTGGTGTGGTGGAGGGCAGGGAACTCAACCGTTGTTGGCTCCACTTTTCCGCTTCAACATTCAAGGGATTGCTCTGGCCGCTTGGGGAAGGCTTTCGTCGGCAGGCGGGAGCCTGTTTGAGGACTCCGACTTTGGTACGGAATTAGGGCCGCCATCACCGGTGGTAGACGTGACTGCGTCGATTGCCAACGATGGGATAGGGAGACGCTGAAACAGGCGAGTCAGACTTTCCTCCACCCAACAGCGGCGGACCACAATAGAATTATGTCTTCTTGTTCACTATTGCCCGCGCCAGTAGTATTTTACCTTCTTGCCAGTCCTCTGCATCCATCGCAATCACACGTTCTGCGGCCTTTTGTAGCACCATCAGATCTTTTTCGAGTTGCTCGATCTTGGTTTGCCATGCGGAATTGTCGTCGTCGTGAACCTTCTTCATACGTTGAGCCTCCGCCTCGAGCCGTGCGATCACTGTGTCCCGTTTGGCGATCTCACCCTCGTTTCCTGCGACGGTTGGTTCGCAGGGGGCCACCGTCGCAGGCGGTTCTAGGCGGATCGGTGGGAGTTCTGCTTGGCGAGACGTGACAGGGGTAGCCGGGGGCAGTGTCTGGAGCCGCAAGAGCACGAAGATGTTCAAGCCGATAATGACAGCGCACAAGCCGATGATGAGCCTTACCGGTCGTTGTAACGGGTGCATGTTCAGTCTCCTTTATCGTGGGGCCAAGGCATTCTAGCAGGGCGGGGTAGATCTGGGATTTCCGGGGATTATGGAGGCTTGTTACGGCTGGAAACGGGGGGAAATAAATTTGGTGGAGGGCAGGGGAGTTGAACCCCCGACCCCTACGTTGCGAACGTAGTGCTCTCCCAACTGAGCTAGCCCCCCACGCGATGGGATGTGGGAGCGAGCGCAAGAAGACCCGTGGGGCTGGGCTACGCTCGATTGCGCAGCATCGAATCCACGGCAAGAGAACGGGGAGGAGGTGCGCTCGCGTTCCCGTCGGAAGGCATTATACACAAGCCGCGACGTGGACTTCTACTCAAACAATCAGTGTGTCACACGTATTCGACTTGTACGCAGGCGAGGAAGGTTTCCAGCTGCTTGATGTGTTGCTCGGATGCGGCATAGTCCTGCCGCTGAGCCGCCAGTTCCATGACGCCGCCGATTTCAGAAATCCGATCGAACCCGTACCCGCCGCCATCGCCTTTCATGCGATGCCCAAGCAGTTGAATAGTTCGAAAGTCTTTCTCGGCCAGCGCGCAGTGCAGCGTGTGGATGTCCTTCTTTCGATTGGCTAGAAAGCCGGGCACGATACTTTCGAAATCGCGCTCGATTCGCACAATGACTTGATCGGATGATGCTGGAGATGGAGTGTCCATGAATCAGGTGACTCGCTTTTGGTGTGCCCGAAGAATTTCCAATAGGGTGGTTTTCTTCACGGGCTTGGTGAGATGCGTGGTACAGCCGGCTTGAAAAATCTTATCAGTCTCTTCCTTGAGCGCGTAGGCGGTGAGGGCGATAATCGGAACGGGCGGCAAGTCATGAGTCCGTTCCCACTCGCGGATCGACTTTGTCGCGCCATACCCGTCCAGTACAGGCATCTGGATGTCCATCAGCACGACGTCATATGGATGGTGTTTGAATTTCTCCACTCCGATCGCCCCGTTATCCGCGATGTCGAGCGAGTGGCTGGTTTGTTTGAGATAGGAACTCACCAGCACTTGATTGTCCGGCGAGTCTTCGACCAGAAGCAATCGCAGTGGCTGGTCTGCTACGGACGTTGCAGGTTGTGTGGACTTGGCTGACGTGTCAGGCTTGGGCCCTTTTGCGCGATTCAACGCGATGCCAATCGTTTGAAGCAAGTCAGCGCGGCGAATAGGCTTGACCAGATACCCTCCTAACCCGAGATCGTAGGTGCGGGCGATATCGTCGGCCCAATGGTCCGACGTGAGCATGATGGTCACCAGCCCTTTTTCTACGGCCAAGGTTTTGAGCTGCTCGACCATGTGAAAGCCTGTCATATCCGGCAGACTGGCATCGAGGAGCAGGAGTTCATACGGAGTGCCGTGTTCGCATGCGTGACGGAGCGCCTGGATTGCGGCGGCGCCGGTATCGGATTCGGTGATCAGGGCTCCTTGGGCGGTCAGTGTCTCTCGAAGGACCAGGCGATTGGTGGGGTGGTCATCCACGACAAGCGTGTTGATTCCCGAGAGGCTGATCGGAGCAGGCAGTTTCGAGACGTCGTGAACTGGTTGCACGCCGAGTGTGATCGAGCCATGGAAGGTACTGCCTTTGCCGACCACGCTTTCCGCCCAGATCTGCCCGTTC
>JABMDH010000076.1:19361-23180 GCA_015904075.1 Nitrospira sp.
TCACCTCTTTCAAGGCTCGCTGGAGATCTTCGTTGCTGCGGCGCAGATCAGCTTCGCGCTCCTTGCGGCAGTCCATTTCACGTTTCAAGGTCAGCGCCGAGGTGACGCGAGCGAGCAATTCAATGCGGTTGACCGGCTTGGTGATGTAATCCATGGCGCCGGCCGAAAAGGCTTCTTTCAGATTCTCGATATCGTTCTTGGCGGTCACCATGATGACCGGAATGTCCCGAAGCTGGTCGTGTTGTTTAATCTGTCTGCAGGCCGTGATGCCGTCGATGTCCGGCATGAGGACATCCATGAGAATCAAGTCGATATGTATTGGGGCGCGCGTGTCATCGGGCTGGAGGGTTGCGAATGCAGTCTGCGCGGAATCAGCTGTTACGATATCGGTATGGCCGGCCTTCGTCAGCATTGACCGGAGCAACAGGTGCTGATCGGGAGAATCATCGACAATGAGAATGGCCATCGGGCTTACCCTACGGTCTCGTGTGCTCGTATCGGCATTGCAGGAATTGCCTCAGCCTCCCTCAAGTATAGCAAGGAATTCGCAGATCGTTACGTGAGTTTGGCTTTGACCAGGTCGCTGATCAGTTTGCCGTCGACGGCTTGGCCTGTGAGACGCGCCATCACGGCCTTCATGACGGCTCCCATGTCCTTAAGGGAGCGACTTCCTGTATCGGCCAGGACCGATGTGATGATGCCGTCAAGCTCTTCTGCAGAGAGGGCTTTGGGGAGGTAGGCTTCGATAATCGTGATTTCTTTGCGTTCTTTCTCAGCCAATTCACTCCGTTGGGCCTTTTCAAACTGCTCGACGGACTCCCGGCGTTGCTTGATGAGCGTGGTCATGATCCGGCTCATTTCCGCATCGTCCAGATCCTTTCTCAGCTCGACCTCTTTGTTCAGGATTGCGGCTTTAATCATCCGGATGACATCCATCCGCAGTTGATCCCTCGACTTCATGGCGAGTTTGAGATCGTCGGTCAGGCGGTCGCGCAATGACATGGGGGCCTCAGTGTATGGAGTGGAGAGCCAATTTTCATCGCGGAGCATACGCTGCCGGTCTTGGTGAGTCAACGGCGTTAGGCGCATGGCATTCGCAGGAAGCAGGGAGTATGATCGTCGACAAGCGTGAGAATTGCTGGAAAGAACAACCCGTGAGGAGGTTGCGCATGATAAGAAAAATGCCACAGCACGATGGAATGGCGCGCAGCGTGGCGGCCGGTTTGGCAGGCCTGTTGCTGTTGGGACTTGGCGCTTGCGCAGGGCAACAGTCGCCGCCGCCTGCGCCGACGGTGACATCTGACCAGGTTCGCACGCATGCGGACAAGGCCTTCGATAAATTAAAGCAAGAGGAACAGCAACGGGGGGTTAACCCGATGACGCCGTAGCCATTGCGCATCAGGCGGGCTAACGGCGGCGGATTGAGAGTTGGCGCAACGGTTTAAGCAGCGGAAGTTCCCACAGCAATCGATGGTGGGCGCGATGCTCCACCGCGCGGGGTTCGTGAAATGTGTGGAGCAATGATGCTGAGACGAGTAAGCGAAGCACGCCGGAGAGAAAGAAGAGAAACGGCAGATTCGATGCAGGATGCAGGTCGAGGCTTCCTAGCTGCAACGATGCCGGAACCGAACTGATGAGCCAGCTGCCGATCAGTGTGCCCAGTGCCCATCCGATGGCATTTACAGTGGCGGAAACCGCGACCGCTTTGGTCCGATCTGCCGGTTGCACCGCATCGAACACGTAGTTGTTGAGACCCAGACCGAGCCCTGCCCAGACCACTCCTCCAAAAAAGTTCACGACTACCAGAAAGCTCCAGGCTGTACTCAATAGGTAAAGCATCGGCAGGACGGGGACCAGCAGTCCGGTAAAGGTGAGGATGTGCATTCAAGATCCTAGCGCAACAGTTGGTGAAAAGCATGCGCCGGGCTGTGCCAGTTCAGCACTTTCCGCGGTCGATCGTTGAGCATCGCCTGTACTTGGTGGCCGGTTTTGTGGGCCTGTTGCTGTTGGGGCTTGGCGCTTGCGCGGGTCATCAGCCGGCGCCGCCTGCTCCGACGGTGACACCGGATCAGGTTCGCACTCATGCGGACAAGGCCTTCGATAAATTAAAACAAGAGGAACAACAACGGGCGGTTAACCCGACGATGCCGTAATCATTATGCATCCGGCGGGCTAACGGCGGCGGAATGTGAGCTGGCGCAGCGGTTTAAGCAGCGGAAGTTCCCACAGTAATCGATGGTGGGCGCGATGCTCCACCGCGCGGGGTTCGTGGAACGTGTGGAGCAATGATGCGGACACGAGCAGTCGAAGCACGCCGGAGAGAAAGAACAGAAACGGCAGATTCGACGCGGGATGCAGGGCTAGGCTTCCCAGCTGCAAGGATGCCGGGACAGAACTGATGAGCCAGCTGCCGATCAGCGTGCCCAGTGCCCATCCGATGGCATTCACTGTGGCAGAGACGGCTACTGCTTTGGCCCGATCTGCCGGCTGCACCGCATCGAACACGTAGTTATTGAGGCCCAGGCCGAGTCCTGCCCAGACCACTCCTCCGAAAAAGTTCACGACCACAAGAAAGCTCCAGGCTGTACTCAATAGGTAAAGCATCGGCAGGATGGGAACCAGCAGCCCGGTAAAGGTGAGGAGGGCTTTGTTCCCGAAGCGATCCCCGAATTGGCCCCAGGCAGGGAGCGTGATGAATTGGCCAAGGATTCCCGCTGCGAGCCACACGCCATATTCCCAATAGGCGAACCGGAGGTCTTGAAGCATATAAATGACGAAGAAGGGAGCCGTCATCAGCACCGCCAGGTGCATGAGAATCGAGAAGAGAAGAAATTGACGAAAATCCCTGGAGACACCGGTCCGAACAAACACCCGGAAGCCCGTGGGTTTCTCGGTTGATGCATGACACGGGAGGTCAGGCACTTTCATGAGAGAGAGGAGCGAGGCGCTACGGCTCAGGCCGGCGATGAGAAACATGACGGCAAAGCCGATCCAGAGCAGGTGCCAATGTTCGAAGACGCTCAATAACACACCGCTCAGACCGAGCGCCAGGAAGCTCGTGAGGGCCATCACCCGCGACCGTTGTGCGAAGTACATGCCTCGTTCGTTGGCGTGAAGCTGATCGGTGACGAGACTGTTCCATGCCGGGGACGTAAAATGGGTGAAGGTAAAGTACAGCGCGACACCGGCGATCAGCAGCCAAGGGCCCAGATCGGGCCACAATAAGGGCAGGGCGAGAATCGGAATCCAGGCGGCGGATTGCCCGATGATGCCCCAGAAGATCTGTGATCTACGGCTCGAGAACCAATGCGACACTTTCACGGAGACGAGTTGCGCCCAGACGCCTAACAGCTGCGGCATGGCGGACAGGATGCTTAAATGCCATGGTGTTGCATGGACGAGAAGGGCAAACGCGGACAGGTACTGTTCCCCGCCGCCTTGCGTAACGGCCTGGAAGAGCCCGTCACGCATGCCGAACCGGCGTCCCGGCTCCTGTTCTTGCGAGCGGGCCGATGGCGAGCGATCGGCGGAATCGGTTACTCCAGGCTGCGGTACGAATGAGGCGGTGTCCGGCATAGCAATCTGTCCACTGCGAAATAGACCGGAGAGCACTCTATCACAGCTGGTCCGGACGGCAAGAATGACATTCGATGATTGACCGGCCACGGATGCGCCGATACGATGCGGTCATGGCCAGGTGGAACCATCATCCGGGGGTGGGTTGCGTAGGACGTTGGATTGCCATCAGCCTGGTGTGCAGTAGCATGGTGGCTCTCCAAACCAGCCAGGCGAAGGACCTTCTCATGCCGAAAGAGCAGG
>JABMDH010000077.1:0-5231 GCA_015904075.1 Nitrospira sp.
AAGCTGGATGCCAAAAAGTCGGACAAATACCAGCGGTTCGCGATGATTCTCTCGTGGGCGGACAACGTGCGCAAATTGAGGGTGCGGGCCAATGCCGATGTGCCGGAGCAGGCGAAGATCGCCCGAGGGTTCGGTGCGGAAGGCATCGGGCTGTGCCGCACCGAGCACATGTTTTTCGCGGAAGACCGCATTCCGGTCATGCAGAAGATGATTTTGGCCAGAACGAAAGAGGAGCGCGAAAAGTACCTCGATCAGCTCCTGCCTCTCCAAAAACAGGATTTCATCGGGCTCTACCGTGAAATGCAGGGCTATCCGGTGACGATTCGGCTGCTGGATCCGCCGCTTCACGAGTTTCTTCCCAAGCGGGAGGAGTTGATGGTCGAGATCGCGCAGCTCGAATTGACGGGCAAAGACAGCGCTGCGCTCGACGAAAAGCGGCGGCTGCTGGCCCGCGTTGAAGAGCTGCATGAATTCAATCCGATGCTGGGTCTGCGCGGATGCCGGCTCGGAATCACGATGCCGGAGATCACCCGTATGCAGGCGCGCGCGGTCATGGAAGCGGCCTGTGAATTGGCCAAGGAAGGCAAGAAGATAGTGCCGGAGCGGAAATGAAGTCGCAAAAGGACTTGGTCCGCGAAGTCGCGCAGGAGACGATGAAGCGCTATAACGTCAAGCTCTCCTATCTGATCGGGACCATGATCGAGTTGCCGCGCGCGGCGGTGACTGCCGATCGGATTGCGGAAGAGGCGGAGTTTTTCTCGTTCGGCACGAATGATCTGACGCAAACCACGTTCGGGTTTTCCCGGGACGATGCGGCGAAATTCATCGACTACTATAAGACCGTCGGCATCATGGAATCCGATCCATTTGCCGTCCTCGACCGGGAAGGCGTCGGAACGTTGATGAAACAGGCTATCAGCGGAGGACGCAAGACCAGGCCCGGCATTAAGCTCGGCATTTGCGGCGAGCATGGCGGCGATCCCAGCTCCGTGGAGTTTTGTCATCAATTGGGATTGGATTACGTCAGTTGTTCACCCTATCGGGTTGCCATTGCCCGGCTTGCCGCTGCACACGCCGCATTGGCCGACGCCGAGGCCAAGACAACGGACAGATCGTCTGCTGCGTCTCGAGCCAGGTCTGCAAAGCCGATCCGTGCAGGCCGCCGATCTTCCACCGGTCGCACAAAGCGGTGAGTGGGCGCGCGCAAGATCTTCACTACATGACCCTGGCCCTTCGCCTTGCGGCAAAGGGCCGAAGAACGGCTAGTCCGAATCCGATGGTCGGCGCATTGGTCGTCAAGCGAGACCGCATTGTCGGACAAGGCTTTCATCTCCGTCCCGGTCTTCCCCATGCGGAAGTTCTGGCTCTCCGGCAGGCAGGTCGCCGCGCGCGTGGCGCGACGCTCTATGTGACGCTGGAACCCTGCTGTCATCTCAATAAACGAACGCCACCTTGTGTCCCGGAAGTGATTCGATCCGGCGTCAGCCGCGTGGTGATTGCCATGACCGATCCGAACCCAGCGGTCAAGGGAAGGGGATTTGTGGCGCTTCGGCGAGCCGGTCTCTCCGTCACGGGTGGTATCGCGCAGGCAGAGGCGGAGACCTTGAACGAAGCCTATGCTCATTGGACTAAGGCGAAGCGTCCGTATGTCATTCTCAAAGCGGGGATGACACTCGATGGAAAGATTGCGACGGCTTCCGGTGAGTCCATGTGGATTACCTGTAAGCAATCCCGGCAGGAAGTACACGATCTTCGTGCGTGTGTGGATGCCGTCATGGTCGGGATTGGAACAGTGCTGGCCGACGACCCCGCCCTTACAGCGAGGATCGGTCCACAGCTCAACAGGCCGGCCTCGACTCAACCGCTTCGCATCGTGGTCGATAGCACCTTGCGGATTCCGATGAAGGCGAAGGTTCTCTCTGGACAGAAGAGAGCCAAGACCATCGTGGCGACGACCGATTCGGCTCCGGCATCCAGGAGACGGGTGTTGCTGAAACAGGGCATCGAGGTGCTGACGCTTCCCACTGTACGGGGGAAAGTCTCCCTGTCTGCATTAATGCGTGAGCTTGGCAGGCGGGATGTGACGTCGTTGCTGGTTGAAGGCGGCGGAGAAATCAATGCGGCGATGCTTCAGGCCAAACTGGTGCAACATGTTCGCTTGTATATGGCGGCAATGCTGCTTGGCGGGATCAACGCGAAGAGTGTGATCGGTGGGAAGAGTCCGGTTCATCTCGCATCGGCTTTCACATTGCACAACTTGAAGACCCGTTTTGTCGGGGGCGACCTTGTTGTGGAAGGTAAGCTGTAGAGGGGCGGATTGTTTCTGTCATGACGGTCGTAATTCCGCACTCACTCGCATGGCTCATGAGCAGGTCTGTTCCAATCGGCGACTCGTTGATCTGGAGAACGGAGTTGCGAGTTTCGGGTTTCATGTTTCGTGTTGTCAGGATATCCCTTCCCACATTCCGCAACTCAAAACCGGAAATCCGAAACATATTCCACCGAATATGTTTCACCACACACTGTTATGAATAATGGGGGTAAGGCTCATGAGCGCCGAATCATGGCTTCCATGGAAGACCTTGGTTGGGGTGCTGGCTATTGCAACCGGACTGGAACTGGCTCTACTGGTCAGGGTGGTAGGATCAGAAACCTGTACGATATCTCCTCACCATGCAGGAATGGTCTTTCCTGTCGAACAGGTCGATCCCGAGTGGGCCTGCCGGCTACAATCGATTATCGTCAATTATACGACGGTCAATACGGTGGGGCCGATCCGGGCGGCGTTGTCCGAATCGACATATGAGTATTTGTTGGATCATCCTCCGGTTGCGACTGTTCTGATCAATCGTCTTGAGCTTGGGATGTATAAGTCCGAAGAACGGGGGCCTGACCGATTCTGGGGTAGTGATGGAGAAGGGACGGAGGGGATCGTACAGCTTGTCTATAAAGACCGGACATCTCGACTCTATTATCTCGAAGGCTCGCACAACAGCCGGCTGCTTCCTGATGTTACGGGGAAGGCGGTCGTGTTACTGAGAATGACATCGACATTGGAATCCAGCGGTGCTGAAGCGGTGGACAGTACTGTAGTGGCCTATACTAAGCTGGACAATCGTATCCTTTTGACAGGGAAATTGCGGAAAGGAGCGGAAACGGTCAATCGGTTAGGCGTGGTTATGAGGCAGCATCCTGAGCGTGTCTTGTTTGAAGCAATGGCACCACCCGCTTTTTCTGATTGCGACGTCGCTTTTTTGAGGAAGTCGCTTGGAGGGGGGAACGATTCCAGCTGTACAGGTCGTCTGAACGGACCAACCCCATGACCACATCGCGTAGTTTCCTGTTGGTCTGTGCCGTCGGCATATTCAGCTTTATCAGCTACAACATGGTGCGGATGCCCGTACTCTCGCTCTTTGCAGAATCGCTTGGCGCGAGTCCGGAACGGATCGGCCTGATCGTGTCGGTCTCGACGTTGACCGGGGTCTTTCTCAAGCTGCCGTCCGGGGCCCTCTCTGATATTTATGGGAGGCGGTTGTTGTTGCGAATCGGTGTGGTGGCGTTCGGGCTGCCGCCGTTTCTCTACCCATTCGTTACTGACGTAGATGCGCTTACCGTGCTGCGGTTTGTCCACGGGCTTGCTACGGCGATCTTTGCGCCGAGCGCCCTGGCTACTGTGGCGGAACTCTATCGGGATCGGCGTGGAGCGGCACTGGGTACCTATACGGCCTGCACCCAATCCGGTGCGCTGCTCGGGCCATTGATCGGAGGCTATCTGGTCTATGCGGCAGGATTTCAGACAGCGTTTGTCACGGCTGGTATTATTGGCTGCGTTGGAATGGTGTTGTTCTATAGTCTTCATCTGGACGTCGCCACCCCGCGATTGGAGACTAAGGGAGTAGGGGCGGTGCTCTCTGAAATGTGGAAGGGATTTGCCGTTGTTGCAAGAAATAAGATCGTGCTGATCACCAGTATGACGGATGCTGCCAAGATGGTTGCGAACGGCGCATTGATGGCATTTTTGCCGCTGTATGGCGTGTCGGTCGGATTGAATCCAGGTGAAGTTGGTTTGCTGTTTAGCGTCCAATCCTTCACGTCATTCTTTTCCAAGCCGATCATGGGCCGGGTGTCTGATCGGGTAGGTCGTCAGCCGTTGATTCTCATAGGCCTCCTGATCTGCGCCGGGACGTTTGTCTGTATCCCGCAGTCGTCGGCATTTGGAATATTGTTGGTGCTGTCGGCTGGGTTCGGCTTTGGTGAAGCAGTCGTGTCCTCGTCCTCCTCAGCCCTTGTGGCAGACAGCTCCGAGTTCAAGACGCTAGGGGCTGGGATGGGAATGCAGGGCACGATCATGGATATCGGTCACGCCAGCGGGCCGCTGCTCGCAGGGCTGCTGATTGCAACGTTGAGCTATGGACAGGCCTTTGCCGTTATCGCTGGTATTCAGCTGGCGGCTGGCGGAGTGTTTTGGCTGGTCATGAGGGGAAGATCGTCCGGCGCTGTGATGGTATAATCCGTCCCGCCAAGTTGGAAGAGAACAGCCCGACTGGCGGATCATTGTCGTTCACAGAAAGCGAGTCATCTATGTTCACCGGCATCGTCGAAGAAATGGGCGCGATTAGTATGCTGGAAAAAACGCTGGCAGGGACGAGAGTGACCGTCCTGGCTTCGACCGTGATGGGTGACCTGAAAATTGGGGACAGTGTGAGCGTTAACGGCGTTTGTCTCACTGCCGTCTCGATCGGTGAACGAGAGTTTTCCGTGGAGGTGTCGCCTGAGACGCTTTCGGTGACGACGCTGGGCAGTATGGCGGCGGGAACGCCGGTGAATTTGGAACGGGCCATGAAGATGAACGAGCGCATTGGCGGGCATCTTGTGGCCGGCCATGTAGACGGGGTCGGAGTCATCCGCAGCCGGCAGCAGGACGGTAATGCCACTTTCTTCGCGATTGAGGCGTCTCAAGAGATCTTGCGCTATTGCGTTGCAAAAGGCTCGATTACCGTGGACGGCATCAGTCTCACGATCAACGACGTGACCGACCATGGATTCAGTGTCGCCATCATTCCGCATACGGCGAAAGTGACCACGCTGGGCCTCAAACAGGTCAACGATCCTGTCAATCTTGAATCCGACCTCATCGGCAAGTATGTCGAGCGCCTCCTCCAAGAACGTAGCCAACTTTCAAAGTCCTCTCCCATCATCGATAAGGACTACTTGCAGAAGCGGGGATTGAT
>JABMDH010000077.1:5331-7613 GCA_015904075.1 Nitrospira sp.
AATGGAACCTGTCTCACCGTGGTGTCGCGAAGTGAACGTGATTTTTCTGTGGAGGTTTCGCCTGAGACGCTTTCAGTGACCACACTGGGCAACATGGTTGTGGGAATGCCGGTGAATCTCGAGCGGGCCATGAAGTTGAATGAACGTATCGGCGGGCATCTGGTGGCGGGCCATGTAGACGGGGTCGGAGTCATTCGTAGCCGGCGCCAGGAAGGCAATGCGATTATCTTCGTGATCGAGGCGCCTCCCGCCATCCTGCGCTACTGTGTGGGGAAAGGTTCGATCACGGTTGACGGCATCAGTCTTACTATCAATGAAGTCGGAGAGCATTCCTTCAATATTGCGATCATTCCGCATACGGCCAAAGTCACCACCCTTGGCCTCAAACAGGGCAACGATCCTGTCAATCTTGAATCCGACCTCATTGGCAAGTATGTCGAACGCCTCCTCCAGGAACGCAGCCAGCTTCCCAAGTCCTCTCCCGTCATTGATAGGGACTACTTGCAGAAGCGCGGATTGATCTGACTCCTCGGTCTGAGGCGATGTCGTCTACACCCGCCTGTGCCTATGTTTTATCGGGAGTGAAAAGTTCGAGGATGCTCAAGGAGAGGAGCCGGGCCCCATGGGGAGCCCGGCTGCTGAGGAGATTATTTAGAAGGATCCGCCACCGCCGCCACCACCAGCCGGCGGCATCGGCTTGAGGTCGTAATTCGCTGAACTGGTATTGCTCATACTGCCGCTCACAGCCGAGTATGGTCCGCTCGCAGTGTTCATGCCGCCTCCCACCACGCTGGCTTTCAGGCCGCTGGAAACATTGCGCTCTCCTCCCAGGATTGTTGCAAACTGGCCGGAGATGACATTGTCAGTGCCAAAAACAAGCCCGCCGAACGATCGGAATGAGTTCCCCTGGCCGCCCACGAGGTTGTGTGAGCCGTCGCGAGCAACGCCCGGAGCGGTCTCGTTATAGCCGAGCACCAGATTTCCGAGACTGTTCGCGGTAGTGGTTGCATTCGCTCCATTCCGGATATGCACGTTTGCCCCGCTGAAAATGATATGGGGGCCAAGCAGGCCATTCTGCTGTGTTGTCTCAATCTTCAGATAGTCTTTCAGTGCCAGCACGGGATTGCTCAGACTTGTCGTATGTTGTCCTAATGTGGTTTCTGCAGCATCTACGCGCCCCTTCAGTGTGTTGAAATCAGCCAGGCTTGGGCCGGTGCTTGTGCCGGTACCGGTGACGGGTCTTGCGGCAATTTCTTTCTTGAGGGTTTCGACCTCGCGTTGGAGCTGCATCACCATACTTCGCAAAATGGGATCACTATACGGATGCATGACAAGGCTATGCTTGTGGTCCGTATTCGTAAACCGGTCACTAAACCGGTCATTGTTTCGATCGCCAGCATTGGCAGGGCCGGCCATCAGCGAGGCACTGAAGGCTCCAGCGAGCAGTATGGAGAGGCAAAGGGGCGATACCCGGCCTCTCCGATTCAAAAGAGTCTCTGTAGATTCCTGTATTGATTGTGACCCCATACCGATGCCCTCCTTGGTTACTCCAAGCCGCTTCCGAGATCGATGTTCGAATCTCGACAGGCTTGCGAGGCGAAACAACTTCCTTGCTCGCTCAACAACGCAAGCAGCATGCCGACATGGAATTTCAAGGGTTTTTGCTGGTGCGGTTCCTGCTCATAGGGGTGACGATGAGAGGAAATCACGCCACAAATTGCGTGTAGCTGGGCCAAGAAATGGACGAGGATCGAGACGGTCTCGTCACGCTACGGCTGGTTTTTTGCCGAGGAACGGTAGGTGAGATACAGCACGGCTCCGGCAAATATGGAGGTGATGACGACCACCAGGAGCTGTATGCCGAAGTCGATGGGGCCGATATAGATCTTGTAGAGCTGTAACAGAACCAGGGGGAGTCCTACGGCCAGCGCAAGGCTGATGATGTGGTGCCTCAAATAGATCGGCTCGCCCGGTTTGCGCTGGCCCCGTGCCAAGACGGTTACTCCTCGATTGTTGAAATATCCCCCGGATCCTGTCCGAGTTCTTTCGCTTTCAGGACGCGGCGCATGATTTTCCCGGACCTGGTCTTTGGAAGGGATGAGACGATATCGATTTCGGATGGGACGCCGATTTTGCCCAACTCTTTCAGTACCTGACCCTTGATTGACTTAATCAGTGCCGGGCTGTCCTGCTCTCCCTGTTTCAGGATGATGAATGCTTTGATGGATTCGCCGACGGTCTTGTGTGGTTTGCCGATCACGGCGGCTTCCGCAACCGCCGGA
>JABMDH010000077.1:7713-14853 GCA_015904075.1 Nitrospira sp.
CGCGGACAGCGGCTGTTCCGGACTCTGGCGACGGACGACGATCACATGTTCCACCGTGGGGCACGTCTTCAGTGCATCGTCTACGACTGGTTTCAAGTGGATCGTTTTCCCTCGATCGAAGCCGACATCGGCGGTGATCACGAGTTTCGATTCGGCGTCCATGATACGGCTGGCGAGAGCCGGGGCGCTGAAGCCTGAATAGACGACGCTGTGAATGGCGCCGATCCTGGCGCACGCCAGCATCGCGATGACTTGTTCCGGAACTTTGGGGAGATAGATGGTAACCCGGTCGCCCTTCGTGATGCCCAGTCTTTTGAGCGCATTGGCGCAGCGATTCACCTGCCGGGATAGTTCACCATAGGTGAACACGCGCTCCTGATCCTGTTCCCCCACCCAAATCAGTGCGACTTTATTTTTGCGCCATGTTTTGACGTGGCGGTCCAGGCAGTTGTAGGCAATGTTACAGGTGGCGCCGACAAACCACTTGGCCCAGGGGTAATTCCATTCAAGGACTTTGTTCCAGGGAGAGAACCATTCCAGCTCTTTTGCCGCAGCGCTCCAAAATGCTTCAGGGTCGGCAATGGATTTCTTGTACTCAGTTTCGTAGTCCTTGATATAGGCAGCCTCAATCGTCTTCGCGGTTGGCGGGTATGTCCGGCTTTCCTTCAAGAGAGTCGCGATCTGATCACTCATAGTCTGTCTGCCTCCTCGATCTACTGAGTATGGTCCCAAGGATGTACTATTATGGAGAAAGGTGGAAGCTCCTGCAACCATACATTTGTACAGGGGGAGGTCATGTCTCACGACTCTTATGAAAATTAGGGGAAGTGGCCGAATTCTCAAGTGGATTTCTTGACAGCCATCAAAGCCTGGCAGTAGGCTGCGAAAATCTATGAAACGACTTCTTTCCATTGTTGGGATTGCTGTTCTGATCGTGAGCCATTCTTTAGGCGTTACGCCATACGGGATTCCCTCAATTGCTCACGCCCAACTGGGGAAGCCGGACGGTCTCTATTACAAGTCCTGGGCGATCGTGATCGGGATTGAAGGCTATGTTGTCGCGCCGCCTGTTCGAGGGGCGGTCAATGACGCGAAACAAGTGGCCCAGGCATTTCGCCAGTTAGGGTTCGATGAGGTCGTCGAGATTTACGAAAAGGATGCGGTCTTTCGTCGGTTGCAGCAGGTGCTGAACGATATGTTGCCGAGAAAGGTCGGGCGTATGGACCGGCTGGTGATCTTCTACGTGGGACATGCAGGATCGGTACAAGATGCCGAGGGGGAAGACCGGAGCTATCTCGTGCCGGCTGATGCACAGGTGAATAATGCGGCAAAGGCCGTGACCGTGGAGCATTTGAAAGAATTTACCAGGCGATCGGCTTCCAAACACACACTCCTTCTTTTGGATGCTCCCGTATTTGGATGGGAATTAACGTCGCCGCCGCCGGTGTCACTTGAGGGCCGGCTTGTTCCGGAGGCCGATATGGACCGGCGTGCGGTGCAGGTGATCAGTGCCGCCCGCAAGGGAGAACTCTCCTCTCGTTCCGATGGGAAAAGTTTTTTTGTTCAGGCGTTGCTGGCTGGACTCGCAGGCGCGGCTGACATGGATAAGAATGGGTGGCTCATGGCGTCAGAACTGGGGGACTATCTTACGCAACGGATACAAGCGGACTCCCAGGGGCAACAGCACCCCACCAGTTTGAGGATTGATGGGGATGGGGATACGGTATTGGTTGAAGGGCGGAAGGCCGCGCTTCAGTCGGGCAGCGGGCGCAACGATTCTGTGGAACGTCAACGGACGGCCAGAAGTCACTACGAACAAGCGTATGCCATGCTTCAGGAAGGGAAATCAGCGGCAGCGGCGTTGGAGCGTCTCAATCATGCGATTGAGTACGATCCGACCTATGGCGATGCGTATGTTCTCAAAAGTTACATCCACTTGGAAGCAGTTCCGAATCTCGACGAGGCGCTCGCCTCAGGGCAGCTTGCCGTGCAGCGCGCGATCGGTGGTCACAGAAGCGGATCAGGCCGCAAAGCAGAAACCGTAGTGTTATCCCTGCTCCCCTCCCTTGAGATAGCCCAGCCCGATTTTGACCGCTCGACGCGTAATTTCCGCCCAGCGCGCCTGGGGATACGCAGCCAATACAGCGGCAGCTTTGGGGTCCTGGATGTCGAGATTGGTAATTTTGATGATCCCGTCTTCGATCTGAATGTCTGCCATAAGGTTTCCTCAAGGAATGATTGAACTCATGAATCACTGCCTGCGTGGCAACGATCGGGAACGCGTTCCGTTGACGGAACCAGGAACGCATGTTAGCATAAATTCACTTGTTCTCGCAGCGCGTTCCTGAGCGATAACGGAACAGTTTTTATGGTGAAGGAGGATCTTATGATACGGTCTCAAGTGATGGGTACAAGACTGGCCAGCATAGGTCTTGGTGTTGTTCTTCTCATGGGACTTGTGGCGTGCGGCGGTCCTCCGAAGTGGGTGGAGAAGGGGTCCGGGGTGATGAACGAGAAGGATAGCAAATCGTTTTATGGCGTGGGATCGGTGGTCGGTGTGCGTAATGAACCGCTTGCCTGGGACACCGCGGAAAATCGCGGGCGGGCCGAGATAGCCAAGACCTTTGAAACGTATACGGGTTATCTGATGAGGGATTACGCCGCGGCCACAACAGCCGGCGATTTTACGCGTAATACTGAAGAGCAGAATGTCGAACGTGCGATCAAGACTGTGACCACGGCGACGCTCAGCGGCGTCCGTCCCATCGATCGGTACAAGGACGAGAAAACGAATACCTATTATGTCCTGACCAAGCTGAGCCTTGAGGATATGAAAAATAATATGGAGCAAGCGAAGGAATTGAATGCGCAGGTCCGTGACTTTGTACGAAAGAACGCGGATAAGCTATTTGATCGTCTTGAGAAAGAAGAAGAGAAGCGGATGGTCAGATAGTGTCCGAACGGTACGGCATCCTGGCCATCAACCTCTAACGGAGCGTTCACGTGACTCAGCAGTATCGCCGGTTCTATTCGATTGTCCTCTGTGCGGTCGTTGCCGTGGCCGGGTGCGGGCATGAGACGAAAGTGACTCGTGTCGACGCCGGTGTTGTGACGGATTTGAGCGGTCGGTGGAATGATACCGATTCTCGGATGGTGGCTGAGGCGATGGTGAAGGATGCGTTGCAGTATCCGTGGCTTGGCAATTTCACTCAGGCAAGCCGGCGTCAGCCGGTGGTTGTAGTCGGGACCGTGCTGAACAGCAGCCATGAGCATATCAGCGTCCAGACCTTCATTACGGATTTGGAGCGTGAACTCACGAACTCTCAGAAGGTCACGTTCGTTGCCGGGAAGGGCGAGAGGGACGAGATCCGGACTGAACGAAAAGAACAAGCGGTGCATGCCCGTGAAGAAACGCAGAAGGCCCCGGGAAAAGAGACGGGGGCTGATTACATGATGAAGGGCACCATCGCGACGATCCTCGACGAAGCCGACGGGACCAAGGCGGTGTTTTACCAAGTTGATCTCCAGATGATTGACCTCGAAAGCAACGCGAAGGTCTGGTATGGACAGAAGAAGATCAAGAAAGTCGTCGAAAAGAAGCGAACGGTCTTTTAGGCTCAACGGACCCAGTTGAACGCCTTCCTCTCACGCTTTGCCCACGGTGGTTGTGTGCGGTGGAGCGGTCTCACTTCAGTCTCCTCTGCCTGTGTCCTTGTCGGATTGATTCTCCTGACGGGCTGTGGTCCTTCCATCAACCGGTATGTGCTCATTGAACAAAGTTTGCTTGCCGGCGATCCTGCGATGGCGGCTTCTATCGTTGAACAAAACGAGATGGAGTATGGAGAGAAGAGCCGCCTTCTGTATGGAATGGATCGTGGCCTGACTCTTCAGCTGGCCGGAGAGTATCAGCACAGCAATATGGTGTTGGAACAGGCCGAAGAGGTTGTCGAGCGGCTCTACACCAGAACCATCCGCTCCGAAGCCGCCGCATTTCTGACCAACGACAATGTCTTGCCATATGAAGGCGAGGCCTACGAACATGTCATGATCAATGTGGTCAAAGCGTTGAATTACGCGGTCCAGGGGAATTTGACGGAAGCGCTTGTAGAGGCGCGGCGTATCGACCATCGCCTGAATGTGCTCGGCGACCGGGTGAAGGAGGCGAACGGCTATCGAAACGACGGATTTGCCCGCTATGTGAGCGGCATCTTGTACGAAGCGACCGGTGACCTCAATAATGCGTTTATCGCCTACCGCAACGCATTCGAAGCCTATGAGGCGATGCAGGGGTGGTTGAGAATCCCGTCTCCTCCATCCTTGCGGGCCGATGTGCTGTGCATGGCTGAGGCGCTTGGTCTGACGGCGGAATTCGAGAACTATCGGAGTAAATTTTCCGATGTTGAGTGTGAGCCGGCTTCGGCTCGCCAAGATCTCGCCCAAGTCGTTGTGATCAGTTATAATGGTCGCGCTCCACGGAAAGAGGATCGCTACCTCGACATCCCGATCAGTCTGGATGCATTGCAGCTGGTGTTGCTCAATCGGGGACTGTCCCAATCTTCGCGTCAGCGGGATAGGGCCGTGGTGGACAGTGTGTTGTACGGGCTTAGTGGGCGTGTCGTGCGTGTCGCGCTTCCCCGCCTCGTGCCGCAAAAGACGCGGGTGCCATTTGAGACCCTGATACTGAAGGATGCGCAAGAGCGTACGCGCACTGTTCGATCGGAGCCGGTGCATAACGTGACGGCGTTGGCTGAGAAGACTCTTGCGGATCGGATGCCGGGCATAACGGCCAAAGCACTTGCACGGGCGGCGTCAAAGTTTGCGATGGCTGAAGCGGCGGCAATCGGGGCTCATCGGGCTGCAGGAAAAGATGCTGGTCCCTGGGTCGGACTTCTTGTGGGGTTGCTGACGAAGGGTATAGCTGTCATGTCAGAAGAGGCGGACAAGCGTAGTTGGGAAACATTGCCGGATGAAATTCATGTGGCGCGCGCCTGGGTCGTTCCCGGTCGCTATGATGTGGAGATTCAACCGTCCGGCCAAGGATCTGCCGCGGGGCGAGCAGAACGATCTCTCAATCTGGTGCCAGGGCAAACGGCTTTTATCATTCAGCGTGTGATGCAATGACTCACGATGGCCGAGTCGTTTTCAGGCGCGCCCGTCTAACTCTGGGCTGTCTCTGCCTTCTCGGAATGGCATCATCGGGAATCTTCGTCGAGCTGCCAGGAATCTCGTGCTGCGAGAGGCCTATAACGCCGATCTGCGCGTGATCCGTCCGAGCGGACGCGGCACCGCGGCCGCCTATGACGTGAATGAGTTGTCCAATGAACTGGAACGGTTTCTGGCAACGAATCTTGTACTGACCCTACAGGTATCCGGCGATCATGCTGAGCCGATTCAACGTGCCTTGACGGAAGGGCTTATCCGAGAAGGGCTCACGGTGAAAACCGGTGAGGCGGGTGGCGGTGGGGTAGCACCGGAATTGCTCCTTCGAGGCACCGTGCGTCTGTTTCCCATCCACGTCAAGGACCCGAATTTCAAATATGTTCGGTGGTGCAGTGACTTTGACATTGTGGAGGTGGCTACCAAACGTGTGGTTGGGGCAGTCGCGCGCGGCGGTAAGGAAGGCCATCTGACAGAGCGTGAAGCCACGGCGAAGTCATTGCGCGTCGCGCAGCGCGAATTGTCATCGGAGGCGGCAACGGCGATTGCCGCGCATATTTTTGGAGAGGCGATGTTGCCGGCACCGGTGACCATGCCGGCGGGCTGTCCACGAGAGGACGCATCGGCACAGCGGGAGAGTCAGGGAGCAGTTTATCTTAAGAAGAAGGAGGAAGAACGATTGTGAGCAAGACAACGGGAAATTCGATTCGTGCTCCACGCAGCCGTGGGCGCGGTTTGACGAAGTCAGGGCATAAGATATCGAGCCGTCTGGCGAAGCGGCGGCTGAATGACCGTCTAAAGGAAGATACGATCAGTTTCAATCAAGGTAATCTCGGCGACACCTTGCGGAAAGAAGGCTATGAAGAAGTGCCGCTCGATGAGCTACAAGACCGTCTCTCCAAGCTCCCGGGTCCGTTGGCAGAAATTATTCTGAAGGAGAGGATGTAGCGAGATGCCATACTATTATTTTGACTCGACGGCGCTGGTCAAGCGGTACAGCATGGAGCGGGGGACGCGCATCGTCAATAAATTGCTGGTGAAGCGCGGGAAGGTGGTGATTTTGCCGACATGGTCGGTCACGGATTTCTACTCCATTATGTCGACGCGTGCCCAAGGGGGGCTCATGACGCGGGACGATTGCTATTCGGTGCTCTACAAGTTCGAAATCGAATCGAAGCAGGGGCTCTTCGACTTCATCGTTCCCACGATTAAGACCTACCTGGCGACCAAGGAACTTGTCTTGGAATATCCGTTTCTGCGGTCTCCGCAAGTAATGCATCTGGCCATGGCATTGGAATTGAAGCCGTTGCGATTGACGGTCGTCAGTGCAGACACGCAGTTGTTAGCGGCATCCAAAACGGCAGGGCTGCATATTATCAACCCGGAGGAAGATTAAGCCGCGGCTGAAATGCGGGCTAGGGTTTATCCGTTGAAAGTTTCTTGCCGAGACGCCGGGCGAGCCGCACCATGCCCGGTGAGCGATCGCTCGGACTGAGCAGGACATTGAGGAGATGAGGCCGGCGCTGGTCTGCAAAGGCTGCTGCGAGGCGCTCTTCGAACTCCCGTTGCGTATTCACGCGCGATCCAATGCCTCCGCCGACCAGCAAGAATATGTTTTCGTATTGCCATTCATGCACGTCGTTGAACGGGCCTTCCAGGATTTCCCGTTCGGTCGAATAGCCGCGGTTGTTCAGCAGCACGATGATGGGGGCCTGTCCATAGCGGACGCAACTGGCCAGTTCGGTTCCGGTCATCTGGAAGGCTCCATCCCCCACCAGCACGATAGGTCGCAGGCTGGGATCGGCAAATGATGCACCGAGAGCAGCAGGCACGGCAAATCCCATCGATGTGTAGTAGGCCGGCGACAGGAATTCAAATCGATGGCGGACATGCAGATCGGCCGCAGCGAACAGAGATTCGCCGACATCGGCGATCACCAGGGTCTTATCCGTCAAGACGCTGTCGAGATGCCGGAACAGTCCT
>JABMDH010000077.1:14953-20216 GCA_015904075.1 Nitrospira sp.
ACGCGGTCGGCGGTTGCGTGAATCGTTCTGCCTTCGGAGAGCAACGGCGAGCGTGCGTCCAAGTCTTCCACGTCCGAGAGAATCGAGCCGAGGATCAAGAGGCAGTCAGAATCGTTGATGAACTGCTGGACTTCTTCCCGTCCAATGAGTCCACCATAGACCCCGACATAGAGTGGATGATCTTCCCGAATGATGGATTTTCCGAGCAGCGTCGAGGCGATCGGGATGTTCATTCGTTCCACCAACCGTGCGAGATCATCCTGGAGGCCGAATCGTCCGACCTCTGCTCCAACCAGCATGGCCGGACGCTTTGCCGACGCAAGCATAGTGCGGACTTCCCCGACCGCTTCGTCTAATGCTGCCGGATCACTCGGCTCATCGTCGATACAGATCGGTTTCACGGCGCCGGTGAGCGGTGTGTGTACCATGTCGCGGGGGATTTCCACATAGATGGGGCGCCGATAGCGTAGGAGTGCGGCAAAAGCCCGATCCATTTCCCGTTCGGCGGTCAAAGGATCGTCAAGCGTCACTGCGGCGACCGTCATGCGCTCGAATACTTCCCGTTGAGTCGAAAAGTCCCTGACCATGTGATGTAGATAGGGGGTACGCGTCCGCTCGGAAAGGCCCGGCGAACCGGTCAATAAGACGACCGGCGATCGCTCGGCATAGGCGCAGGCAATGGCATTGACGGTGTTCAATCCTCCGACGCAATAGGTGACGCAGACCGCGCCGATTCCGTTGATGCGCGCATACGCGTCTGCGGCAAATCCGGCGCAGTCTTCGCGGGTCGTCGCGATGTGTCTGATCGGCGAGGCTTCAATCAGTTGAAAAAGCGAGAGAACATAGTCGCCGGGAATGCCGAAAATATGGCGAACGCCAAGACGATGCAGGCGATCCAGCACTGCGGAACCGATGGTAGCTCTCTTACCCATGTGCACTCGTCCGATGTCCGAGCAGGTTGTATGAACGAGACTATATCGTGAGGTAATCACACCGGCATCACTCCGTCAAGTGAGTTTTATGAGCGCGCGACAGGTATGATGTGGTTGCAAGGCACTTGATCTTTCATCCTTCGGCATTGGATAAGACACATATGGGATCAGAGGCACCTCGTCACATACCGAAAGTCACGCTGGCGGCACACAGGATTCTGGATGGGCCGGGGCATGTATGGATCTATGCCGGCCATCTTCACGCAGTGGTTGGAGAGCCGCAGGCCGGCGATCTGGTCGATGTTCTCAACCCGAACGGCCGGTTTTACGGCCGAGGCTTCTTTAATCCCAATTCGAAGATCAGGGTCCGCCTGGTGACGTTTGAGGATGAACCGGTGGACGAAGCGTTCTGGAAGAAGAGGGTTCAGCAAGCGATTCGTCTGCGTGAACGGGTTGTCACTCAGACCAACGCCTACCGGCTGATTTATGGAGAAGGGGATCGATTGCCCGGTTTGATCGTGGATCGATACGATCGTCTGCTGGTCATGCAGACCCTGTCCTATGGCATGGACTGCCGCAAGGATCTGTTGGCAGATGTACTGATGAAGGAGTTGAATGCTGAGGCGGTCTATCTAAGAAACGACACGAAAAGCCGGGCACTCGAAGGCCTTCCTCTCGAACGTAGATTTCTTCGTGGCGGTGGCCCGACACAGGTGGAAATTCAGGAAGGGTCTGCGAAGTTTCTTGTCCGGATGGTTTTGCGATCAACGGGAAAATCGGCTGGCAGGGGCCAAACTCGTGGCAGGAGCAGAAGTATTGGAAGTATTCTGCCATACCGGCGCGTTCGGCATTCATGCCGCGCTCGCCGGAGCCGTGTCAGTGGAGGGTCTCGATGTCAGTCAAGACACGCTGGCCATGGCTCGAACACACGCGACGATGAATAAGGTGGAGGGTCGCTGCAGCTATCGCCAAGCCGATGCGTTCGAGGAGATGCGCAAGCTGGTGAAGGCGGGGCGGAAGTATGATCTGGTGATTCTCGATCCTCCGGCCTTTGCCCGCAGCCAACAGGCTTTAACCGGTGCATTGACCGGGTATAAGGACGTGAATCTTCTGGGCGTAAAGCTGCTCAAGCCAGAAGGGTTTCTCGTGACCAGCTCCTGCTCCCATCCTGTCTCCGAGGCAGATCTCTGGAAAAGCATTCGTCTCGCGGCCCGCGACGCGAAGCGAGAGATCCGCTTGATCGAACAACGTGGTCAAAGCGCCGACCATCCCATCCTCGCCAGCATGCCGGAGACGCGGTATCTGAAGTGTTTCATTGTGCAGGTGTTGTAGCACTTGAGCGGGTAGTCTGAGCAATTCAGTTCTGGGATTTAGACATTGCCATCAAACAGTGTGGTCAAGTAGGCGCCCACGCTGTTCAGTCTTCAACGCCCATGCCGACTACGATGAGTACCGCATAGTCCTGCTTCGTGCAGCCTTCGACCGGAGGCATTGCTCCCCCTGGTGCAACGGGAAATGCTGTCTGCTTGGCGTTGGCCGGAGAGCAGGAACCACCCGCCGTCGCCGGTGTATAGCGCGCAGAGCGGCAGGCCAGGTGAGTCACGTCGTAGAGCGTTGCGCCTTGATCGAGCTCCCAGCGTCTGTTGCCATGGCTGTCGGCGGGATGAATCGTCAGCACGGCCGTCACCTTGCGGGCACCCGTGACTACATATTTCCCGGGCGGGAGTGGAACGGTCGGTTGCTCCATGATCAAGCCGTGTTCCTCTAGCCACCAGTCGGTCTCGTCGAACTTCCAGCGTGTCGGGGCGATGCCATTGGCATCCTTGAGCGATTGATAGCGGTTCAGCTTCACGCCGCGAGGACCTGGATCCAGCGGCCACAGACCCCAGGATTGCGCATCGTTTCCGGAGGTTGAATGTGGATCGCCCAACGCTGCGATGTATTGTGTCGAGATACGCTTGAATTTCGTTTGGCCCACATCTGAGGCATACACCGGTTGAGCCATGATGGCGATGGTTACCAGCAGCACTGTTGTCATGCCGGCGCGGTGAATGGAGCGCGGCATGCTCCTCGTGTGCTCCGACGTGGCAGGGGTGCGCATTCCGATGGTTCTTAGGAGTGACATCATGGTGCGATGTTCCTTGTAGGCCGGATCAGTAACCGCCAGACTTCTGCCATCTTGTATCAGGCCGGCCATAGGGATATCCAGAAAGACAGTAGTCTCACATTGTGGGACTGGTATTGCTGAGAGGGCTTCCTGCAGAGAAGTGACGTGTATCCAAGTGCGGGTGTTGGGTTAGCAACGCTCATCCCGGCGTTGTAGCCAACTGAGGATCTCATGGGTGACCCGCCGGGGATCGTCCTGATGTACAAAATGTCCTGAGTGTTCCAGCTGTACAACCGTGAGATTAGTCACGAATTTATCCAGGCCGTCGAGGTTCTCGCGCGCCAGGGCCTGGTCCTGCAAGCCCCAGATGACAAGCGTCGGGATATCGATCACTGGATAGCCCAGTTTCCGCTGGCGGGCGGCGCCGCCTCCTCGCAGGGCGGCGCGGTAGTAATTCAGCATGGCGGTGAGCGCACCCGGTGCACAAGCCTGTTGCCGGTACAGGCGTATGATATCGTCCGGAAGATGTTCGGGCTGAACCCGCATGCGTTCGAAGATATTCCCCACCGGCTTATGATTGCAGTTGGTAATGAGGGAGAGGGATTGGCGGAATACATCGTGGAACGCTCTGCGGTCAGGTTTACGATTCCAATGGCCAGTGCTGTTGAGTCATTGAACGTTGCGGCGACTGCAGCGATTTGTGCATTCTATCTGAGTGCGCTCCCGACAGCGTCCTAACCTCTATTGTTCATGACCGGTTCTTCTGCAACCGTCGATGCGTTGAGTGGAGAACGGAATTGCGAGTTCTGGATTTCATATGTCGTGTCGTTAGAGAAGCGACTCCGAAAACTCCAAGCTCGATACATTTCCAGGTAGAAGCGTCACGTCGCGAGCCCGTATATCGTTGAAAAGATATGACGACCTGTCTATAGTTATATTCCATATCAATCGCGTGACAATAAAGATTACAATCTCCAAATGATAGCTGGATCGGACAAGTGTCTTGACCGCACGGATAGGTGGATGAGCATGCGGTCGGCTCTCTCATTTGGATGTGTCCTGAGCGTACTGCAAGTCGGCCTTCTGTGGACCGTGCCCAACGTGTCGGCAGAATCCGGAGTGCAGAACTATACGCTGGATGCCATTGTCGATCTGGCTTTGGCCAAAAACCCCCTGGTGTTTTCAGCAGAAGGGCAGATTGAGCAGCAGCGCGGGCAGCAGACTGCAGCCGGGGCGTATCCGAACCCGACCGTCATGGGATACACGGGCCATGGTGAGCTGCGTGATGCAGGCCGGACGAGTAGCGGGGCATCGCCGGACCGTCAATCACTCACGGAATACAATATGTCGGTGGGACAGCCGGTCGAATGGCCGGGGATGCGGGCGGCGCGTCAGCAGGTCGCAGATTTGGGACTGGCGACTGCCAATGCCGGCATGCTGGAGACGCGGCTGAATCTCACGTCGCAGGTCAAAGTGGCATTTTACGGCCTGTTGCTGACCCAACAATCTGCAGCCGTTGCCAAGCAGAATCTCGACACTGTCGAGGGTGTCGCGCGCATCGTCAGGGCCAGGGTGAAATCGGGAGAAGCGCCGCAATTTGAATCGATCAAGGCCGAGGTCGAAGTTCTGAAAGCCAGACAGCAAGTTGCCCGCGCAGATAATGCGGTCCGGGTCAATCGCGTCGTCCTGGACACGCTGACCGGCGGGACATTGGGATCGGCCTATGTGGTGCAAGGCGACTTCACAGGGATTCCGAGAGAGTTGCACATCGAAGGATTAATGGCGCGTATGATGGACCAGCATCCAACCATTCAGCGCTTGCTGAAGTCGGTGGAACAATCAGACTGGAAAATTGAGTTCGAGCGGCAATCACGGATGCCAACGGTCACGGTCAACGGAGGATTCTGGCGCGAGATGGGGCGGGAAGCCTTTGCCGGGGGACTCTCGGTTCCCTTGCCGCTCTGGTATCGCCGCCAGGGAGAAATCACCTCGTCTCTGGGTGCAAAGCGCCGTGAAGAAGCGGAATTGCTGCGGACGCGCAATGAATTAGCAAATTTTTTCCAGCGTAAAACATCGCCATCAAAGAGAATATCACCGGTAATTTCTTCGTTATCTTCCGATAATAAGCCATTAGCAGTTTCTAATAAAGCAATTAAGTCTCTATAAATAGTTTCCTGAGAGTCGTAAGCTGGCGAAATGATTCCTCCATCTTCAGCTCCTGCGC